>CAZJXF010000066.1:0-19318 GCA_964549995.1 uncultured Desulfatirhabdium sp. | reverse complement strand
CTTTTCCGATAAAATCATCCGGATAACGCTTCAAATGGGTGTGGAATGTGGGCTTTAAGGAAATGGCAGGTTCATACAATAGATTGGGAACCATGTCAAAAGTAAAGGATACAGTAGCCCGAATATGTTTGACGACTTCGAAAAAAGGCCGGATGCTGCGTCGTGCTGCATCCCTCGTCGTTGCGGCGTACGTCTAAGTACGCCTCACTCCTCAGGATTTGCACTCCTTGCCTGCGGCCTTTTTTCGAAGCCGTCCATATGATCGACTCGCAAAAAGCAGCTGTACCTCTGATTCTGGGTGTATCTCCGGGCCTGAGCATGGGGGCGGGTACGCCTTTTGATGCTGCAGCGGAAACTTGTTTGAAGCCGCCGGAGATCGTTGGGCCGGGCATGCAAAACACTTCGGCTTGTATTTGAAAAACTTGCCATTTCCAGGAGATGCTCTTCCCTGGAGCGTCTGGCACCATGCCCGGCCCTTACGAGATCGGGCGGCTGAGTTTTTCCGATGCAGCGAAAAAGGTGTGCCCGTACCCATGCGGCTCGCTGCAGCCTCACTAACTTGTTACGAGTCCAACCTATTTTACCGGAATCCCGTCATCTTAAAAAACTTTTGACTTTTGAATCCAATATCGATACTTGATTCGATTACTTGTAAGCTTGAATCCTGGAGACCATTTCCAGAACGCTTTTCTTTTCTTTCATGGGGTAGACAATGCAGAAACCGTTGACCTATGCAGATGCCGGAGTCGATATCGACAAAGCCAACGATCTGGTGAAAACGATCAAGCAAATCGCCTCTCAAACGCCAAGAGCAGGCGTCATGGGTGAGATCGGCGGTTTTGGAGGGCTTTTTTCCCTGAACACCACCAACATGGAAAAGCCCATCCTGGTCAGCTCCACCGACGGGGTCGGCACAAAGCTCAAGATTGCCTTCCTTATGCAGGTCCACAACACGGTAGGCATCGACCTGGTGGCCATGAGCGTGAACGATGTCGTGGTGCAAGGAGCCAAGCCCCTGTTCTTCCTGGATTATCTGGCGATGGGAAAACTCGACGAACAAATCGCCATCCAGATCATCTCGGGCATCGGCGAAGGATGCAAACAGGCCGGTTGTGCCCTCATCGGTGGAGAAACGGCTGAAATGCCCGGCATCTATGCCGAAAACGAGTACGATCTGGCCGGATTCGCCGTCGGCATCGTCGACAACAACAAGATCATCGACGGCTCCGAGATACGCGTCGGTCACAAACTGATCGGTCTGGCATCCAGCGGGTTGCATAGCAACGGGTTTTCGCTGGTTCGAAAAATCTGCTTCGATGTGTTGAACCTGCGAATCGATCAATACATCGAAGCGCTCGGAAAGCCGCTGGGCGAAGAGCTGCTCACCCCTACCCGCATCTATGTCGATACCATCCTGAAACTGATCCGGGATCTGCCCATTCATGGAATCGCCCACATCACCGGTGGGGGGATCACCGAAAACATCGTACGGGTCCTTCCTCAGGCATGCGGCGTCCTGATCCGGAAAGCCTCGTGGAGCAGGCCACCCATTTTCACTTTCCTTCAGGAGGCTGGTCAGGTACCGGAAGAGGAAATGCTGCGCACCTTCAACAACGGGATCGGCATGATGCTCGTCGTTCCGGAATCCCATGTGGACGATGTCATCGAGCGTTGCGCCGGAATGGGAGAGAAGGCCGTTGTGGTCGGGGAAGTGGTTGAACGGCAGGCAGACAAGGAACGGGTGTTGTGGGCCTGACATCTTCTTTCATCGCTCGGTGGTGGGCACACCTGAAATCCACGCTGGCGCGGTTTCTGGCATGGACGGGCAATGTCGGCCCGGTTCCACCGGGTTGTCGCACCTGAGCGCCGCGATCGACTCATGGGCTCATGAGTCCGAATCCATCCCACCGTCCTCCAACATCCAGAGAAAGCCCTTCACACGACCATGATTCTCGGTAATGCCGCCTTATCCATAGCGCTGTGTGCCCTCTTGACCCCTGTCGTCAAATGGCTCGCAGGCAGATACGGATGGCTGGCCTATCCCACCCAGGATCGATGGCATCGGAAACCGACCGCCCTCATGGGCGGTATCGCCATCTATGCCGCCGTCTCACTTCCGATGTTGATCCGGCTCGATGTGTTCGACATCGGCGCCGTTTCTTTCTTCCCTGAATCCCCCGAATTTCAGCCGTCCTTCGCCTTTGTTGCATGGCTCGGTATGAGTTTGGTGTTCGCTGTGGGACTGGTGGACGATATCGTTCGGTTGAAACCCCAGACCAAGCTCCTGGGCCAGATTCTGGTGGCTTCCTTCATCGCCTTTCTCGGTTTTCGGCTCAAATGGTTCGTATCCCTCACCCTCGATACCATGGTCACCCTCTTCTGGGTGGTCGGTATCACCAATGCCTTCAACCTGCTCGACAACATGGACGGCCTTTGCGCCGGGGTCGGAGCCATCGCTGCAGCCGTTCTTGCCCTGTTGCTGACGCCGCTTCATCCGGTGGCTTCGGCTGCAGCCTGGATGTTGGCCGGCGCACTGGTGGGATTTTTGATCTACAACTTCAATCCGGCCTCGATTTTCATGGGCGATTGCGGCAGCCTGACGATCGGTTTTCTCATCTCCCTGCTCTCACTCGTTTATGCCGAGACCACCCCCCTGTCCACCCTGTCTCGAGTATCGATTCCGATCCTTGTCGCCTTGGTCCCCATCGTCGATACAACCCTGGTAACACTGATCCGAATTCTGAGCGGCCGAAAGGCATCGATGGGAGGGAAGGACCATACATCCCATCGGCTCGTTCTGGTGGGTCTCAGCGAACGCAACGCCGTGCTGGTCCTCTATGGCATCGCTGTCGGATCGGGCCTTGCCGCCCTCTTCGTCCATCGAAGCGATACCATGAGCGTCCCGTCGGTTCTTGTCCCGGTCGTGGTGGCCGTTCTTCTCTTGGGCGTCTATCTGTCTCAGTTGCGGGTTTATCCCGAAAAGGAATTTTCCTTGCTTCGGGGGAAAGCCTTCACGCCGATTCTGGTCGAATGGACCTATAAGCGCCAAATTTTGCTGGTCATCCTGGATCTCGGCCTGGTAGCCTTCTCCTATTATCTGTGCTACCGCCTCCGGTTCAGCGCGACCGACTTTCTCTTCTACTTCCGGGTTTTTCTCAAGTCGCTTCCCATCGTCATCGCCTGTAAGCTTCTCATCTTTTACATCGTCGGGGTCTATCGAGGGCTGTGGGGGGTCATGAGCTCCAACGATGTTGCCGTCTATCTCAAGGCAAGCACCCTCGGCTCCCTGCTTTCCATCGCAGCGGTGACGTTCGTGTATCGGTTTTCGGATTTTTCGAAGGGTGCCTTTCTCATCGACTGGCTGCTGACGACAGCAGCCCTGCTGGGAACCCGTGGGTTTTTCCGTCTGGCCGGAGATGCCATGCTGCGCAACACCTTAGCCGGTGAAAGCGTATTGATTTACGGCGCCGGAAGAGGAGGAGAGCTGCTTCTGCGGGAAATTCTGCATAACCCGTCTCTGGGTCTTCGCCCCATCGGTTTCATCGACGACGATCCGTTGAAAGTCGGCAAGAACCTGCAGGGCTATCCGGTGCTGGGAGGATTCGCGGATCTACCGACCCTACAGGAACAGCACCGGATTGAAGGGGTGCTTGTTTCCTTTAAAGAAGAGGCGTTCGACAACCGTCTGAACGAAGTTCGGCAGTTCTGTGCAAAAAACGGCTTGAAGATGAGACGCTTTTCGATTCAACTTGAGGAAATGGAATGAAGGACGGTAGGTGCTGTCGGACAGGTGGCGGGCTTTCGGGCACCCTTCAGGAAGCGCCCGGGTGTCAACCAGCCCGGAGGAGACTGGTTGACGTCACCCAGCCAAGATGGAGGTAAGAGAGGTAACCACATACCCTGCTGCAAACCTATGCAATGGGTATGCCAAGGATGCGTCGCTGAGTTCACCAAAGGTGCGATCCAAACCATGATGGGCTCGCAAAAAGTCAGTGCGTCTCCGGTGAGACGCAAGGAGGCGGGCACGCCTCCTTGCTCAGGCCCGGAAATACCCGAAAATCGGGGGGGGGAGATCCGATTTTCTTGCGATGCCGGGATTTCGGCAGGTGGGTGAGTGTTAACCCTTTCGTTCAGGATTAACGAAACATCGTAACAGGTGTTTACACCACTTTCTTCACACGCACTTCCACACTTCCGCACTACGCACTTCCATACCCGTTTCTTGCTTTTCTCATCCCCCCTGCCGCCGTCTCATCGCATTCAGGATTATTCCGATGCCGATCATGCCCATCCCGATCAGCTGGGAAACCGAAAACACACCGAAATAGGTGTCGCCCCGAAAATCCCCTCTGTAGATTTCCACCACAAACCGCATGGCCCCGTAAAAAACCAGATAGTGCACGAAGGTTTGTCCCTCGTAGGCCGTGGATTTTCGTCGAAACCACAGGATGAGAAAAATCAGCAGATTGCCGATGGCTTCGTAGAGCTGCGTGGGATGAAGAGGGATGTTCAGGCGGGCAAGACTGTTCGGGTCGGTGAAGGTGACGGCCCACGGCAGTTCACACACCTTTCCGTAACAACATCCGGCATTGAAGCACCCAATGCGGCCGATGGCTTGCCCCAGAACGACGGAAGGCGCCAGCACATCCGCCGTTTTCCAAAAGGCAAGCCCCGTATGCCGCAGATAGAAAACGACGGTCAGGGCGGCTCCGATAAAGCCGCCGTAAAAGACAAGGCCGCCGTTCCATATCCGAAAGATCTCGATCGGATCGGCGATGAAGCGTCGAAGATCGGTCAGAACGAAGAGCAGCCGAGATCCGACGACCGCAGATACGAGGATGTAAAAAGAAAGATCCAGAATCTGGTTGGGATCGATGCCGACACGGGCCGCCTCCTTCTTGGCGATCGTGATCCCGACGATGAAAGCGACAGCCAGCATCAACCCATAGGTGTAGAGGGTGATCGGACCGATCTGAAATAGAATCGGATGCATGTCGGTTATTCCGGAAGGCGGTTGGTCAGCACATGGAGCACCACGATCCCCATGCCGACGGTAATGGCGCTGTCTGCCACATTGAAGGCCGGCCAATGCCATTGACCGACATACAGGTCGATGAAGTCGATGACTTCGCCGAAACGGATGCGATCGATGAGATTGCCGACCGCTCCCCCGATGACGAGTGCCAAGCCGGCGCGCAGCCATCGAAAACGCTGTGGAACCTGAATATAGAACACCGTCATGAGGACGGCAGCGATTCCCGATATCGCCAAAAAGAAAAAAGCACGTAAGGCAGGGCTCTTTCCGGCGAACATGCCGAAAGCTCCTCCGGGGTTCCGCACATGAACGATGTCGAAAAACCCCGGAATCACCGCAATGACCGACCCCATCGTGGGAAGGGATTGTAAGAGCATTGCCTTGGTCACCTGATCCACCAGGACGACGCCCACCACGATCGCAAACAGCACGCGCAGAGAGGATCGATCAATGGACAGCTTCAAGGTGTTCGACCGTCTTTCTGCAGCGAGGACAAAGTTCTCCAAGGGGGACATCTTCCCCAACAGCCGGATCATATACCCAGCAGCGGGCGCATTTGGCTCCTTCGGCCCTGGTAACACGGATATCGAGTTCGGAATCTCCCGAAGCCAGCGATACCCGGGATACGATGAACATCGTTTGAAGCTCCGATCGATACTTGTCGAGAAGCTCGAACGATTCCCCGGATGCGCTCAAATGAACCTCGGCATCGAGCGGATGGCCGATCACCTTGTTGACACGGGCCTCTTCCAACGCCTTGAGAACGGCCGAGCGAATGTCGAGCAGTTTGTCCCAATCGGATTCGAGCTCGGGATCCTTGAGGCGTTCATCCACCTCAGGAAGCAGGGTCAAGTGAACGCTGGCCTCCTTGTTCGGCCATGCAGGCATGAATTCCCAGATTTCCTCGGCCGTGAACGGAAGGATGGGGGCCATGAGCCGCACCATGGCATCCAACATGTCGAACATGACGGTCTGGGCGGCGCGTCGCTCCGCCGAGTCCGCCAAAGATGTGTAAAGCCGGTCTTTCAACACGTCGAGATAGAAGGCCGACAGATCCACCGTGCAGAACTGGTACAGGGCATGATGAACGATGTGGAAATCGTAAGCTTCATACGCCTTGCGGGTTTTGGCGACGAGATGCTGCAGCCGCAGCAGGGCGTAGCGATCGATACCTGTCAGGTGCTCCCACCCGACCCGATGCACAGCAGGATCGAAATCGAAGAGATTGCCCAGGATGAATCGGCAGGTATTTCGAATGCGGCGATAGGCATCGCTCAGCTGCCCCAGAATGCCGTCCGAGATCCGAATATCGTCGCGGTAGTCCGAAGCCGATACCCAGAGGCGCAACACTTCCGCACCATAGCGGTCGATGACCTGTTTGGGAGCGATGACGTTTCCCAGAGATTTGGACATTTTCTTGCCTTCGGCGTCCACGACGAACCCATGGGTGAGAACGGCCCGATAGGGGGCCTTCTTGCGGGTGCCGACGGCTGTCAACAAGGCGCTGTGGAACCAGCCGCGATGCTGATCGCTCCCTTCGAGATAGAGATCTGCGGGCCATTCGAGATAGGGGCGGTCTTCCAAAACGGCGGCATGGGAAACACCGGAATCGAACCAGACGTCGAGAATGTCGGTTTCCTTCCGGAACCGGCTTCCCCCGCACTTCGGGCAGGTGATACCTGCAGGCATGAGCTCTTCGGCCGGTCGCTCGAACCAGATGTCTGCACCATGGGTCTCGAAGAGCTGGAAAATGTGATCGCTGATCTGCTGGGTCATCAAAGCCTCGTCGCAGTCCGCACAAATGAACATGGCAATCGGAACCCCCCAGGTTCGCTGGCGCGAAACACACCAGTCGGGCCGATTCTGAATCATGCCGTAGATGCGCTCCCTTCCCCAGCTCGGAATCCACTGCACGGTATCGATGGCTTCCAGCGCCTGTTGCCGCAGACCCGTCTTCTCCATGGAAATGAACCACTGCGGGGTGGCGCGGAAAATGACGGGCTTCTTGCAACGCCAGCAATGGGGATAAGAATGGGAAATGGTTCCGGATGCAACCAAGGCTCCGACTTCCTGCAATCGGGCGATGACGGCCTTGTTGGCCGAAAAGACGAACTGCCCGGTGAAACCTTCCGCTTCCGCCGTGAACCTGCCTTCGTCATCCACGGGAGACAGCGTGTCGAGGCCGTACTTCAGACCCACTTCGTAGTCTTCCCGACCGTGACCGGGGGCGGTATGGACACATCCGGTTCCGGCATCGAGGGTCACATGGGTGCCCAGAATGATAATGCTGTCTCTTGGATACAGCGGATGCCTGCAACGCAGGTTTTCGAGCGCCGATGCAGACACTTCTGCAAGCGTTCGCCATCCAGTGATGCCGAATGCCTTCATGCAGGATTCGACGAGATCGGCCGCCAGAAGGAACACTTCCTCCTCCGAAACCGCCACGCAGGCATAGCGAAAGTCGGGATGGAGGCTGATGGCAAGGTTTGCCGGAATCGTCCAGGGAGTTGTGGTCCAGATGATGACAGAGACTTTTTTCCCTCGTAGGGCTTCGATGCCGGGATCGTCGACGAGAGGAAACTTCACGTAAATCGAAGGGGAAGATTCATCGGCATACTCGATTTCCGCCTCCGCCAGAGCCGTATGACACTGGCAGCACCAGTGGATGGGTTTTTTGCTGCGGAAGAGATTGTCTTGAAGAGCGAATTTCAGACATTCGGTTGCGATGATGGCTTCATATCGATAGTTCATGGTCAGATAGGGATTGTCCCATTCCCCCATGACCCCCAATCGTTTGAATTCGTCCCGCTGAATGTCGATATAGGTTTCGGCATAAGAGCGGCATTTCTTTCGAATCTCCGCCTGACTCAATGTGGCTTTCTCTTCTCCCAGTTCCTTTTCGACGTTGTGTTCGATGGGAAGGCCATGACAATCCCAGCCCGGAACGTACACGGCATCGAAACCGGCCATTTGCCTGGAACGGACAACGATATCCTTCAGGATCTTGTTGAGAGCCGTACCGATATGGATGTGCCCGTTGGCGTAAGGTGGGCCGTCGTGCAGGATGAATTTGGGCCGACCTTGGGATGCTTCCCGAACACGCTGGTAGAGGTTTACGGCTTCCCACGCTTTCAACCGATCGGGCTCCCTTTTGGCCAGATCGGCCTTCATCGGAAAGCCGGTCACCGGCAGGTTTAATGTTTTCTTGTAATCTTTCTTCTCGCTCATGCCATATCCTCCGCGCCCGATCGGGGCGCCTGCAATGTAAACATGTCGCTTCCCAAAGCTGCAGCGGGTAAATGCTTTTCGGATGCGATGCCACGCACAATCCGCAGGACTATTAGTAAGATTCCGGATTCGTGTCAAGGAAAACCATGGATGAATGGCTTTCTGTAGTTACCGAGCAGCTCGTACCGCGGGGCTCGAGCAGTGTTTCTGCATCCCTACTTAGGCACCCAACGTGCCCGCCATACGGCAAAACCGGCCGTAGCATCTCCATTCGAATCAGAGAGCAATTTTATCGTTTATATTCGGACATTCTTGACTACGCTGGTCTAAAAATCGGACTTCTATATCTTATTATTCTTTATTTCCAATTTGTTATAGATAGCTTACAACCAATAAAGAAAAAGTGTATATAGACAAGTTATCATATGTTACTCAAATCCTTACGATATAACATTTAAAACCTTTCATTTATACTATTATCGATTGGTTTTAAGCCTATTGTTCTATGCTGTATATCTATTCGTTGCTTATAATGTTTTTTCAATATATTATAAATTACTTCATCTATATAGCATGCTTTCAATTTATTTCTGTTTCCTATCGTAAAAATACTGTATGAAAAATTTATTTGACACACGAAAATTCTTTGGATACAAAACCCCCAAAAAGTTCATGGGAATCTGCTCCCCAATACTCCCGACCAGGGCTGATCCATCCAGGCGATTCGCAGGAAGATCCATTACCGAAGGAAGCGCATCATGGGAAACATTCGCTCTCGTATCCTCCCCATCTCCATCCTCACCGTAATCCTGATCGTCTTTGTCACGGCCTGGTTCGCCATGGCCAAGGGCAATGCCCCGAATGCTTCGGATCGCATTCGGGCGGACATTATTCCCATCGATACGATGAAGACCTTCGGTAAACTGCAGCGTCCCATCGTTCTCTTTCCGCACGACGCCCACACCGAAGCATTGAAGCAGCAGCAGAAGGATTGTACGGTCTGCCACCTTCCCGAAAAAGACAGACTCTCCCTCAAATTCAAACGGCTTCAGGACGACAGTGCCGAGGCCGTCATGAACATCTACCATGATCAGTGCATTTCCTGTCACCGCAGCACAGCCGCTGCCCGAATGAAATCGGGTCCCGTCACCTGCGGACAGTGCCACGCCGAAACCCCGAAATACTTTTCCAATCGCAAACCCATGGGGCTCGACAAATCCCTGCACGCCCGCCACACCAAGGCTCTCGAGAACAAATGTGAAACCTGTCATCACGAATACGATACGCAAGCAAAGAAACTGGTCTATATAAAGGAAAAAGAAGGCACCTGTCGGTATTGCCACCTCGAAATCACCCAGGAAAACCGAATCGCCAACCGCCTTGCGTCTCACATTGCTTGTATCGACTGCCACAAGAAGACGGCTGCCGCTTCCAAAAAGGCAGGTCCCATCCAATGTGCATCCTGCCATGATCCGGCTGTACAGTCCAAGATCGAAAAACTGACCGACATCCCCCGGCTCAACCGGAAACAGCCCGACACCGTGCTCGTCAAGACATCGAAGGAGGCTCCCCTCAAGGATGCCAAACTCGCCTTCGTTCCCTTTGATCACAAGGCTCACGAAACCTATTCGGATACCTGCCGGGTGTGCCATCACAAACAGATGAGCGCCTGTAATGTCTGCCATACTCCGGGCGGGGCCAAAGACGGCAAATTCGTCACCCTCGAGAAAGCCATGCACCTGCGTAGCGAGGAAACGTCCTGCATGGGATGCCATGATCGGAAGAAAGCCGATCTTTCCTGTGCCGGATGCCATGCACCCATGGCGCAGAAGAAGCTTTCGGACGCCCTCTGTGTCCAATGCCACATGGCCAATCCGGCAGCCATGGATCCGATCCCCCAATCGGCCACCGAGGAAACGGCTGCCGCCAGAGCACTTTTAGACTCCCGCAAACCGGTATCCGCCGTTCTGGATGAAACCCTGATGAGCAAGATTCCGGAGAAGATCGCCATCAAGGCCTTATCGGACAAGTACCAGCCGGCCGATTTTCCGCATCGCAAGATCGTGAATACCCTGCTGAAGAACACCGAAAAGAGCAAGCTGGCAGCTTATTTCCACCAGAGCACATTGACGCTGTGCCAGGGATGCCACCACAACAGCCCGGCGTCCTTAACCCCGCCGACATGCCAGAGCTGTCACAGTGTTCAACAGCGGCCCGACACCTTGAACCGACCTGCATTGATGGGAGCCTATCATATCCAATGCATGGGTTGTCATCAGGCCATGTCCATGGAACATCCAATGGGTTGTACCGAGTGCCACAAGGAAAAACCCCGTTGAAACCCATCTCCCCTGTCGGATCGACCGACGGACGAGGCGGATCGATGCTGAGCAAGAAGGAGCTGAAAACCACTTCCGGGGAATTGTAGAGGTCATCACATGTCGTTATCACGTCGAAAATTTTTGGGATGGATGGGGGCGGCCGGAACCGGAACCCTCTTGAAGCGTACCTCCGCACAAGCAGCCGCGAATACCCACTTTACGGGATATCCCAACAGCTATGCCGTACTGCACGACATCACCCGATGTGTCGGCTGCCGATCCTGTGAAGCCGCCTGCAATACGGTCAACGAGCTGCCAAAGCCGGACAAGCCGTTCACCGACTTGTCCGTCCTCGAGTCCCGACGCCGAACGACGGCCAAGGCTTACACCGTGGTCAACAAATTCCCGTCGACCGCCCAGACGGAGCAATCCCCAAAACCCGTCTATGTCAAGAAGCAGTGCAATCACTGCCTCGAGCCGGCCTGCGCATCGGCCTGCTTCGTTCGGGCGTTTCGCAAGACGCCGGAAGGAGCGGTCGTCTACGACCCAAGCGTTTGTGTCGGATGTCGGTACTGCATGATCGCCTGTCCCTTCGAGATTCCGACCTATGAATACGACAAGGCGCTCGAGCCGCGTGTCATGAAGTGCACGATGTGCTACCCGAGAATCCAGAAAGGCCTGTTGCCGGGGTGTGTTCAGGCCTGCCCGAAAGAGGCCCTCACCTTCGGAAAACGCAAGGACATCCTCGATATCGCCCGCGAACGCATCCGTCGTCACCCGGAACGCTACATCGATCACATCTACGGCGAGACGGAAATGGGCGGCACCAGTTGGCTCTATCTTTCGGGCGTTCCCTTCGCTTCCATCGGCATGCGGGAAGACCTGGGTGTCACGCCAGCTCCCGAACTCACCTCCGGCGCCCTCGGCGCGGTGCCCATTGTCGTCGGCCTGTGGCCCGTACTGCTGACGGGTATTTACGCCATTTCAAAGCGCAAGGAAAAAGTATCCGAGGAAGAAAAACGGGAAGCCGTCGAGGCCGCCCTCGAAAAAGCCCGTGAACAGGCGGAAGCCGAAAAGGCGGCGGCCCTCGAAAAAGCCCGAAAGGAAAAGGAAACGGCCGTTCAACAGGCCGTCAAGAAAGCTTTGGAAGAAGCCAAGAAGAAGGCCGAACAGGAGGGGGAAGCCTGATGTCTGAAACCACCGCTGTTTCCAACAAACCTGTATTGACACCCTTCAATCTGGTCGCAGGCATCATCGTTGCGATCGGCCTGGTGCTGACGGTGCTGCGGTTCACTGGAGGGCTTGCAGCCGTCACGAACCTGAGCGATGACAATCCGTGGGGGATTTGGATCGGATTCGATCTGCTCTGCGGCGTCGCCCTGGCCGCCGGTGGATACGTGACATCCGCCGCCGTCTACATCTTCGGGTTGAAGCGCTTTCATTCCGCCGTCCGACCGGCCATTCTGACCGGATTCCTGGGCTATGCCCTCGTCGTGTTCGCCTTGCACTACGATGTGGGCAGACCCTGGCGACTCCCCTACCCCTTCGTCGTTCAGCAGGGAACGACATCGCTGCTCTTCGAAGTGGGTGCATGCGTTGCGCTCTACCTGACGGTGCTTTTCATCGAATTTACACCTGCAGCCTTGGAGTGGCTCGGCCTCAAGCGGGCCCGCAACCTCGTCGTCAAACTGACGATGCTGTTGACCATTTTCGGTGTCGTTCTTTCCACGCTGCACCAGAGTTCTCTCGGTGCCCTGTATCTCATTGCACCGTCCAAGCTGCATCCGCTCTGGTACAGCACCTATCTGCCCGTATATTTCTTCGTTTCGAGCATCATCGCCGGGCTGTCGATGGTTCTCTTCGAAAGCACCCTGTCCCACCATTATTTCGGGGACAAGCTGGATGAAACCCACAAGAAAGAATCCCTCGGTGTCACGCTCGGTTTCGGAAAGGCGGCGTCGCTCGTTCTGGCCGGCTATTTCATCATCAAGGTGATCGGCATGTCGACCGCCAACACCTGGCACTATCTGAACAGCGGATACGGGGCATGGTTCCTGGTCGAAATGCTCGGATTCGTCGCCCTTCCCTGCTTTCTGTATGCCGTAGGGGTGCGTGACAGAAACGTCAAGCTCATCCGTTACACGGCAGCGTGGACCGTTCTGGGGATCGTCGTCAACCGGTTCAACATATCGCTTGTGGCCTTCAACTGGCATCTGCCCTCCAGCCAACGGTATTTCCCTCACTGGATGGAGATCATGATTTCGGTGTTCATTGTCACGGTCGGAATCCTTGTCTTCCGGTTCATCGTCACGAGGATGCCGATCCTCTATGAACATCCGGAATACCACGGGCATTGAGAAAGGAGAGGGCTTTTTCATGGACAACACATTCTTTACCCTGCAGGACTTCATGACCTTCACCAAAGGGGTCACCTATATCCTGATGGTCGTCTCCCTGATCGGCATCACCGGGTTCTGGCTGTTTCTGAGTGAACGGGATGAGGATGACGCTGTAGATCCCCATCCGCCGGAACATCATGAATAGGGAAAAGCTACGAGGCATACAAAAACCAGGGGAATACTCCAACCGGTACGACGACATCCCCAACGTTTTTGCCTGAATACCACGGCCTTTCGTGCAACATGAAGGAGTCATCCATGTATGAATTGGTAACCGGCCCGCTGGCCTGGCTGTCTTTCGGTGTGTTTTTCATCGGCTGCCTTGTCCGGATCGTCCTCTATATCCGAGGTCTGGATTGGAAGCTCGATCGCGTCACCTACACCGTCAACGTCTCTTACGGCATCCGGGGGGCGATCCGCTCGATCGGATTCTGGCTCCTTCCTTTTGGAACCCACAGTTGGCGCGACAAGCCGTTTTTGACCATTCTGGTGTTCGCCTTCCATATCGGATTGCTGTTTACGCCGATTTTTCTGATTGGACACAATGTGTTGCTTTTCGAACGATGGGGCATCAGCCTTCCGACGATTCCCGAAGCCCTGGCAGATATCCTGACCCTGATGGTGATGGTGTCGGCCCTGTTTCTGCTGCTGCGCAGGCTCGCCCTTCCGGAAGTGCGCATCATCACCGATGGCATGGATTACCTGGTTCTGGCCATTGCCGTCATGCCCTTTTTCACCGGCTATATGGCCCACATCCAAGCTTCCTCTTATTCCTTCTGGCTGACCTGTCACATCCTTTCCGGGGAAGTGATGCTGGTAGCCATTCCGTTCACCAAGTTGTCGCACTTCGTCAATTTCTTCCTGTCTCGTGCACAGCTCGGCATGGATTTCGGGATCAAGCGCGGTGGGATGAAAAACAAGGGGATGGTGTGGTAGTCCTCCGGACCGATCTTCGATGGAAACCCTATTTGAGTGAGTGAATCCGATTATGCCTGAAGGAACTCTTTGCAACAAGAAGCCGGTCAACACCCGGGAAGAACTCGATGCCCTGCTTGCAGACAAGAGCGGCAAACTCTACTACGAGGAGATGAAGCACCTCGATGTCGACAAGGCTGCGCTGCGGGCAACCCTTGAAAAAACCTGTAAATCGAGAATGCGCACCTGGCTCGAGATCTGCGCCCATTGCGGCATGTGCGCCGATTCCTGTTTCTTCTATCTGGCGAACAACAAAGATCCGAAACAGGTTCCTTCCTATAAGATTCAGTCCACCCTGGGAGAGATCGTCCGACGCAACGGCGATGTGGATACCGAATTCATGATTCACGTCATGGATACGGCCTGGGGCAAATGCACCTGCTGCAACCGATGCGGTCTCTACTGCCCCTTCGGCATCGACATGGGGGTGATGTTCGGCTATTTGCGTGGCCTGTGCTTTTCTCAAGGATTCGTTCCCTGGGAAATGAAAATCGGTTCCGGGATGCACCGGATTTTCCGCGCCCAGATGGACGTCACACCGGAGGATTGGGTCGATACCTGCCAGTGGATGCAGGAGGAAAATGAAGAGGAATGGCCCGGACTCGAAATACCGGTGGACAAGGAAAACGCCGATATTCTATATACGGTAAACGCCCGAGAACCGAAACACTATCCCGAAGACATTGCAGAGGCAGCCATCCTCTTCCACATTGCCGGCGAAAACTGGACGGTTCCAAGCGTCGGCTGGGAGGAGACATCCCTGGCCATGTTTGCAGGGGACTGGGAAGGCTGCAGGTTGCAGGTCCAGGAAGTCTACGGGGCCATGGAACGACTCAAACCCAAACGCATGGTCGTCACCGAATGCGGGCACGCCTATCGGGCAACCGTCATCGAAGGCCCGTACTGGGCCGGGATCCGAACCGGCAAGACCCCCATCCCCAGTTTTCACTATGTGGAATGGGTCGCAGAAGCCCTGCGTACCGGAAAGCTCAAAATCGATCCGGCCAAAAAAATCAAGGAACCGGTCACCTATCAGGACTCGTGCAACTACATCCGCAACGCCGGGCTCAAGGAATGCGCCCGGGAGATCATGAGTTACATCGCCGAGGATTTCCGGGAAATGTCGCCCTGCAAGGAGCACAATTTCTGCTGCGGCGGCGGTGGCGGAATGAACGGGGTCGGTCGCTATCGGGAGCAGCGCAACATCGGTCTCAAGGTCAAACGGGATCAGATTCTGGCAACCGGCGCCAAGCTGGTGATCGCCCCCTGCCACAACTGCTGGGATGCGATCCGCGACATGGAAGAAGTCTATCACATCGGCATTCGGTGGTCCTTCCTAAAACCGCTGTTGCTCAAGATGGTCATCGTACCGGATCATCTGAAGCCGAAGGAGTAACCCCGGCGGTGGCGAGACATTTATGAATTCCGTGCTGCTGACCGCTAAAGGCAAGCTCATCTTCGAAGGAAAGCCCGTCGATGCGAAGCCGCTCATGGTTCTGAACGCCGCACTCGTGCTGGAATCGAAGTGTACGCTCAGAAGCCTGTTTCGGATGATCGAAATCTATCCCGTATACGAGGAGATCAATCCGTTCTGGTCGGAACATCTGGCGCAATATCGTTCCTGCTCCAAAATGAACAGCGTGGATTCCGGGCTGGATCACCTGCTTCTGACCAAGACCATCGAAATGATCGGCTTTCCGGGAGAGCCTCGGCTTGAAATCTACCATTCCCTGCACGGCATCCAGGGCAAGGAGATGCTCGAAATCCGGTTTTTCACGATGGAGACGATCCTCGATCTGCCGCTTCGCTTGGGAAAACTCAAGCACGTCGTTTTCGGGGACAGCATCGATTTGTTCGAATTCGAAACGGTCTACACCCTCTTCGAGGTGATCGATGCGATCGCCTGGGAGCTCAGTTTTCACGGATCGCAGCGTGCCTGCGAACTACGGAGGTGACGATGTTCAACAAGATCCTGTTTGCAACGACCGGAACGCCGGTTTGCGACAACGCGGCGCACGTGGCCTTCGACATCGCCAAGAAATATGACGCCAAACTCCATGTTTTTCACGTTCTCGGCATGCCTTCCCGCGGATTCAGCACGACGGTGAAGGACATCCGCACCGGAGAAAGCGAGCACTACGATGCCGATTATGTGGCCTGGGTCAAGGAGGAGCTGCGCAACACCTACGATAGATATATCCGGGACTACATGAATTTCGAGATCGATGCCGTAGCGGGGGTGCCGAGCACCGAGATTCTGCGCTTTGCCCGACAGAAGGATGTCGATCTCATCGTCATGGGCGCCCATTCCCGCCAGGAACAGACAGGCGCGGCACGCTATCGCGGGGCTGTCGGCACCAACATGCAGCATGTGGCCAGAAGTGCCCGCTGTCCCGTTCTGATCGTCAGCCGTCCCTGCACGACCTGCCTGTGGTATTTCTCGAACATCGTCTTCGGTACGGATTTCAGCAAGCAGGCCTTTTCCGCCTTCCTCTTCGCCCGCAAGCTCGCCAAGGCCATCGGCAGCCGCCTTCACATCTTTCATGCCGTCGACATGAGCTCCGTTCATGCGGGGAAAATCATCTCCCAGGAGGAAATCGAGGCCAAGATCGAGGAAGCCCGCCGAAAAATCGAAAAGACCTATCTTCCCTATCTCGACGATTACGACAATTACGACATCGACATCTGGGAAGGCATTCCATACGTGGAAATTCTGAAATATTCCCGCGCCAAGAATGCCGATCTCATCGTCATGGCCCACCACGCCAAGGAAGTCGACCCCGATGAAGCCATCCTGGGCAGCACGGTGGAACAAGTGGTGCTGCGGGCCAGCTGCCCGGTGGCCAGCGTCAACCACCCGGACAAG
Source organism: uncultured Desulfatirhabdium sp. (assembly GCA_964549995.1). Lineage (GTDB taxonomy): Bacteria > Desulfobacterota > Desulfobacteria > Desulfobacterales > Desulfatirhabdiaceae > Desulfatirhabdium. The sequence continues at coordinate 2,494 of CAZJXF010000066.1, read as the reverse complement.
GTGTCCGGCTAAGACAGGAGGCAGTCAACCCCACCATGAACCATGCCAGGATTCTCGTTGTCGATGACGAAATGGACATGAGAATCTACATCAGTACCGTGCTGAAATCAGCAGGCCACCAGCCGATGGCGACCCGCGACGGTGCCGAGGGAATTCGAATGGCCCGTGAAGAAAGGCCCGATCTCATCCTCCTCGATATCATGATGCCGAATGAGGGTGGGGCCAAGATGTACATGGCGCTCAAGAGCGATCCGGAGCTCGACCGGATCCCGGTCATCATGGCCTCTGCTGTTTCGGAAAACACGTTTCGGCATTATCTACGGATGTTGGGGGCGGGCCTCGCATCCCCCGTCCGAAGTCCGGCCGCCTATCTCGAAAAGCCCATCGAACCCGATATCCTCCTCGATACGGTAGCGAGCGTTCTCGCTTCCCATCCCGCCGATTCGGCATGATTCGCTCGGACTCCCCCGTGAGGCACAGTCCATGACGCACAAGCTGCTGCTCGTCGACGATGAAGAAGGCATCCGCACGGTGTTGGGCATCAGCCTCGCCGATCGGGGGTATTCGGTGACGACGGCAGCCAACGGAGAGGAGGCTCTCGAACGCTTTCAGGCGGAAAAGCCGTCCATCGTTCTGACGGACATCAAGATGCCCGGAATCGACGGCATCGAGCTCCTCAAGCGGATCAAGGCCATCGAGCCCGATACCGAGGTCATCATGATCACGGGTCATGGAGACCTGGATCTTGCCATCCGAAGCATCCAGCTGGAAGCCACCGATTTCGTCACCAAACCCATTCACGATGCCGTGCTCGACATTGCCCTGGGACGGGCCGAAGAGCGCATCCGTATGCGCAGACAGCTTCAGGAATATACCCGCAATCTGGAGCGACTGGTCCAGGAAAAATCCCGACGCATCGTGGAACTGGAGCGGCTGACAGCGGTCGATCAGGCGATGGCCGGTCTGGCCCAGGCCATGCGCGACATCGCCACAGACATCGGCGAGCCCCTGCGGTATTTCAACGAAATGCCCTGTTTCGTCTCCGTACACGACAAGCACCTCAAGGTAGTGGCAGCAAACGACCTGTATCAAAGACGACTTGGGAAATCGGTCGGTGACGCTTCCTGGTCGGTATACGTCGGCAGCCATGCCGATCCTTCCGAATGTCCGGTCGCACTGACCTTTCGTGTCGGAGCCGGACAGCGGGAAAAAAGTGAAATGGCGCTTTTCGAAGGAGGATCGACACCGGTCATCGTCCATACGGCGCCGATCCGCAATCGGGACGGTGCACTCGAGCTGGTACTGGAAATCGCCGCCGATATTTCAGAAGTCAAACGTCTTCAGGACGAATTGGACACCACCCAACAGCGCTACCGCCAGCTGTTCGAAGAAGCCCCTTGTTACATCACGGTTCAGGATCGTTCCTTTGAGATCGTGGCTGCCAATCGGCGGTTTCTTGCGGACTTTGGAGATCCGGCCGAACGGCGGTGTTTTGCGGCATACAAAGGACGATCGGAGCCTTGCCCGAACTGTCCGGTTCAGGAAACCTTCCAGGACGGCAAGCCCCATCAGACCGAAATGGTCGTCACCTCCCGCAAGGGCGAGCAGTTGATTCTTTTGGTTGGAACGGCCGCCATCGTCAATTCCGCAGGAGACATCCACCAGGTGATGGAACTTGCGGCCAACATCACCGAAATCCGCAACCTTCAGGACCATCTGTCGAAACTGGGCCTGCTGCTCAGCACGGTTTCACACGGTGTGAAGGGCATGCTCACAGCGCTCGACGGCGGCATTTACCGCATCTCGAGCGGACTGCGCCGCCAGGACATGGGCCTCATCCAGGAAGGACTCGCCGATGTCGAGCTGGTTTCCAACCGGATCCGCAACACGGTGCTCGATATCCTCTTCTACGCCAAGGAACGGGATATCGAACCCGAATGGGTGGATGTGATGCATGTGCTCTTCGATATCGTTCAGCTCGTGGAACCCAAAATGGCGGGTCACGCCCTTGAGGGCCGGTGGGACTTCGACCCTTCCATCGGAACGGCATGGATCGATCGAAACGCCATTCGAACGGCCCTTCTGGCGATTCTGGAAAATGCAGTGGAAGCCTGTTTGGAGGACGGCGCCAAGCCGAAGCATACCATCCGGTTTTCAGCCGAGCGGCGAGGGGAGGAAATCGTTTTCGAAGTCGAAGACGACGGGGTCGGCATGGACCCGGAAGTCTTGGACCACATCTTTTCGCTCTTCTATTCTTCCAAGGGAAAGCGCGGCACAGGACTCGGCTTGTTCATCGCCCGGAAAATCGTTCAGCAGCACCGGGGCACCATCGATGTTCGCTCCAAGAAGGGCAAGGGAACCACGTTCGTTATCACGATCCCGGCCGGCCGGTGAATGAGAAACAGAGAAGGTTGATGGACTCGCGAAAAGTCAGATGCACTTGTTGAACCCGCAGGAGAGCGGGTGCATTTTGCTTGCGCAGCGGAAAAACTCA
>CAZJXF010000065.1:0-19337 GCA_964549995.1 uncultured Desulfatirhabdium sp. | reverse complement strand
CCGGCCCAACGATCTCCGGCGGCTTCAAACAAGTATCCGATGCAACATCAAAAGTCGGTTCTCCCCCCATGCTCAGGCCCGTCAAAGACCATAGCCGGGGCTGAAGCGACTTTTTGCGAGACCAGGATAAGGGGCGTTATCACCCACTATCGGAATGGAGAATTCCCATGAAACCAGAAGACATCGAAGCCCTGAGCTTCGAAATCATCGATGCGGAGGCGGGTGCCCATCCCTTTCCTTGGGATGAGTGGCGGATCGTCCGGCGCATGATCCATACGACAGCCGATTTCGATTGGATTCAGACCGTCCGGTTCCATTCGAAGGCTGTTTCGGCGGGAATCGATGCCATCCGCTCCGGAAAACCCATCGTCACGGACACCCATATGGCCGCATCGGGCATCAACCGAACACGTCTTATCGAATACGGCACGACGATTCATTGTCTGGTGGATGATCCACGGGTAGCCGAACAGGCCCGACAGGCCGGAACGACCCGAAGCCTGGCAGCCATCGACCAGGCCGTTGACCAATTTCCGGATGCTCTCTTCGTCATCGGAAACGCCCCAACCGCTCTGCTGCGGCTGATCGAACACATTCGAAGCGGATCGGCGGCCCCGGCCCTCGTGATCGGTCTTCCGGTGGGATTCGTTCAGGCTGCAGAGAGCAAGGCCGAGCTGATGAAGCTCGATCGCCCCTTTATCACGAATGTCGGCCGCAAGGGCGGATCGGCCGTTGCCGCAAGTGTGGTGAACGCCCTGATGCTGCTGGCCCGACCCTCAATAGGTGCAACCGGCTCCTGCAGCGGATGCGCCGGGCACAGCCAGCTCTGACTCCTGACTTCTGATTTCTGATTTCTGACTCCTGACTCATAAACCCAAGGTTTTCCCATGTCCAAACCATCTGGCACCCTTTATGGCATCGGTGTCGGGCCGGGAGATCCGGAACTCATTCCGGTGAAATCCACCCGCATTCTTCAGATGGTGGATGTCGTCTTCGCTGCGGCGTCCACCAAAAACGATTACAGCCTCGCCGTTTCGATCGCTCGGCCCTACATTCCCGAGGCCACCCCCATTCGGATGCTGCATTTCCCGATGTCCACCCGAACCGAGGAGACCCTGGGCGCCTGGCGTTGCCATGCCCAGACGATTCTGAACGAACTCGATCAGGGGAAGAACGCCGCCTTCCTGACCCTGGGCGACGCCATGACCTATTCCACCTACGGATACGTCTTACGGCAAATGCTCGAAATGCGACCGGACGCGCACGTCGTCACCATTCCCGGCATTACGTCGTATCAGGCGGCTGCAGCAGCCACCAACACCCCGCTGGTGGAAGGCGAGGAATCGCTGCTGCTTGTCTCCGGTGCGCAGGGCGGTCATCGGTTGCGTCAATCCGGCATGAAGCCCGATACGGTGGTGTTCTTGAAAGCCTACCGGAACATCGGAGACATTCATGCAGCCATCGAGGAAAGCGGCGCCTACGACCGGTGTGTGGGCATCAGCAATTGCGGATTGCCCGATCAGCAGGTCGAAACCGACATCCGCCGCTACCTGGACCGGAAACCCGACTACTGGACGCTCATCATCGCGAAACGAACCCGGAAATCAGGAGCGACAGGATAGCCACCATTCAGGATAGCCACCATCGGGGATATCGAACACAGTCAGGCAGCCTGGATATTGTGGATTCCCCGGGAAGCCTTTCGTCGATCTGAAAACAGTGGAGCAAGCATCCAACATGCAGGTGGATCGAACCGTCCTACGAAAACTCCCCATGAACGCTTTTGAAGACGACGGTTATGTCCAAGCCTCTATGAAGGATCGGATCGAAATGGTTTGGGACATCACAGCGGCGCTCTGGGAAGTCAGCACGCGGGGGGAGATTCATGTTGAATCGCGACTACAAAGAAATGTTGTATTGTTTCGCAGCCGAGGAAGCTGAGTATCTCGTTGTCGGGGCCTATGCACTGGCCGCCCATGGCTTCCCACGAGGTACCGCTGACATGGATATCTGGGTGAACCCAACACGTGAAAATGCCATGAAGGTCTATCGAGCGTTGGCAAGATTCGGGGCACCTTTGGACGATGTATCACCGGAGGATTTCGCCAAAGAGGGCATCATCTTTCAAATCGGCGTTGCACCCTGCCGAATCGATATCCTTACAAGCATTTCGGGTGGCATTTCATTCCAGGAGGCCCGTTCCCATGCAGACATCATCGATTTGGAGGATGTTCAGATGCCGATTCTGTCGATAGACCATCTGCTCACCAACAAACTCGCCACTGGACGCCCCAAAGATCAGGAAGACGTCAGGTTGCTCCAACAGCACCGCAGAGAGAGATAAACCCTTTTTCCCGTTTTTCAGACGAACCGCAGCCGTTCCGTCATAGAAGCCTTCCGTGAAACAACGATCTAAAAACACCCGGCAATCGATTCTCGTATCGATCGCCGTTTCGGTCCTTCTGCTGACCGCCACCCACATCTGGATCCGGCCCGTCGGTACCGAGTATCTCCTCCATCGACTCGGCTCAAGCCTTCTGCGGATGATCGGCATGATTGCAGCCGGGCTTTTCATCGGCCAATGGATCGAATCCACCGGATGGACATCCCGTCTTGCCGTCATCACCAGGCCGTTTTTCCGATTCGGTCGGTTGGGGCCGCATTTGGGGGCTTCCTTCATGGCCGCCTTTGTTTCGGGGGTGACGGCCAATTCCCTGCTGCTGACCTATTATGAGGAGGGAAAGATCAGCCGAAGGGACATTTTCATCGGAAACCTGATGAACCAGTTCCCGGCGTATTTCCTCCATCTGCCGTCCACATTCTTCATGGTTTCGGCACTTACCCGCTGGGCGGGAATGTGGTATTTCCTGCTCACCTTCCTGGCGGCGCTGCTGCGTACCCTGTTGCTGGTCATCGGTCACCGCTTCTTTGGCCCCGTGGATTCGAGTTCGAACTGGCAGGAGGACCTGGATGCCCGCCGAACGGACCGGGATTGGAAAACCCTCCTCAAGACCATCGGGCAGAAGGCGTTGCGACGACTCACCGCAGTCGTCGTCCTCGTCGTTCCCATCTACATTCTGGTCGATATGATGCAGGCGCTGAAGCTTTTCGATATGGCCCGGGACGCGTTGGCCCATCTCACGGTTCACCATTTCGTCCCTGTCGAATCCCTGTCGATTGTGGTGCTGAGCTTTGTCGCCGAGTTTACATCGGGCTTTGCCGCTGCAGGCGCTCTCATGGATTCGGGTCTGCTCACCGTCAAGCAAACGGTGATCGCCCTGCTACTCGGAAACGTCATCGCATTTCCGATTCGTGCCCTGCGGCATCAGCTCCCGAATTACATGGGTATTTTCTCCCCTGGGCTGGGGATGCAGCTGCTTGTCACCGGACAACTCTTCCGGGTGGTCAGCATCGCGTTGATCGGAGCCGTCTATGCCGTCTTCTTCTGAAAACACTCCTCCCCAAACCGATCGCACCAAGCGCCTTCGATCCGGGTTCACGACCGGTGCGGCGGCTGCGGCAGCTGCAGGAGCAGCGCTCCGCCTTCTGCTCGAGGGAGAGGCACCGGCTGCAGTCACCATCCGGATGCTGACCGGAGAAAGCCTCGCGATTTCCGTTCACCGGTCCGGAATGCAGGGGGAAACGGCATGGGCGACGGTCATCAAGGATGCCGGCGACGATCCGGATGTGACCAACGGAGCGGAGATCGGCGCCCGGGTGCGCATCCTCGAGCGTTCAGCCCGAAACGACCGACGGTCTCCGACCGGAATTCCGGAGGTCGAGATCACCGCAGCGGAAGGGGTTGGACGGGTGACCCTGCCGGGTCTTGAAGTTCCACCTGGGAATCCCGCGATCAATCCAGGTCCTCTGCGGATGATCCGGGAAGCGATCCAGAGTGTGCTGGACCGAATGGAGGAGCAGGCCGGCGTTCAGGTCACCGTATTCGTTCCGGAAGGAGAGCGGCTGGCGAAGAAAACCCTCAACGCCCGCCTGGGAATCGTGGGCGGTATCTCCATCCTCGGGACGACCGGCTGGGTTCGGCCCATGAGCCATGAAGCGTTCACGGCTTCCATCGATGCCGCCCTGTCCGTTGCCCGGGCAGCGGGATGCAGCCGGGTGGTGTTTTCCACCGGCCGAAGAAGCGAGCGAGCCGCACAGGCCGTCTTGGCTTCCCTGCCGCCGGTCGCCTTTGTGCAAATCGGCGATTTTTTTCATCACTCTCTTCATGCCGCTGCCCGGATGGGGTTTTCTGAAATCACCCTTGCCGTCTTCTTCGGAAAAGCGGTAAAAATGGCCATGAACATTCCCCATACCCATGCACGGCATGCCGAGGTGCCGCTGGCCGCTCTCGCCCAATGGACATTGGAGAATACCGGCGATGAAAGGCTGGCCGAGGCCGTGAGCCGATCGAATACGGCCCGGGAAGCTCTTGGTCTTCTGTGGCCCGATCACTCGGAGGTCATCGCCGATGTGGGCAGGCGCATGATCGAAAGCGCCCGAACGGTTGTCCAAGGGCTCTCGATTCGTATCTCCGGCATTCTGTTCGATTTTGCAGGTAAGCCGATCTATCAAGGATGACCATGTCTCATCCAACTTACCATCCGTGGATATCCACCAAGGAAGACCTTCCTCATCCCGACCGCATCACGGTGATCGGCATGGGCATGGGTTACGAGGATATCAGCCTTCGTCAACGTCGTATCATCGAGGCAGCCGATGTCCTGATCGGCGCCAAGCGGCATCTGATCCCTTTCGAAGCCTTGCCCGCAGAGAAGATTCCCCTCGGAAAGGATATGGATGTCGTGTTCTCCGCTGTTAGCGATCGGATCGGAAAAGCGCGCATCGTCGTTCTGGCCTCCGGAGATCCGCTTTTTTACGGCATCGGCGCCACCCTGATCCGCAGATTCGGGCCGGAACGGGTGCGGGTGTTGCCGAACGTTTCCTCGCTTGCTGCAGCCTTCGCCCGCCTGAACCTTCCCTGGCAGGATGTACCGGTCGTTCATTTTCACGGAAGGGATGCCACCACCGAACTCATCGCAGCGATCCGAACCAGCGAACGGGTATTTATCCTGACAGATCCACGCCATACGCCTGATCGGATTGCAGCGCTTCTGATGGATATTTCGGCCATTGAAGGACGATGCTGCGTGCTGGAACGCCTGGGGGAGACAGATGAAGCCATCCGTTGGTACACCATCGAAGAAACGGCTGCTGCCACCTTCCGGCAACCCAACGTTCTGGTGATCGAAACCCGACGAAAGGCAATCGGCGATCCGCCGTTTCTCGGGATGCCAGAAACGGCGTACCTTCACGAAGCCGGATTGATCACCAAGCCCGAAATCCGGGCCGTTTCCATCGCGCAATTGGCGCTGCTTCCCCATCATGTGCTCTGGGATCTGGGGGCGGGAAGCGGATCGATTTCAATCGAGGCGGCCCTGCTCGCTCACAGGGGGCGGATCGTCGCCGTCGAGCGGCATCCGGAACGGGTGCGGCATATCCGAGCCAATGTCCAAAGGTACGGGGTGGACCATGTCCAGGTTGTGGAAGGAACGATGCCCGCAATTCTCGATGGACTTCCCGCACCGGATCGGGTATTTGTGGGGGGCGGCGGGAAAGCGCTCGAGGGCATCCTGCAAGTGGTCTGTGACCGACTGGCTGCAGAAGGTGTCGTTGTCGTGAACACCGTTCTCTTGGAAAGCCTGTATCGGGCACGAAACGTCTTTCGGGATCGGAACTGGTCCTGTGACATCACCCAGATTCAGGTCAGCGTTTCCAAAAGTACAGCAGGCGACCTGCGGTTGGATGCCCGAAATCCGGTGTGGATCCTCCGGGCAGAGCCGATGCATACGAAATGACTTCCGCTTTCCTTCTGACTTCTCACTTCTGACTTCTGACATCAGGATTCAAATGAACACCCAACCCTCCCTCATGCGACACCCGGTTCTCTTTGTCGGCGCAGGTCCAGGCGACCCCGATCTCATTACGGTCAAGGGTCAGTGGGCGCTGTCGAACGCCGATCTCGTCATCTATGCGGGTTCCCTCGTTCCGGATGCCTTGCTCAAATGGACGCGGGAGGAAGCCGAAATCCTGAACAGCGCTGGCCTCACACTGGAGCGGATTCTCGATGCCATGATCCAGGCCCATGTTTCCGGCAAACGGGTGGTTCGGTTGCACACCGGAGACCCCAGCCTGTATGGGGCCATTCACGAACAGATGATCGGGTTGCGCAGCCACGGGATTCCCTACGAAGTCATCCCCGGAGTCAGCGCCGCATTTGCAGCTGCAGCAGCCCTCGGCATCGAATTCACCCTTCCGGAGATCACCCAGACCCTCATCCTCACCCGAATGGCCGGGAAAACTCCTGTACCGGAAGCCGAGTCCCTCGACAAGCTTGCCGCCCACGGTGCATCCCTCGTCATTTATCTGAGCATGGGACAGATCGAAGAGATGGAGCGCATTCTAACAGACACCTACGGTCCTGCGGCATCCTGCATCGTCGCCTATCGGGTGTCGCATCCGGACCAGCGGTTCATCCGAACGACCGTATCCGAACTGAAACGGACCGTATCCGAAGCAGGCATCCAGCGTACGGCCCTCGTTCTGATCGGAAAAGCCATCGACAGCATGCACACAACCGATGTCCCCGCCTCCCGGCTCTACGATGCCGCCTTCAGCCACGGGTTCCGAAAGGCCGAGTCATCGTCATGAGCCGGACGGAAGCCCGCGATCGAGCCGCCATCGCCGTGTGGGCCCTGAGCCGGGACGGTTTGTCGATCGCCCGAACGCTTCAGGAAGGGCTATCCTGCGACGTGTTTCTTCCGGAACACCTCGAAGACCAGAGGGATTCCGCCGCCGATACCCCTGCTCGAATCATCCGGTTCAGCAGGCTCTCGGCCGAAGTGGAACGTCGGTTTCGCCTGTATACGGGGCATGTCTTCATCATGGCTTGCGGGATTGTGGTTCGGGTCATCGCCGGTCTTCTGGTGCACAAGACGAAGGATCCGGCCGTCGTCGTCATGGACGAACGGGCGAACTTCGTCATCAGTCTCGTATCGGGGCATGTGGGTGGGGCAAACGATCTCACCCGCCAGATTGCTCAAATGACCCTGGCAACCCCGGTCATCACCACCGCGACCGATGTACACGGAAAAGCGGCCATTGATGTGCTGGCTGCAAGACTCGGGCTTCGAATCGAAAACCCGCAGGCCATTCGCACCATCAACAGGGCCTTTCTGGATGACGTCCCGGTTATCCTCGAAGATCCGATGAGATGGATTTTGTCGGCGGAAGAAAGCGCCGGATTTCCGGCCTGGAAGCATGCAACGGAATTGTTCGATTCATCCCCACGTGTCGTGGTTTCGGATACCCTTCTGACAACACCGCATGCAAACGTCCTCGTCCTGAGGCCGCCCAGCCTCGTTGTGGGGATCGGTTGCAACCGAAACACCCCGTTTGCCGAAATGCGGAATTGGATCGAGGCGGTCTTCTCCGAATACCGACTGTCCACCGCCAGCATCCGATGTATCGCCAGCATCGATTTGAAGCGGGATGAGGCGGCCATACGGCAGTGCGCCGACCATTTCCATGTGCCCTGCCGGTGGTTTTCCGCAGATCGTTTGAACCAGGCTCGTGGGGTGGTACACCCCTCGGAGACCGTACACCGTCATGTAGGAGTTCGAAGCGTATGCGAAGCGGCAGCCTTGCTGGCAGCCGGAACGAACGAGCTGATCGTTCCGAAGCGGAAAAGCGGAAATGTCACCCTTGCGATTGCCCGGGTAAACTCTATATCGTCGGCATCGGACCAGGAGACATCGTCCATCTGTCCGTCCGGGCCACCGAAGTCATCGCGGAAGCCCGAATCGTCGCCGGATATCGGTTGTACATCGACTTGATCCGACCGCTTCTGGAAGGAAAGCGGATCGTACAATCGGCCATGATGCAGGAAGTGGATCGGGTGAAAGCGGCCATCGATGCGGCACTCGAAGAAAGGACCGTCGTGGCGCTCGTATCGAGTGGGGATCCCGGCATTTACGCCATGGCCGGCCTGGCGTTCGAAATGTGTCGGCAGCGGAATATCCGCCTGACATCCAATCGCAACCCACGAACGGCCGCAGTCGATTCCAACCAAGGATCGTCTCAAGAGCCATGCCTTCAGGTGGAGGTCATTCCGGGCATTCCGGCGCTCGCATCCGGGGCATCGCTGCTGGGTGCCCCGCTCACTCACGATTTTGCCTGTGTGAGCCTCAGCGATCTCTTGACCCCCTGGCCACAGATCGAGGCCCGCATCGAGGCAGCTGCAAAGGCCGATTTCGTCCTGGTGATCTACAACCCCAAAAGCCGCAAGCGCACGGATCACTTGGCTAAAGCGCAGAAAATCCTCTTGCGGCACCGCAGCCCGGATACCCCCGTAGGCATCGTTCAAAACGCCATGCGGGAAAACGAATGCGTCACCCTCACCTGCCTGAAAGACCTGCATTTGGCTGAAGTCGACATGCTCACCACGGTATTCGTCGGCAACAGCAGCACCTTCGAGTACGACGGATATATGGTCACCCCGAGAGGCTACACAACGAAGTATGAAATGGGGGATGGCCCATCATGATAGCCTCGCAAAAAGTCAGATACGCTTGTTTGACCCGCAGGAGAGCGGGTGCATTTTGCTTTCGCAGCGGAAAAACGCAGCAGCCCGATCTCGTAGGATCGGGCTGCTGCGCAAAACACCACCCGCCCTCCTGCTGGAATCCCGGCATTGGAAGGAAATCGGGAGGTGGAGACTTTTTGTGAGCCCATCCAACATCCTCAAGCCAAATTCTTGGCGGCAAAATCCCAGTTGATCAGCCGATCGAGGACGGCCTGCACATAATCGGCCCTTCGGTTCTGATAATCCAAATAATAGGCGTGCTCCCACACATCGATGGTCAGAAGCGGCTTAAGCCCGGCGGTCAAGGGCAAATCGGCATTGGCGGTTTTCATGACCTTCAGCGTTTTCTGATCCCACACGAGCCAGGCCCATCCACTGCCGAACTGGCTGAGGGCTGCGGCCGCCAGTTCTTTTTTGCAAGCCTCCACACTGCCGAAGGCATCGATCATCCGCTCCTTCAGCACGATGGGCGGCTCCCCGCCGCCGTTGGGCTTGAGGCTGTTCCAATAAAACGTGTGGTTCCAGACCTGGGCGGCATTGTTGAAAATGGCCGCCTTCTCGGGTTTTCCGGCGATCGCCAAAATGAGTCTTTCGAGCGGAAGATCGGCCAGATCGGTTCCGGAAATCAGTTTGTTCAAATTGTCCACATAGCCTTTGTGGTGCTTGCCGTAATGGAACTCGATGGTCTTCGCCGAAATGACCGGCGATAGCGCCGCCTCGTCGTAGGGAAGCGGGGGCAGCCGGTTCGGTTCGGCAGTCGCCGCTCGACCAGGCCACACGCCCATCGCCAGGGAAAGGGTCGCACCTGCGGCAACCCCCAGAAACTCCCGCCTGCCGATTCGCATCATGCTTTCCGGATGTTCCTTGGACATCGATACCCTCCTTTCGAATTGGTGGTTGTCCATCGGTAGCTCCCGACCGTTCAAGGCATTCTTGATGGACTCGCAAAAAGTCAGTGAGTCTCCAGCGAGCCGCATGGAGACGGGTACGCCTTTTTCGCTGCATCGGAAAAACTCAGCCGCCCGATCTCGTAGAGCCGGGCATGTAGCCAGACGCTCCAGGAATAAGCATCTCATTGGAATCGTAGGTTTTTCAAACACAAGCCGAAGCATTCTGCATGCCCGGCTCAACGATCTCCGGCGGCTGAGTTTTTCCGATGCAGCATCAAAAGGCGTACCCGTCCCCATGCTCAGGCCCGGAAACACCCCACAATCGGGGGTACAGCGACTTTTTACGAGTCCATCATTCTTAGTCACCTGAAAACAAGCTTGTCAAGATAAATGCTGATAAATGCTGATGGACTCGCAAAAAGTCACTCCTATGGACGGCTTCGCAAAAAGGCCGCAGGCAAGGAGTGCAAATCCTGAGGAGTGAGGCGTACTTAGACGTACGCCGCAAGGACGAAGGATGCAGCATGACACAGCATCCGGCCTTTTTGCGAAGCCGTCCATGCTGGCAGCGGTTGGCCGCCCCCGTAGATGAGAATTCGGTCGTCGTTCCGGCGAAAGCCGGAATCCATTCATTTCAGATCGTTATGGACGCAGGTTTTCGCCGGAACGACGAAAATCGGGGGCTTTGCCATTTCACCCCTCAAAACGTAACCCTTAACCCTCAACCCTTAAAACTTAAAACTTAAAACTTTCTTCCACAAATTGACATTTCAAATCAGCTGGTTATCTTGTCAACGCAAATGAACGATTGACCGTTGTCACCACAAGGCTTGCGGGTATCCAACCCATCCCCGGGCCTTGAACACCCATTTTTCAGCATTCAGGAGGAATCATCTCATGCGTTTCGATAAATTTACGATCAAATCCCAAGAGCTCATTCAAGAAGCTCAGGGACTGGCGTCAGCCCAGCACAACCAGCAGATCGAACCCGAGCATCTGCTGGTCGCCATGATGGCGGAAAAAGACGGCATTGCGCCGGCCGTGCTCCGCAAATTGGGCGTATCGCCCCAAGCCGTCCACCAGGAAGTGCTTTTGGCCATCAACCGCCTGCCGAAGGTCAGCGGCACGATGGACACCTACATTTCCCCTCGGACGAAAACCGTTTTGGAAAAGGCCTTTGCAGAGGCCGCTCAAATGAAGGACGAATATGTCAGCGTCGAACATCTGCTGCTGGCCATCGTCGAAGAAAAGACCGGGGATGCGGCCAAACTTCTGGCACGCTACGGCGTCACCCGGGAGTCCATTTTGCGGGTATTGATCGACATCCGGGGCAACCAGCGGATCACCGACCAAAACCCTGAAGAAAAATACCAAGCCCTCGAAAAATACGGCCGCAACCTCACCGATTTGGCCCGGCTCGGCAAGCTCGACCCGGTCATCGGCCGAGATGACGAGATTCGGAGGGTGGTGCAGGTGCTTTCCCGCAGAACCAAGAACAACCCGGTTCTGATCGGGGAGCCCGGCGTCGGCAAAACGGCCATCATCGAAGGGCTGGCGCAACGTATCGTCGCAGGCGACGTTCCCGAATCTTTGAAGGATCGAAAACTGGTCGCCCTCGACATGGGCGCCCTCATCGCTGGAGCCAAATACCGCGGCGAATTCGAGGATCGGCTGAAGGCGGTGATCAAGGAAGTGGAAAACGCCGAAGGCGAAGTCATTCTCTTCATCGACGAGCTGCATACCCTCGTCGGGGCCGGTGCATCGGAAGGGGCGATGGACGCATCGAACATGCTCAAGCCCGCGCTTGCCCGCGGTACCCTTCGCTGCGTGGGCGCCACCACCCTGAACGAATACCGCAAATACATCGAGAAGGATGCGGCGCTCGAGCGTCGGTTCCAGCCCGTGCTCGTCCGGGAGCCGACCGTCGAGGACACCATCTCGATCCTGCGGGGGCTCAAGGAAAAATACGAAGTCCATCACGGCGTTCGGATCAAGGACTCGGCCATTGTGGCTGCGGCCACCCTGTCGCATCGCTACATCACAGACCGGTTCCTTCCGGACAAGGCCATCGACCTGATCGACGAGTGCGCATCGAAGCTTCGGATGGAAATCGACAGCATGCCCACCGAAATCGATGAAATCCAGCGGCGAATCACCCAGATGGAGATCGAACGAGAAGCCCTGCGCAAGGAAACCGATGCAGCGAGCAAGGAGCGGCTTTCGAAGCTCGAGGCCGAACTGGCCGGCCTGAAGGAAGAGCTCGGCCGGATGAAGGCTCACTGGCAGAACGAGAAGGAACTGATTCAGTCCATCCGCCGCATTCGGGAAGAACAGGAACAGTTGGGCATCGAGGAACAACAGGCCCAGCGGGAAGGCAACCTCACCCGGGTCGCTGAAATCCGCTACGGCAAGATGGTCGAACTGGCCAAACGATTGGAGGAGGAAAACCGGAAGCTGGCCGAAATTCAGGCCCACAGCAAGATGCTCAAGGAAGAAGTGGACGACGAGGACGTGGCCGAAGTCGTTTCCCGGTGGACGGGGATACCGGTGGCCAAAATGCTCGAGGGCGAACGCGAAAAACTTCTCAAGATGGAAGAACGGCTCGCCAAACGGGTGATCGGACAGCAGGAGGCCATCATCGCTGTGTCGAATGCGGTGCGCCGCGCTCGATCCGGGCTTCAGGATCCCAATCGCCCCATCGGTTCCTTCATTTTCATGGGGCCGACCGGTGTGGGCAAAACGGAGCTGGCAAAGGCCCTGGCCTGGTTCATCTTCGACAGCGAAGAGGCCATGATCCGCATCGACATGTCGGAATACATGGAAAAGCATTCCGTGGCTCGACTCATCGGAGCCCCTCCCGGTTATGTCGGTTATGATGAAGGCGGTTATCTGACCGAGGCCGTCCGCAGAAGACCTTATTCGGTCGTGCTCTTCGATGAAATCGAGAAGGCCCATCCCGAGGTCTTCAACGTCCTGCTCCAGATTCTGGACGACGGCCGGATGACCGACGGGCAGGGTCGGACCGTGGACTTCAAGAACACGATCATCATCATGACCTCGAACATCGGGAGCCAATGGATTCTGGAACTCGGGGAGTCCCGTCGTGCGGAAATGGAAACCCGCATCATGGAAGCCTTGAAGGCAAGCTTCAAGCCGGAATTCCTGAACCGGATCGATGAAATCATCATTTTCCACAACTTGACGCGGGATGAAATCGGTCGTATCGTGGACATTCAGATTCAGCGGCTCGAAAAGCGGTTGGCCGATCGGCATATCCGGATCGTCCTGAACGATTCGGCGAAGGCGCTGCTCATCCAGAACGGCTACGATCCGGTATATGGGGCAAGACCGCTCAAGCGCTCCATCCAGCGGCTTATCGAAAACCCGCTGTCTTCGGCCATCCTTGCCGGTAAGGTTCGGGAAGGGCAGACCGTAACGATCTCTGCGGAAAACGACGTCATGGTCTTCGAGGCCGAATAGGGGGCCGAGAGGGATAGGAGTCAGAAGTCAGGAGCCAGGAGTCAGGAGCCAGGAGTCAGGAGTCAGAAGACTGTAGGCGAAAAAAAAGCGGATGGCTCCTGTTGTGAATGAGATGGCTTTGGCCGCTTTCATTCGGAGCGGACCGTGGGATTAAGGGGTTTCTGGGTCCCACGGTCCATTTCCCAAGCATAGCCCCGGAAATACCCATGATTTCTTCCCATAACCTGTAGCGCTCACCCCCCATGCCTCCTACCCGCCTTCGCATACAGAGCATCGGCCTTTCGGTCCTGGTTTCCATCCTGCTTCTGGCCGTGAAATTTTACGGATACCAGCTGACAGGCTCGGCCGCCATTCTCTCGGACGCCCTCGAGTCCATCATCAACGTCATCGCAAGCGCCTTTGCGTTGCTAAGCGTCTGGCTTTCCTCCCGCCCACCGGACGAAAACCACCCTTACGGCCACGGGAAAATCGAATCTTTCAGCGCCGGCTTCGAAGGTGCCCTCATTTTGCTGGCTGCCGTCGGCATTTTTACGACCGCAGTGCCCAAGATCCTGCATCCGGTCGCCCTGCCTCACCTCGACGCAGGCATGCTGCTCATCCTATCGACTGCGGTGGTGAATGCCGCTCTGGGAACCTATCTTCTCCATGTCGGCAAGAAAACCAAATCCCTCACCTTGATTGCCGACGGGAAGCACGTCCTGACCGATGTCTATTCCACGGCTGGAGTTTTGGTGGGACTGGTGCTGGTGCAGTGGACGGGATTACGGGAACTGGACGGGATAACGGCATGCCTGGTCGGCGTCAACATACTGGTTTCCGGGCTGATCCTGATCTGGAAGGCCTTTTCCGGGTTGATGAACGCAGCCGATCCGGAGCTGCTGTCGGAAATCTCCCGGGTGATCTCGTCGAACCGTCGGGAACACTGGATCGACATTCATCAGCTGCGCGCCTGGACATCGGGAAGCTTCGTCCACATCGATTTTCATCTGATCCTGCCCAAGGATTTCAGCCTCGAACAGGCCCACACCGAAGGAAAGCTGCTCGAAAAGATGCTTCAGGATCACTTCGGAGGTGAAGCCGGCGTTCTCATTCACCTCGACCCCTGCCTTGATCTCCAATGCCCGATCTGCGCCCGCTTCTCCTGCCCGACACGGTCGAGCGAATCGACCTCGATGCCGCTGTGGACCCTTCAATCGATGACAAGCGTAGGCAGCAGCCAACGGTGATGGGCTTGCAAAAAGTCCATCATATGGACGGCTTCGAAAAAAGGCCGCAGGCAAGGAGTGCAAATCCCGAGGAGTGAGGCGTACTTAGACGTACGCCGCAATGACGAGGGATGCAGCACGACACAAGCATCCGGCCTTTTTGCGAAGCCGTCCCCATTCATTTTTTCCCCGGATAAAACCGATAGGCCCTCAGCCGAAAACGGTTCGTTTCGGAAGCATCCGAAACGGTGACATCGATTCTTTCGACCGATGCACCCAGAGATTTCCAGGGTTTCGGATCCATCCATTCGACGAGCACCTCACAGCGATACGATGAAGAAGCGCTCCATCCCGATGCGTCCTCGAAGCGGCACGGCCCCGAAGCGTGCCGTTCCGGCGGCAGGGCATCGATTTCAGCCAAGGCGCTTTCGGCCAGCAACGGGGCTGTCGTTTGAAACTGCACATCCGTAACAAGACCGACCACTTGGGCATGAAGTTTCCAGACGGCGAGAAGAGCCGTTGCCGCAACGAATACGGCGATGAGCACTTCCAGAAGGGTAAAGCCTGTGCGTCGATACATCGGCGGCGTCATCCGTCCCATCGTTGCCTCATCCTGCCGCACATTGCCGGGAATCCGTCAGAACCACCGGATCCCCCAAAAAGGGCTCGATGCGCAGACATCGGATGCCGCCGTCCCGATTCTCCAGACGAATGGTCGCGCCATAACTGTATCCCTGGGGAAAGAAACGGATTTCGACAACACCCGTATCGACCCACTCGGCATACAGCAGACGAACCGACATTCGCAGAATGGATTCCGGAAGCTGCAACACGGATCGAGGGGTGTCCTCTTCGGAAGCTGCCGATGCATCGGCAGCCGCCGTTGTGCCCGTATCCTCCGAGGATCTGTGCTCGATGGTGGTCCAACATCGGCCTTCATCCAGATCGATGTGCAGAACGTAGGGTCGGCCGTTGCGCGCCGCTTCTTCCTTGAGCTGAGAAACGAGTGCCACCAGTCCGCGGACGGCCTGATCGGCATCGGTGACCCGATCGGACCGAAGAAAGCGGGGCATGACCGTAAACAGCAACAGGGAAACGAGGCCCATCACCACGACCAGTTCCATCAGGGTCATGCCGGAGGTCCCATCCGGTCGGCTCACTCCGTATCCCTCGATGTAATGTCCCGGTCCGCCCCCTCGCCGCCGGGAAGCCCGTCCGCTCCGTAGCAGATGATGTCGTAGTCGCTCGATACCCCCGGAGACAGATAGACGTAGGGGTTTCCCCAGGGGTCTTTCGGCACCTTGCCTTTTTCGAGGTATCCGCCTTTTCGCCAATTGCGGGGCACAGGAGAGGAGTCGGGCCGCTGCACCAGGGCCTGGAGCCCTTGCTCCGTCGTGGGGTAGACACCGTTGTCGAGCTTGTAGAGCTTGAGCGCCGTTTCGATGGCCGAAATGTCCATCTTGGCCTTGACCTGCCGGGCCTCGTCCGGTCGACCCATGATCTTCGGCGCCACATACAGAGCCAGAATGCCGAGGATCACGATCACCACCATGAGCTCGATCAGGGTAAAACCGCCGTCCTGTCCGACCCATGTCGATCGTTTCGTCCATCGACGGTATGATGGGCTGATAGTCACCACCCTCTTCATCAACACGTCCTCACCTTATGGTCATGAACCGCTGGATCCATCCAGAAAGATGCAACGCTGCAAGGTCTCTCATCATTCAGCGCAATTTTTCCGCCAGATGCGCCATCGGCCGAATGGTCCGAGGCTGATAGATCATGTAGCTCTGAACCGGATACCGTGTGCCCGTCTCGTGGGTTTTCTTCAACCCGTCGATCAGCATGTCGACGGATGCAGCCGGGCAGGTGAACAGCATTTCGCACTCGTCTGTGCCGGCCAGCACCCGCTCCCCCCGGCCGGGATGGACAAAGGCCGGTTTGCTGGTGATGTACGGCTTGATGGTGGCTAGACACGAAATTCCGAATCCGGTCGTAATCGATTCGATAAGTTCGCCGGTATGGTAGAGGTAACCGGCTGCAAGTCGGGCCATCTGCGCCGGCGTTCCGTAGATCACCAGCAGATCGGGATCGGCGGGAGCCTCATTCAGCGGGAAAAAGGCGATGGCGCCGATCGTCCCGTAAGGGATGGGCTGGAGCATGCGGGTGGCGTTTTCGGCGAGTTCCCGGTTTTCGAAATACCCCATTTCCACGAAATAGGCGGCAAGATGGGCCGGGTCTTCGAGGCGTTTGAACCCGAGCGAAGCCAAACAAGGCGTACAATTGATATCCGCAGCCGTCGCCCCAACGATCCGTCCCCAGCGCCTGGCCATCGTAGTCCACTGACACAGGGAAATCTGGATGCCGTATTTAGCCGGCCGAATCGCTTCCTGCGGCAGATCGTCGGCATCTCGAAACACCGAAACCCCAAGCGGAAACGACTGCGGCCGAATCCATCGGGTCAATTCCTCCATCCAAGCCTGAACATTCCTCATGGTCTCCTCCACATCCTCAATGCCGTCATACTTGATGGACCTTTTGCGCGAGGCTATCATCTTTGAGTATATCACTCGATCTTCTCCGTCAACGAAAATACCGCGATTTCCTTCAACCTCTTCGCCTTGCATGACCGATGCATGAACATACGGGGGAAATACATCCTATGAACGAAAAAGCCGATATCGCCGTGGTCGGATTGGGCGTGATGGGGGAAAACCTGATCCTCAATATGGAGAGCAAGGGCTTTACCGTCGCTTGCTACAACCGCACCACCAGCAAGGTCGATGCCTTTGTCGACGGACGGGCCGCCGGAAAGAACATCATCGGATGTCACACTATCGGAGAGCTCATCACAACCTTGAAACGGCCGCGTAAGCTCATGCTCATGATCCAGGCAGGAGAGGCCGTGGACGAGTTCATCGCTTCGGCACTGTCTTTCCTGGATACCGGAGACGTGATCATCGACGGCGGCAATTCCCATTTCATGGACACCGCCCGCCGCATGCGGGAGGTGGAAAGCAACGGTCTCTACTATGTCGGCGCCGGAATTTCCGGGGGCGAGCAGGGCGCCCTCACAGGGCCGTCCATCATGCCGGGAGGGTCAGCGGAGGCATGGAACATCGTCCGACCGATTTTCCAGACCATCTGCGCCTTCACGGACGACGGCGAGCCATGTTGCGACTGGGTCGGCGAGGGCGGGGCCGGTCATTTCGTGAAGATGGTGCACAACGGCATCGAATACGGTGATATGCAGTTGATCTGCGAGACCTACCAGATCATGAAAGACGGACTCGGACTTTCCAACCGGGAAATGGCGGATGTCTTCGGCCGGTGGAACCAAGGCCCGCTGGCATCCTATTTAATCGCTATCACCAGCCATATCTTGACGCATCAGGATGAGGACGGTCGAGCGACCGTCGATCGAATTCTCGATGTGGCAGCACAGAAGGGGACCGGCAAATGGACAGTCGTTACGGCCCTGAATGTGGGACAACCCTTGACCCTGATCGGAGAGGCGGTCTTTGCGCGCTGCCTGTCAGCGCTCAAGGATGAGCGCGTTGCGGCATCCCGCATTCTCGGGGGGCCGTCTGCGCGTTTTCAGGGAGACAGAGCAGCGGCGATCGACGATCTCGAACAGGCGCTGTATGCATCCAAGATCGTCTCCTACGCCCAGGGATACCAACTCATGAGGGCCGTGGCTGCAGAGCAGGGCTGGCATCTCCACTACGGGAGCATTGCACGGATATGGCGAGGCGGCTGCATCATCCGCGCGGCGTTTTTGGAGGATATCGAGAAGGCGTTTCATGCCGATCCAGACCTGGTGAACCTGATGCTGGCCCCGTTTTTCAAAACGGCCATCGAAAACGCTCAAGCCGGTTGGCGTCGCACTGCAGCATTGGCGATCCATCTGGGCATACCGACACCGGCGATCGGCGCCGCACTGGCCTATTA
Source organism: uncultured Desulfatirhabdium sp. (assembly GCA_964549995.1). GTDB lineage: Bacteria > Desulfobacterota > Desulfobacteria > Desulfobacterales > Desulfatirhabdiaceae > Desulfatirhabdium. Next base: position 1,170 of record CAZJXF010000065.1, on the reverse strand, counting down.
CGACGGCTACCGCACGGCCCGGCTTCCCGCGAATCTGCTCCAGGCGCAACGGGACTATTTCGGCGCGCACACCTACGAGCGCGTCGACAAGCCCCGAGGGCAGTTTTTTCACACGCACTGGGCAGGTCATCGCTGAGCCAACGCATCGAAGACCTACTTTGTATCACGCCTGGTGTAAGCACCTGCCGAAAAAGGTATGACGGTGATCTTTCCGACATGCCTTGCTCGAAACGCTGCATCATCGGACGATTCTCAATTCGGGGTCCAGTGAGCAGCCTACCAGGAACTCCACCATTTCGGCTGCATCTTGACTCTCATAGAAACGCATCATTTTTTCGTTGAAATCGAGGCGCTTCTTGGCGGGAATGTTGATGACATCGTATCCGGAAGACATCAGAATGCCGTTCATGACAAGGCGGGAGGTGCGCCTGTTACCGTCCCAGAAGAACTGGTTCAGGCTGCCGAACAGGAAAAACAGAATGCCTTTCCAATGGGGTTGCTGAATGCTCTCCAAGGCCGCCACCCCTTGATCGAACAAGGTATCCAGCTCGGCTGCAGCGGGCGGCTGATATTCGCTTCCTGCGATGGAGACCGGTCCGGTTCGAAACACCCCGCATTCCAATGCTTCCTCGGCTGCAACGATGGCCTGCAACTCACAGAATGTGGTTCGATCGACGGTAAATTCCCCTCGCTGCACCTTCTTCAGCAGCACATGCCAGCTTTTGGCCTGATTGAGCACCTGACGTTCATCCGAGAGTTTGTGCCCTCCGACCGTAATCCCCTCGAGAAGCGTTTTTACTTCCGGAAAGGTAAACGGATTTCCTTCCAAGTGTACCGTATCGTAAACGATACCCTCCAGTGCTTTTTTCGCCCGAAAACAAACCCTGGCAACGTCGGGAACGGTCGTTGTCTGAATACCCCAATCCGGCCACCGGAACCTTAGAGGACTTTTTGGATATTGCATTGCGATATCGATAACTCCTTACATTCAGACGGGTGGTCATTTCCTGGCGGTTTGGCAAAAAGGTTGCCATTTACCGATTTTTTTGCAATGAAGTACTTTCGACAGAAGGACGCCTGGTGCTTTGCGAAGCAGCCGAATCAACTTTGATGGCCTCGCAAAAAGTCAGATGCTCTTGTTTAACCCGCAGGAGAGCGGGTGTATTTTGC
>CAZJXF010000064.1:0-19394 GCA_964549995.1 uncultured Desulfatirhabdium sp. | reverse complement strand
CAGCAGCTTGGGAATCAAGGATGTCTATACGACCGTGCGGTGGGATTCGACCGATTTGCTCTCTTTCTTCAAGACGCTTGGTTTTGATCGAAGCAATTTCATCAATCTGCGGAAAGTTCTGGATTGATGGGATGAGGGAAAATGACCTTGCTACTGCTCCTTGCTCCCCGATCCATCCAATAGTTGAATGCCGAATCGTTTGATTTTCATGTTTAAATTGCTTTTTCCAATTCCCAACAGATCTGCAGCCCTGGATTGAACGTAACCGGTTTGCTGCAGCGCCCTTTGAATCAGCCGTTTTTCATATTCGGCTAAATGGTCATACAAGGAAATCCCCTCCGGAAGTACCACTTCTTTCGCCTCCCGATCGATCCCTCCGATAAAATCCGATGGAAGGTCTTCCATGCGGATCTGTTCTCCTGGGCACAGAATCATTGCTCGCTCGATGATGTTCTCCAGTTCTCTGACGTTTCCCGGCCAAGCATACCTCAGAAAAAACCGTTCGACCGCGGGGTCGACACCCGTTACCGGTGGAATGTCGGGACGTCGTTCGTGGGAAAATTTGGCGATAAAATGGTCGGTTAACAGACGGATGTCTTCGGTTCTTTCCCGCAAAGGCGGCAGGATGAGGTGAATGACGTTCAGTCGGAAAAACAGGTCTTCTCGAAATTTCCCTTTTTGGGTTTCTGCCTTCAGGTTTCTGTTGGTTGCAGCGATGATGCGAATGTCCACCGGAATGGGGGTGGACCCGCCCACTCGCTCGAAGGTCCTTTCCTGAAGCACCCGCAGCAGCTTGACCTGAAGGTTCAGCGAAAGCTCACCGATTTCATCCAGAAACAACGTCCCGGTATCGGCCAATTCGAACCGGCCTTTTTTCAATGTGGAGGCTCCGGTGAACGCTCCTTTTTCATGCCCGAACAGTTCGCTTTCCAGAAGGCTTTCCGATAGAGCCGAACAGTTGACGGCAATAAAGGGCTTGTTTCTTCGAGGGCTGTTGTAATGGATGGATTTTGCCACCAATTCTTTTCCGGTACCGCTCTCCCCCTCGATCAATACGGTTGCGGATGAAAAAGCGACTTTTTCGATCAAGGCGAACAATTCCTGCATATGTCTGCTTTTGCCGATCAGGTTGCCGAAACGGAATTTCGATTGAACTTCCTCCCGCAGTTGTCGATTTTCCCGAATGACCCGATAGCCTTCGAGAGCCTTTTGCACGAAAACGATCAATTTGTCGTTGTCGAACGGCTTCTGAATGTAAGTGAACGCCCCTTTCTGCATGGCCTCAACGGCCTTTTCGATGGTTCCGAAAGCCGTCATGACGATGATGGGCAAATCCGGATGATCGGCCTTTATGGATTCCAGCAACTCGATTCCGTCCATGCCGGGCATTTTCATGTCCGTGATGATGAGATCGACGTCCGCTGAATGCAACAGATCGATGGCTTCTTGACCACTGGACGCCGTCAGGGTTTCATAGCCTTCTTCCTGCAGTACGGCGCTGAGAATGCGCGTGTAGTTCTTTTCGTCATCCACAATGAGGATGGTTTCCATGATGGATATCCGTACGGTTTAGGGTTCGAGGGGCAAATCGATCCGAACAAGGGTGCCCGGGCGGTCCGTTCGGTTTTCGATGGAGATCGTTCCATGGTGGGCTTCGATGATGGCCTTGACGATTCCCAGTCCGAGGCCGGTGCCCTTTTCCTTGGTTGTGAAGAAAGGATCCCAGATGCGATGAAAGACATTTGGATCGATTCCCTGACCGGTGTCCCGAAATTCGATGGTAAGAGTCCGATGGGCTCCCGGGATGACGGCGATCTCAATCGTGCCGCCTTCGGGCATGGCATCCATGGCGTTCATGAGAATATTCAGAAACGCCTGGTAGATCATGTCCGGATCGATGGAAATCAAGGGGAGTGGATCTGGGTAATCGGTTTGAATGACAATGTTTCGAGATTCGAGTTGCGGTCCCAGGAATCCGATGTTTTTTTCTAGGATATCGTTGATCCGTGTTGGGACCACAGTCGGTGTTCGTGGTCTGGCGAAGTTCAGAAAATCGGTGATAATGGTGTTCAGGCGATTGGCTTCCTCGACGATGATATCGATGAAGGTGTTGGATGGATCCAAGGGGCCGGCTTTCTTTTTCAGGAGGGCAGCGGAACTTGTAATGATGCCGAGCGGGTTTCGGATTTCGTGGGAAATCCCAGCCATCATGCTTCCGATGGAGGAGAGTTTTTCTACCTGGGCAAGCTTTTCACGCAGTTTGATCTGCTCGAGATTGCGTTCCTGAATGATGGCTTCCCCGCGCTTGACCACCAGAATCAGAATGCTCAGCAGCACCACCATGACCAGAACACAGGTGGAAATGACTAAGGTCTGGTATTTCAGAATCGATCTGTAGTCCTCGGTGATATCCTGGGTCAATTCGATGACCCCCAGCACCGGTCCGGTGATGCGGAGAAACTGGCGCTCGGCACGCAAAGGAGCGAACGTGATCAGTTTGCTTTCCTTGGCGAATCCGAGCGGGAGCTTCAAGAGACTACCGCGCTGCACCTGGCGGGATGAAGGGGTTCCGGCCAGGGCATATTCGAACCCGGGGCCGCCCAGGTGCCGCTTGCCAACCAGTTCCTTATCGAAGCTGTAGGAGATGATGTCGCTGATGTCATAGATGGTCACCATATCCACTTTGAAGCTGTGCAGGGTGTTTCGGACAATCGTATCCATGCGATCGAATTGTTCCGGATTGCTCAGCTCGATCTTGCCGTATTTCAGCATGATGGGAATAACGAATTGCAGAAAAATCTGATGGTTGAGGTTTTCGATCAACGCCAGGGCATAGTCTTCGCTTTTTTTCATATGAAGGGATTTGGCCCAGTGAATGTTGAGAACACTCAACAGGATGGCACCGGCGAGAATGACGATAAGGCTGGATATGGTGAAATACTTGACGAGGCGGAAAGGCTTGATCCGCTCATCCAGAACTCCGGATTTCAAAGGATGAAGCAGAGGGTTCATTGTAGATTTTCCCTGTTGATCCTATAAACAACTTATCCTGATGCTCTCAGCAGATATTCATGATGGCCTCGCAAAAAGTCGCTCTACCCCCGACTTTGGGGAATTTCCTGGCCTGAGCATGGGGGGAGATACGCCTTTTGATGTTGCATCGGATACTTGTTTGAAGCCGCCGGAGATCGTTGGGCCGGGCATGCTCATTCAAGTCATATCCGTTTGAATAACAAGATGTTGCATTCCAATGACCCATCGTTGAAGTCTGGCCACATGCCCGGCACTTACGAGCTCGGGCGGCTGAGTTTATCCGATGCAACGAAAAAGGCGTGTCTCCTCCCATGCGACTCGGATGAGACTTGTGGACTTTTTGCGAGTCCATCATTCATGACGGTGGCGGATCACCTTCTTGACAGTCTGTAGTCAACTGGACACTGCCAATTTCAGCATTTTTCCCATAGATTTCAAATCATTTATTGACAAATTAAAAGATTCAAGGCAATAGAAAACCGAAGCTTTCAAGCATGGCCACGGATGCCCCGGGGCACTCCTCTCCCACACCCTTATCCGGATCGGTTTTCGCATGTTTTTCAAGAAGAAAAACCATCTTATCGGGCTGGATATCGGATCGCGATCCATTAAAGTCGCCGAAGCTGTAGAGATCAAGAACGGATTCCGGTTGGAGCGGTATGGGAAGGCCGATATTCCGACCGGTTGGATTCAGGATGGACAGATTCGGGAACCGACGCTGGTTGCGGATACCATTCGGAAATTGGTGGCGGACACCCGGATCCGTGAAAAGAATGCAGCCGTATCGATCGGTGGCTATTCCACCATCGTGAAAAAAATCCAGGTTCCGTTCCAAACGGTGGAAACACTTCAGGATACCATCCAGGTGGAGGCGGAACAATACATTCCTTTCGATATCAGCGAAGTCTACCTGGATTTCGATGTATTGGGAGCCCCCGATCCTGCAACGAACCGAATGGATGTGTTGCTGGTTGCAGCCAAGAAAGAAGTTGTTGAAGACTTGGTATCGATCGTCACGCTTGCCGGTTTGAAGGCCTGCATTGTCGATATCGATGCCTTCGCCCTCCAGAACGTTTTCGAACTCACCCTCGGTTCCGAATCCGAAGCCACGGCACTGATCGATATCGGTGCACACAAGACAACCCTCAACATCGTTCAGAATGGCGTATCCTTGCTGATGCGCGACGTCCCCCTCGGCTGTGAGCAGATCACTATCAAAATCGCCAAGGTTGAAAACTGTTCATTCGAAGAGGCGGAGAACATCAAGATCACTCGAAAACCGGGAAAACGCGCTTCAGGGCAGGATATCGCAAGGATCTATTCGGAAGTCATGGCCGATTGGTGTATGGAAATTCGAAGAGCCATCGACTTTTTTTATTCCACCTATCCTGAATCTCAGCTCAAGCAAGCTCTTATCAGCGGTGGTGGGGCGTTGATCACCGAATTCCCGGGCATCCTCTCGGCCGAAATCACTGCTCCCGTTCAGGTGCTGCAACCTTTTCAGGGGTTTCAGGTTCATCGGCGGCTGCAGCAACAGAATCTGGATGCCGTTGCACCGCAATCGGCCATCTGTTTGGGGCTTTCGATACGGAGGTTGGACGATAAATGATCCGGATCAATCTACTGCCCTATCGCCAGGCTCGAAAGCAGGAAAACGTACGAAGGCAGGTTTCGGTGTTCTTTCTGGGGCTGGTCTTTATCGGCATTGGATTGTATTATGCAATGACGATTTTCGATCGCATGCTTGAAAGCGAACGCAATCGCCTGCAGCTGGCCAAAACCGAATTGGACCAGATGAAGAAAGTCACCAAAGAAATCGACGACATCAAGAAAAAGCTCAGCGTCATTCGAAAGAAAACCGAGATCATTCGATCGCTCGAAGCCGATCGGAAATCCTCCGTCATTTTGTTGGATAGGCTGAGCGATGCCGTGGTGGCGCAACGGATGTGGTTTACCGGGCTGACGGAGACGAACGATTCGGTCGGGATCGTGGGGATTGCCCTCGATCAAACCACGGTTGCCGATTTCATGAAGCGACTCGAGGGTTGCGGTCTTTTTTCGACTGTTACCCTTAAATCCATCAAGCATCAGGTGATCAAGGGAGTTGAGTTGAAAAACTTCGATGTCGTCTGTCGAAAAATGCCGAAAACACCGCCATCGAAAGCCAAGGAACCTGCCAAGGGGAAGGGGGGGGCATGAACCTGCCTCAGGTTTCCATCGAGCCGCTCATCGAAAAAGTCGAATCGTTGCAGAGGGGGCAGCGAATCGCCATCTGTGTGGTGAGCTATCTCCTACCCATCCTTCTCATGTCCTATTTCGTCTATTATCCCACCTATACGGAAACGCAGAATGTTCGTGCAGAGGCGGAGCAAGTGGAGAAAGAACTCGAAAACGCACGAAACATGGCCAGACAGCTTGATCGGTTCAAGAAAGAGTTGGCTGCCGTCGAGCAGGAATTTGTGACTGCCAAGAGTGCCTTGCCGGAGAAGGAGGAAATTCCGTCCTTGTTGAAAGGAATTACGACATCGGGGTACATGGCTGGAATGACCTTTCTCCTCTTCGAACCGAAACCGGAAGTATCCAGAGATTTTTATGCGGAAATTCCCGTTTCCATCTCCGTTTCAGGGGATTATCACCATGTAGCCCTGTTTTTCGATTATGTGTCCAGTCTGTCGCGTATCGTGAATATTCGCGAAATCAAGATGTCGCCCCAAAAAGACAAGGGATTAATTGCCTCGTGCATCGCAGAGACATACAAATTCATCGAGGAAGGCCCTGCATCGGCAAAACAAGCAACCAAGAAATAGGATCGGGTGCGATGAGCCGTGTCGACCGAGCATGGATATTGCTGTTCCTATCGGCGCTGGTGTGGGGGGTGTTTTCCGGCTGCGGGAATTCGGAAAAGCAGGTTATCGCAGAGCCGGAAATCATCCGGATGAAACTTCCCCAACCGGACAAGCTTCCCTCAGGGAAATCTTCTTCGCCGAAGCCGCCGGCCGCAAGTGCACCTACTGCAATGGTGGAAAAGCAGCCGGATGCCTCGTCTTCCGAAAGTCAGAAGCCCCAGCAGGATGAAGCCCAGCCGATGCTTCCGGATCAGCAGCGACTTCTGTACAAGGTCGAAGGGAAAATCGATCCTTTTCAACCGCTCTTTCGGGAAGAACCGGTTGAAAAGGCGTCTTTGGAGCCAAAAACCCAAAGAAAAAAACGCATTCCTCAAACCCCGCTCGAACGCCTCGACCTCTCCCAGCTTCGGCTGACGGCCATTATCCGAACGGCTTCCGGCTACCGTGCCCTTGTGGAAGAGAGTACGGGTAAAGGATACATGATCGGTGTGGGTACGTATATGGGGTTGAACGGTGGACGGGTGGTGGCCATTTACAAAGATCGGTTTGTCTTGGAAGAAGAAATCGAGGATGCTCTTGGTAACGTGAAAACCGAACAGCGTGACATTCGGTTGCCGAAACCCACTGGAGATCCATCATGAAGATCAGATTCTGGAATGTTGGGATGAGGTGGATGTTGGGCCTTTTCTGGGTGGTGTGGATGGGGGCCGGTTGCAGCTCGACGACAGTGATGCCGTCCAAAGAAGCGGTAACCTCCGGCCCGCCTTCCGGGGTGCGAAGCATCACCGGAATATACAGTCTAAGTGAATCGGGGCATTCACGGGTTCGCATTCAATCGACCGCACCTCTTACCTATACTTCCGTCAAGCAACCCGGTCATCCCGGTGTATCCCTGTACTTTCCTGGGACGCTTCTCGGGGATGTTCCGAACGAAATCCCTGGAGATGGCGCTGCCGTTGTCCGCATTGTCACCCAGAAGATCGATGTCGATCCGCCGACGGCACGGATCGATATCGATCTTTCGAGGGATGTTCCGTATGAAGTCCTCAAACAAGATGAAGGGCTGGAGGTTCGATTTGAAACTGAAACGGCTTCCGAGACAAAGCCTTTGGTCGCCGGCGGGATGGAATCCAATGGCCCGAAAACCGCTATGGATGTTTCAGCTCCTGCATCAACCATCGCAACCCGGCTGAATAGCTCTGATGCCCGCCCACAACCGTCCCAGAAGAATGCAGAATCTGACGTTTCTCAGGTGCACAAATCGAAGAAGGCTGCGTGGCTCGAACGAATCGATTTTCTGGCAGGGGATACCGGCGAGGCGACCGTTACCCTGGGCACAACCGAACCGGTATCCTATCGGGTCGAACGATTGCATCCAGCACAAATTCGACTGGTACTTGAACATACCCGGCTTTCGAAGAATCGCAAATATCCTCTCGTTACGAATCGATTCCAAGGGGCAGTGAACCGAATTGTTCCCGCCCAGTCACCGAAACCCCCCGATACCGCCTGGGTGACGATCGATCTACGGGAAAACGTACCTTTCCGGGTGGAACAAAATGGAACCCTCATTCTTGTTCATTTCGATCCTTCTCGGACGACACCGGAACAAATCGTACAGCCTGCTTTCCGAGAGGAAACCCTTGCAACTGCGCAACCGCCGTCCGAAACAGGTGTCTCGGCCAAACCCGCAACGGCATCTGCTTCTGCACTTGTTCCATCGCAACCGGTCTCTTCGGCGGCGGTTTCCGAGCGAAGATCTTCCGATCTGTACAGTAACGTACCCAAAGTGTATACAGGGGAGAAGATCGCGATCGATTTCTTTGATACCGATATCCGAAATGTGTTCAAAATCATTGCTGAAATCAGCGGAAAGAATTTTGCTATCGATCCGAACGTGACTGGAAAGGTGACGCTCTCTTTCGACAAGCCGGTACCCTGGGATCAGGTTCTCGATATTGCGCTTCGCATGAACCAGCTGGGCAAGGTGGAAGAAGGGGATATTGTTCGGATTGCGACCCTTGCTCAGCTGCAGAAAGAGGAGGAAGGCAAGAAAAAGCTGATGATTGCCGAGAAGGAATCGCAACAGCAAATCGTGGAGCTCGAGCCTTTGGTGACGGAATACCTTCCGATCAATTATGCCAAGGCGGCGGACGAGATGAAGCCGCATCTGGATGGATTGGTGACACCGGGACGGGGCACCCTGACCGTTGATACGCGAACAAACCAACTCATCATGACCGATGTCCCGGATAAAATTCGAAAGGCGAAGGAAATCATCCAGAAGCTCGATCGGGTGACACCGCAGGTAGTCATCGAGGCGAAGATTGTCGAGGCAAGCTCTGACTTTTCCCGAGACCTCGGCGTGACGTGGGGTGCCAAGGGAGGGATTCAGGGGGACGATGCCCGTGCAGGAATCGGACCCCAACGGGGGTTTGACGTGTTGAATGGAACGTATGGTTGGGATGCAGCCGTCAATTTCCCGATTGCAAATACCACCAACAGTGGTCAAATTGGAATCAATTTCACCAAAATCGCTGGAACACCGTTGGTGATCAACGCCAAACTTTATGCGATGGAACAGAACAATCAAGGAAGGATCATCTCGTCACCGAAGATTCTGACGATGGATAACAAGGAGGCGTTCATCGAACAGGGGGTTGAGGTCGGTTATATGGAAAAGGGGAAAACGGATGAAGTGCCATCCGTCAAATTCAAGAAGGTGACGCTCAACCTGAAAGTGACGCCCCATGTTACCCTCGACAACCGGATATCCATGAAGATCGAGTTGGTGAAAGACGATATCCTGAGCTATTTTCAGGGGGTGCCTTCCATTAACACCAAGAAGGCATCGACCGAGCTTCTGGTGGATGACGGGGATACCCTGGTGATCGGCGGTATCACCAAAACCTCTGAAAAGGAAAGCGAATCCGGCCTTCCCGGGCTTAGCAGAATTCCGATCCTTGGGTGGTTGTTTAAAACCGATTCCAAAGTTCGAGCCAATGAAGAACTGTTGATTTTTATGACTCCCAGGATTGTGCAGTTGGAGCAACGCGCCATGGCCGGGAATGGATGAAAACTGCTTCAAGGCATTCGTTGTAAAAAGCGTTTTTCAGTACCAAAAGGCAATGGCATCCCTCCGATTTGAGGAAAGAGGAGACATGATGAAGCATCGATGTTGGGTTTGGGCGGTTGGCATGGTTCTATTGATGGGATGGAGCGCCTTGAATATGGGGTGTGGTTCAAGCGGCGGCTTGGTCCAAGTCGGCGGTGGGATCGCGCTTTCGGCTTCTCCGACAGTGATCGCAGCCGACGGAATGAGCTCTTCCGTGATTACGGCTACCGTTACATCGACTGGCGGAACTCCTGCACCCATCGGTACGCAGGTGACGTTTTCAACGGATCTGGGGCGTTTTAGCAACGGATCCAATGTCTATACGGTGGCCATCGGGAATGCAACCGGTACAGTAACGGTAACCCTGATATCGGGAACGGTAGAGGGAACGGCTACGGTGAAATGCAGTTCAGGCGGAGCCTCTCAGACCATTCAAATCTATATCGGAAATGTTTCCATATCGAATGTGCAGCTGAGCGCATCCCCGACCAGTATTGCGGCTGGAGGCGTCAATTCTTCATTGATCACTGCTACCGTTAAGGACAGTCTTGGAAAAGCCGCCAAGGAGGGAACGCCTGTCAACTTCAGGACAACGCTTGGATTTTTTTCCAACAAACAGTCGACCTATACGACACAGACCGATACCAACGGCCTGGCGTATGCCACTCTGTTTGCAGGGGATACGACAGGAATCGCGGAAATCGCATGTACGGCAGGAGGAGTTACGTCGGTTGTTTTTGTCGAGATCACCGTAAATCCCAATCCCACGCCAGGAGGGGTCGCCAACATTGCCGTCAGTGCTTCAGCACTTTCCATTCTGGCTGATGGGATCAGCTCCACTACCATCAGTGCCGTTCTGAAGGATAGTAACGGGACCCCTGTGGCTACCGGGACACCGGTTTCGTTTAACACCACATTGGGGGCCTTTGCCAATGGCTCCAAAAATTATTCCACCACGACGACATCTACGGATGGGATTGCTACGGCAACACTGTTTGCAGGCACTACTCCGGGAACTGCCAAAGTAACGGTATCCTCTGGAGGGGTGAGTGCCTTGATCTACATCGAAATCCGATCCTTTTAAGGAAAAGGGATCCGCCTGTTCCATACCGTGTAAACAGAAAACATCCATCTATCGGTGGACCCGTATCAAACGACGCGTCCGCCGATACCGATATAGTTGAAGGGGGTCAGAGCGAGCAATTCCGTCCGAACAGCGTCGGGGATATCCAGAGAAGAAATAAACGATCTTACGGATTCCTCGGTCAATACGTCGTGGGTTCGGGACCATGCCTTCAGTTTTTCGTACGCATCGCTGACCCCTTCCCGCCTCAGTATCGTTTGAATACCTTCCGTTACAACGACCCAGTGATTTCGTAGGTCCGCATCGATAGCCTCCCGATGGACGATGAGTTTCCCCAAACCTCTCTTCAGGGAAGAGAGGGCGATGAGGGTGTGGGCCATCGGTACGCCGATATTCCGGGTTACGGTGGAATCCGTCAGATCCCGCTGTAGCCTGGATATGGGGAGCTTGGCCGAAAGGTGCTCCAGGACGGCGTTTGCCATTCCAAGGTTCCCTTCCGCGTTCTCGAAATCGATGGGGTTGACCTTATGGGGCATTGTCGAAGAGCCGACTTCATTCGGTTGAATTTTCTGATGAAAATAATTCATGGAGATATAGCTCCAGATGTCTCTTGCCAGATCGATCAGAATGGTGTTGATGCGCTTAAGGCCGTCGCAGAAAGCGGCCAGGTTGTCGTACGGTTCGATTTGGGTGGTTACCCGTGTTCGGAGAAGTCCCAAATCTTGAATGAAGCGATCTGCGAATCCGGGCCAGTCGACATTCGGGAATGCGGCGACATGCGCATTGAAGTTGCCGGTTGCTCCTCCGAATTTGGCCGAAAAGGGGACTTGCTTGAGAAGATGGACCTGACCGACGAGACGTTCGACGAAGACCAGGATTTCCTTGCCGAGGGTTGTCGGGGAAGCGGGTTGCCCGTGGGTTCTGGCCAGCATGGGTATTGTTCGCCATTCAAGCGCCATGCGGTTCAGTGTGGAAATGATGTCTTCGAGTTTTGGAAGATAAATGTCGACACAGGCATCTCGTAAACTCAGGGGAAGAGCGGTGTTGTTGATGTCCTGGGATGTCAGGCCGAAGTGAATCCAGGGGGTCCAGGCGGAAAGCCCGAGACGTTCGAGTTTTTCCCTCAGGAAATATTCTACTGCCTTGACATCATGGTTGGTCATTGCCTCGATTTCTTTGACACGACGGGCGTCCTCGATACCGAAATGTTCCACGACTTCTTGGAGTTGTTCGCATTGTGCGGGAGAAAAGGGCTTCAGGGAAGGGAGTTCAAGCTTCGATAGGGCTATCAGATAGGCGATTTCTACCTGAACGCGGTATCGGATGAGTGCAAATTCGGAAAAATAGGCGGAGAGCGATTCTGAAGCCTTTCGATATCTGCCGTCTACAGGGGAAACGGCTGTCAGGGGTGACAATTCCATTGTTCGAGCCTTTCGTTCGTTGTGATCGTTGCGGTAGAATCAAGGGGTATCGTCCCAGAGGGGATGGACATTGGATGTCATTGCGAAATGTTCCCAATCCAAAATATGCGGACAAATCGGGGATCGATCCGGTCGGCTGAAATCCAGCCCAATTCGGATTCGATCTCCTGGAACCAATGATGGAAAATGTGGCCAAGTTTGGGAATCATTTCCGATGGGTGAAGACCGGTCACGCTGGAGAGCCATTGCACAAGGTCCGACTGAAATTTTGGGGACATATGTTTTTGTCCTTCCGCGTGGGGATCGATCCACAGATCGTCAAAAAAGGTTTGAAAGCGGATCGGATCAAGGGGGAGTTCATCGGTAGACGTTTGCATTCGGAAGGAAGTGTACAACGTCAGCAAGAGACACGAATAGGTGAGATGGTTGCTTCGAAACGCCTTGAGAATGTCCGATGAAACATTGGTGCACAAGCTTTCCAGAATTCCATCGAGCATCCTGTAAGTGCTGATTTGGTTCTCCGTGTTCTGGATTTCTGAGAGAGAGGCGAATTCTCGATAGGATGGATCGCTCAACGTCGGATCATGGTACTTCGGGCGAGGCAGCAGGATACCTCCGATGACAGCCATCCCCTCTTCTTCCCAGAAATCCAGTTGCATCCCCGCTTTTCGAAACCAGCTCTTTCGAACCCATTGATCGGTTTGTCTGTGAAGCATCATGACCTTGCCGTATCCAACCCTGAAAATGGCTGAGAGTGGATAGCGCCTTAAGTATGAAGAGGCTGTGCGTGGATCGAAGGGGGCTCCAGAAAGAATCTCGATACCGATGCCTACGTACGCACGAACTTTTCGAATCAAGCCGGCCAGATCGTCACGTGAGGACAGGTGAACCCTGTCGGCGACCGCAATTTGGTTGGCAAGTGCCCCGATTTCGGAAAGGATTTCGAAAAATAGCGGATTGTCACGCACATGATCGAAACCGAAATCGGTGGGATGTTGTTCCGGGTTGATTAGGATGGATGGAAGCGCGGACGTGGAATTTCCTGCATTCCTCTGAGCCGATAAGCGACGGGTTCTGGGAAGAATCTGTTCCGGATTGAGCGGTTGATAGAGTGAGATCGCCTCTTCGTAGGGAAGAAATCCCTTTTCGGCCAAACGAACACATCTTAGGCGATAGGCCTCCTCCTCGATTTCCGAAGGGATGATCCACCGGCTTTCCAGTAGCACGTTCTGAAAGAGGGAGTGGTTGTCCGAACTGTAGAGATGGTTGAAGAAATCGTTCAAAAAAGGTTCGATGTCAAGGGATGGGGCAGGATCTCCTTCGCTCAAATCGACGGCGTTTTTGAAACGGATGTAGTAGATGCCATCATAGGTGAACGTATCGTCCGGGAAATCGGATGGATCCATATCGTGTTCGCGAATGAAAACCTCAACATGCATGTTGAGAAAACGCTCGATCGTTTCAAGTTGCTCGCTCAGTACCCATTGGGTGAATCGTTCGGGATCGGCTTGGAGCAACAGCTGCATCCAGCGGGCAAATCGTGAGGGATGGATCCGATCTCGATCCCAAATTTCCATGTCCACACAAAACTGCCACTGCCGACTCGATGCAAGTGACAGCAAAGGAAGCGCAGCGTCTGGGCCGATTTCTTGGATGAGCAAATACAAATCTTCTTCCGGAAAAGACTGAACCAATGCCGTGCATTTGGGATCGGCCAGGATTGTATCCATGGCTTTTTCAGCCGGAAGCCTCATCACATCATGCCGTTTTGCGCTCAGGGCATCCAGCTCTTTTTGAATGACGCGCGGTATTCGGTGTTGAAGGTTCATGGATCAGCTTTTCGATGTTTGTCAAATTCGTTTGGAATGATGGACTTGCTGCAAGTCCGGATGCCGTGTCGTGAAGCAGTTAGGGTGAAAGCATATCGCAACAGATGGTTCTCATGCAAAGATTTTTGATGGCCTCGCAAAAAGTCGCCTCTTACCGTTTTTCTTCCAATGCCGGGCTTCCAGCAGGAGGGCGGGTGGTGTTTTGCGAAGCAGCGGAAACGTGTTTGAAGCAGCCGGATATCGTTGGATCGGGCGGACGCGCTTTATCTATTTTGGATTGAAAATCCGGATGTTGCCTTTCAGAAAACCATTGTCGCCATCTTGGCCATCCGCCCGATCCTACGAGATCGGGCTGCTGAGTTTTTCCGCTGCGCAAGCAAAATGCACCCGCCCTCCTGCGGATCAAACAGGAACATCTGACTTTTTGCGAAGCCATCATTTTTTATTGACAACGAAAGCGGCATTGGTGTAGGGAAAATGACAGCATGCAGAATGCATGTGCTTTGGAAGCCAAGAAAGGCACTGCTTTTTCGAAAAACGAGAATTCCCAGCGCTGTTTTGGGGCGGAATCTCATTTTCAAAACTCTCCAGCTGGTTGCTTGTGAAATTTACGACGTTTTCTGGCTGTACGCCAACCATCGGTGAAAGACTGGAAGAGCTGGCTTTTCCTGCGTTCGGCTTGCGAATCAAGCGTTCAAGCCGATGGCCTGTTTTTCCAACCCTTCAACCAGCTCTAGTTCTCTGTTCCATTTCTTGTTCATCCTGCCAAATTCCACTTCATCCCATCAACTATGCCTCCACAAGGCCTTTCTTGGAAATAACCTAATGGATGATTTTCTATACAACCTTCGCAATTCGGCCAGAAAGAAGACCGGCGATCGAAGACGAAAGTCTTTCGAAGCGAATTCCTCGGGGGGAAACCGAAAGAATGAGCGGGAATATCCTCAGGAGAATGTCACAAGCAATGTGAATCGCATATTGACCAACGGACGAATCGACCGGTTGGAAAAATACTTGCAGGAATGGATCGATGCCGTCAAAGCGTTGGAGTCTGTGCAACGACAACGACTGACGATCGAAGAGCGCTTGGTAGTGTCCATAGATCACATCGCCGGCCAACTGGAGAAAATTGCATCATGGGGGTTGAGGAACGAACCATTTCCAAGCGGCGAGCAAAGGTGCGCGTCTGAAGCCCAGGAGCTGCAAAAAACTCCGGATGATTCGCCTGCAAGGGAATCCTGGTCGCGCGAAGAGATTGTGCGTTTTGTTCAGGAGTTGCATCGGAGTGGAATGAGCGAAGAAGGAATTCTAAGGACGTTGCTGGAGAGAAGGGTTCCAACCCTGAACGGTAAAGGAACGTGGCGGATTCAAAGCGTTCTACGAATCTGCCGGTACATGCATCAGTCATGAGTTGTACCAAGGGAATCTATCGATATTCCCTGTTTTTATCACCAAAAAAAGAAGGAGATGTAGGTCATGGCAAAAGGGATTGTGAAGTGGTTCAACGACAAGAAGGGGTTTGGGTTTATCGAACAGGAAAATGGCAAGGACATTTTCGTTCATCACTCGGCGATCAACATGCAGGGTTTCCGAACCTTGGCTGAAGGAGACCGGGTCAGTTTCGACATCGAAGAAACGGACAGGGGGCCGGCAGCCAAGAATGTCCAAAAACTCTAAAACTGCCATGATTCCAAAAGCCATGAAGGCTGCCGATCGTCTTGCAGCGTGAACCGCTTCGGTCCCAATGGCCTGATGGAAGGAAGAACCGGTATGTTCCCAAGGGAAATGCCGGTTCTTTGTTTTGGAAGAGGAAGGATCAACATCTTGCTGTTCGTGATATGCATACGCAACGCACGCTGATTCGCTTGATGTCGTACATTCTGGGCCGACACCCGGATGCCTATGGGTTGATTCCTGACGAAAACGGCTTCGTCCGATTGCGTCATTTGCTTCATGCTTTGCATGAGGAAGAAGGATATCGACATATCCGAGAAGTGGATATTCTTGAAGTGGTACATCAAGAGGGAAAAGCACTTTTTGAAGTTCGGGATGGGTGGATCCGGACACTGGATTGCGGGCAGATTCCGCGTATCCTGGAATGTTCACAGCCTCCGAAGGTGCTTTATACATGTGTTCGACGTAAAGGATATGGAACCGTTCTGACCGATGGAATTCGACCGACGGCGTATCGATACGTTTGGCTTGTCCCGGATTCGGAAAGGGCCTACCGCTTGGGTAAACGGATCGATCCAAAGCCGGTGGTCATTCCGGTCCATACGAAAACGGCTATGGAAACAGGATGCCGGTTTTTGGTCATGGGGGACTTGTACTTGAGCACCTTTCTGCCAATTGGCTCATTGATGGGACCTCCTTTGGAAAAAGTGATTCAGCAGGAAAAAAGGGGGGTGCCTACGAATCAAGAGAAAAGCCATTTGGAAGATGTCGGCGGTTTTCGGATCGATCTCGATGCCCTTCACGATCATCGATTTCCGGTTTCGAAATCGGGGCGAAAAAAGCGTATTGACTGGAAAAGTCACAGAAGAAAAACCGTTCGTGAAGGTGGTATGTAATGCATGGCTTCGAGCCATTGGAAATCCGCCATGCCTGATGGACTCGCAAAAAGTCGCCTCTTACCGATTTCCTTCCAATGCCGGGCTTCCAGCAGGAGGGCTGCTGAGTTTTTCCGCTGCGCAAGCAACATGCACCCGCCCTCCTGCGGGTCAACCAAGAGCATCTGACTTTTTGCGAGACCATCATTCCTGAAATCATCGTTTTTGCCCTGCTGTCTGTATGGACGATTCACCTGGAAGATACCATGATGAGTGACTATCAGCAGGAACACCTGGATACGTGGATTGCCGTTCGACGTGTCTGCAACACGATGGAACCCAGTAGGATACGGGAGTTGTCGGCTTCGATTTCGGAATACATCGCTTTTCGAAAGGAATTGCAGGAATTTTTCGAGAAATACCTGAAGAGCTATTGCCAGAGCAAGTGTTTCGATACGGGCCGTTCGATCTGTTGCGGGAAAGACAGCATCATCGTTCATTTTGCAGACATTGTAGTTGATGTACTGTTGTCTGAAGAATCAGATATCGATCCTATCCTTTCTGCACTGACAACGGGTCCTCGAGGATTATTCTGTGTCTATCTTGGTCCAAACGGATGCCTTTGGAAGCTGACACCCATCGTTTGTGCCATGTTTCTGTGTGACGGTCTGATCGACGTCCGAATCAAGGGGAGGCGAGAAATTGAAGAGAAGTGGTATCGCCTACAGGAACTGCGAAAAACCTTTACCTGGCCGAATCGTCCCGTCCTCTTCGATGAAATAGAGAAAAGCTTTTTGGCACTGGGTCTTCAATCCCCTCTGATGCACTACCATTTCAGTCCTGGCCTGCTCCGCATCAAACAAAACGCCGGCCTGATCACAACGGCAAAGTCCCTCACCTTACCTGGATGAAAGACGTTTTCCAGTAACAGGGACATACCGTGTAGCCGGTCCTTTTCCTATCTTTTCCAAGAAGCCCTTTCGAACAAGATCGTTCAAATCATATTGTGCCGTCCGTGGGGGAATCTCTTTTCCGATCAGCTGCTGATATTCCGAACGGGTGACCTGGCCTTTCTTCTGGATAATGGGAAGGGCAATGTGTTGGCGTTCGTTCAGCCTGATTGAAAGAGATCCTTTTCGTGCGGATCGTTCAGATTTGTTTGGATGCGGTAGGGGAGGCGTTTTTACCGATGGAATCTCTTTCGGCATGTCCAAAAGGGGTTCCAGTCGAATATCCGATGTCTGCAGCACGTTGCTGTCCACCATCGCGACGGCTCTGGTAATGCAATTCTTCAGTTCTCGAACGTTGCCAGGCCATCGGTATTGTTTCAAGCGCTCCATTGCTCCCTTGCTGATGCCGATTCCTTCCTTTCCCATTTCCCGCGATGCCTCTTCGATAAACTGATATACCAGTGCAGGGATATCATCGATTCTCTCCCGCAGCGGGGGCGTCGTTATCGAGATGACGTTCAATCGGAAATAGAGATCTTCCCGAAAGATACCTCGTTCAATCAAGGACGTCAGATTTTCGTTGGTTGCGGCAATCAGACGGACATCCACCAGAATTTCCGTGTCCGATCCGAGAGGGCGAATGGTTTTGGTGGATAAGGTTCGAAGAAGGGCTTGCTGAACCTTCAACGAGGCATTCCCGATTTCGTCCAGGAAGAGCGTGCCATGGTTCGCCGACAGAAATGCGCCTTTTCGGTCCGATTTGGCCTCGGAGAAAGCACCGGCAACGTGACCGAACAAGGCATCCAGCAGGAGATTTTCGTCGAGGGCTCCACAATTGATCGTGATGAAGGGCTGGGGGGAACGATCACTGTGCATATGAATGGCCTCTGCAGCCAATTGTTTTCCGGTGCCGGTTTCGCCAGTGATCAAGACATCCGCTTCGGATTTTGCCGCCTTGAGAATATCCGCCTTGAGGGCGAGGATGGCAGGGCTGTTTCCACAAAGCTCGGGAATGGGATCGGCTTCCTGAGGTGTTTCTGAAAGCAGCGCATCCGGTGCGAGGCGCTCCCTTTGCTCGGCCATCTGGATTACCTGGTGCTGATGTTGGATGAGTTCCATTTGCCGGGCGATGGCCTCCAAGAGACGATTGATCGTCTCCTGCAAGAGGCGGGATTCCTGATCCAACCGTTCGAGGTGAAGGCCTTCCTGAAAATGGTCAGGCTGCAATTCGGATACCGCAGAGACGAGACGTTGAATAGGTGAGGTCAGCAAGCGGGAGGTCCAGAAGATATAGATACCGACAAACAGCGTAGCAACTGCCGTAACGATAAAGAGAACATCGATTTGCTTGAGTTGCGCTGCAAGCGTGATGCGGGTCCGATCGAGAAATGCCAGACCCAACACGACCTCTGGTGGTTCATTCGGCTTGGTGTGAAATCGGATCGGTGCATACACCAGAAAACCATTGCTTCTGGCAGAATGAGACTGATTCCCCAGGTCGTCGACCGGAATCACGCCATGCAATCCTTGTTGAACCGAGGTAACCATGTTCCAGAAAGTCGTATATTCGGCAGACGGGCGAAAACAGCTGGCGTATCCGGGTTTTCCGATGGTGCCTTTCATTTCATCCCGGATGCGGATCGTGGAGAGGGGACCTTTGTCGTTTTCCGTGTTGTCGGATTCGAAGAGCATCCAGCCCAAGCGGTCGAATAGATAACTATACCGAATCTCAGGGGTTCGAGGGAAGGCGTACAAAGGAGATTGGGGCGAATGGTAAAGCGATAGAATGTTTCGAATCCATGAAGCGTCAATACCGAGAAGGAGGATGCCGTCCATAACGCCATTGGTGATATGGGCAACGGCCATTCGAAACAAAACATGGGACAGCGGGTGGGTATCTACATTCAGGGACAGGGGATAATAGGTCTCGACGATATCTCCAAGATATACCTGATCGGAAGCGTAGGAGCGGATCGTATCGAACAGGGGAATAGGATTCGGCTTAATATCGGAGAGTTGAGAAGAAGGGATTCGGATCATTCGGTCACTGCGATCTATCTTCAGAAGGAAATGACGCTGATGTGCATCGATACCGATATAGGCGATTTCCCGATAGCCCGTGTTCCCCAATCGGTGCTGCAACAGAATCCATTTTTCGAGATCTTCGATCGATACAGTTTCTTTCGATAGGGCGATGAGGTTTTTTCTTGCCTGATCGAGAAGTTTTTCGATTTCGTTAGCCTGTGCAAGGCCCAGGACATGGGAAGTGCGTTGGATGGAAAGATTTAGGAATTTCGAGGAAAAATAATTGGAGACCCATCCAACCGTCAAAACACATAGAATGACTGGCAGCAGAACAACCCAAAAGAGCTTTTGGCGCAATCCAAGTCCCGCAAGACGATGGAGGATCGGGGTGGACTCCGTCATTTCGAAAAAGAATCGCATCATGATCTCCTGCGTTGATTGAGGGATATCCAATTCGGAATCAATATAAAGAAAGATCCGAAGGGGATCTGTTGATTTTCAAATTATATGGACTGCAATTTCCTGATTATTTTGAACTTCGA
>CAZJXF010000063.1:0-19641 GCA_964549995.1 uncultured Desulfatirhabdium sp. | reverse complement strand
GGCTCACTTCCTTCCACCGACCAGCTCATAAAACACTCCCTTTCTGTCGATGAGCTCCTTGTAGGATCCCGATTCGATGATTTTTCCGGCCTTCATCACGGCAATTTTGTCATAGTTCTTGATGATATCGAGGCGGTGTGCGACGGAGATGATGGTCGACTTCCCTTTCCAGTGGGTTTCGATCAGGTTTTGAATGCGGCTTTGGGATTTGTTGTCGAGCGCCGATGTCGCCTCGTCCATGATCAGGATTCTGGGATGCTTTAACAGTGTCCGGGCGATGGCCAGCTTTTGTTTCTGACCTCCGGAGAGCCGATCGCCCTTGCTGCCGACTTCGAACTGCATGCCGATTTCGACCAACGTTTCCAGGAAGTCTTCTTCAATGATCAACTGGATGATGCTCTGATTGATGGTGTCGATGGCTTTGACGTTGGTGGTGGTGATCTGTCCGAAGAGAATGTTGTTGAGAATGCTTTGGGAAAAAATGTACTCGGACAGGTTGTAGAAGGAAAATGCACCTGGGGCTTCACGGGAAATGTGTTCTCGGAACAGGAACCGGCCCTCGAGAATCATTTTTTCGAGAATGGCGGGGAGGGATACGAGTTTGTGCTTGCCGGGTTTGAACCGGAAGGCGAGGTTCAGCAGCAGATTTTGGTCTTTCTGGGGCAATTGATTGAGCCGGGTGCGCTTAAGCTGATCCACGATGGCCCGTACATCCTCCCATTGATCCAGGGGAATCGGGCTTTGCTCGAAGAAGACGGCGTCGGGTTCCAGATCACCCAGGATGTCGACGGTTTGCTTAGCGAGCTCAGCACCGAGGCTCGTCAGAGGACGGACGAGTTCGGCTTCCGACAGAAACTTCATGAATCGGGCATTCTGAGTGAGATCCTTTTCGTTGTAGTCGGTGCTGTTCGGGGTGCCCATGAACAGGTTTTCGATGACGTCCGCATGGTACAGATACCGGTTTTCATCAAAAAATTCGACGTAATTCGACAGGGCGTCGCTGAATTCCCGATGAAAATTCTGCCGGACCCGAATCAGTTCTCTTGCCAGGTCTGCATGCTTTTCCCGTGACAGAATCGTATTGAAACCAAATTGCAGCACATCGAGAAAAAGGCCCGTCTGGTGCAAAACGGCGATTTTATCGTCCCGGGTAGGCATGGGCATATCCGGTCGGATGTCTTTTAGTGCTTCAACGGCATAGAGCAGGTTTTCCTCGATGGTTCCCGAGAAGATAAAGGGGGACTGGGAGACAAACCCTAACTGATTGACGACGTCATTTTTCGTCATTTCAAGAACTTCGTGACCATCGATGAAGATATGACCGTCCGTATAGGCATAGAGCTGGCCGATGCACAATGCGAGCGTGCTCTTGCCGCTGCCGGAGTATCCGATCAGGGCTAGAGATTCTCCGGGATTCAACGAGAGGGAAATACCGTCCAGCAGCTGAATTCCGCTTTCGCTGACGAAGGTCAGGTCTTTCACTTCGATGGCACCCGTCAGATCGTACACGGGTCGGGATTTGTCCTCGATCTGGAATTCGATGGGAATATCGAAATATTCCATCGTGCGCTTGTAGCTGACGGCTGCATCCATGTAGGTCTGGTAAAAATCGATAAGCTCTTTCCAGGGGTCGTAAAGTTTTTCCTGGGCCGAAAGAAAGGCTACCATAGCGCCCAATTCCAGCCGGCCGTTCATGGCGAGGTATCCGCCCAGCAGAAAAATGATGAAGGGCCCGAGATTCACGAAAAAATTGTTTCCGACCTTGATGCCCTGTTTGTAGCTGTTCCAGGCCAGTCGGATTTTGTACATCTTGCGAACGAGTTTCGCGAAGCGCTCGTTCTCGATCTTGAAGGTGCCGTTTCCCTGGATTTCATGAATACCGGTGATGACCTCACCAATTTTGCTCGACATTTTCCGGGTGGCATCCACCCGTTTCTTGTTGGCCTGATTGGCCCGTTTCTGCAAAATGGGAATGAGAAAGACGATGATCGGATAAATGGAAAAGGAGATGACGGCCAGAAGAGGATTGAGATGCAGAAGGTATCCGGCGAAGGTAAGGAGGGTCAGGATATTAATGACCGGGGTGGCGATGGCCTGCCCGGCATAATTGCCGACGGTTGCAAGTTCCGTTACCAGAGCCGACACCACCATCCCCGGCTGGGCCTTTCGGAAGAACCCCAGCGGCAGCATGATGATGTGGGCATACAAGGCGTTTCGCATGGCTGCCAGCACGCGTTCGGAAATCCAGGTTTGAATGATGGTGATCGTGAATTTCAGCGCGCTCGACAAGAGAACGGCTCCGAGATAGATCAGACAATACCGGATCAGCAGATCCATCTTACGTAACCCGATGGCCTCGTTGATGATCCGTTTCTGCATTTCCAGCGGGAGGACACGGGCCGAAACCGTGATGGCAATCAGAACGATGAGCAGGATTTGGAGCTTGAGATTGCCTTCAATAATCCATGAAAACAGGGACCTCTTGACAACGGGGATGGTGGGTTGTTTCATGGGCGCCCTTTGTTGGAAGGTAGGATATCCGCAGCGATGGTTGGAAAGATTTTCATCGTTTTGGGATCATCGTTTCTGAGTCGGGTGAGGCACCGGGATGCAAGATGCGGCTGCAAATGGCGATGATGCCCGCTTTTCCCGGTATGCTTGGGAGAAACGCTTGTCGGGACTATAAAAAAGTGTTATGGATGTGTCAAGGTTTGAATGGAACACAAGGGGTTTAATTCTTTTTTGACGACTTCGCAAAAAGGCCGGATGCTGTGTCGTGCTGCATCCCTCGTCGTTGCGGCGTACGTCTAAGTACGCCTCACTCCTCGGGATTTGCACTCCTTGCCTGCGGCCTTTTTTCGAAGCCGTCCATATGATGGACTTTTGCGAGTTCATCTTTTTTGATAGCGTGGAGAACATGACTGAAGCGGATAGCGTGATCGAGCAGGCTCGAAACGTCCTTCGAATCGAGGCCGAAGGCATCCTCGGGCTTGTCGATCGTGTCAATGAGCATTTTGTCCAGTTGGTTGAATGGATTTGCAGGTCCAGGGGAAGGGTCATCGTCAGCGGCATCGGCAAGTCGGGCATTGTCGGCCGGAAAATCGTCGCCACGCTCAACAGCACAGGTACCCGATCGCTTTTTTTGCATCCGGTGGAAGCCATGCACGGCGATCTGGGCATGGTCAGCAGGGAAGACATCTTTCTGGCTCTTTCCAACAGCGGTGAGACGGATGAACTCAACATCCTGGTGCCCAGTATTCGAAGAATCGGATGCAAGATCGTCTCCTTCACCGGAAAGCCCGATTCCACATTGGGTCGTGCCAGCGATCTGGTGATCGATGTTGCTGTCGAGCGGGAAGCCTGCCCTCTCGGGTTGGCTCCTACAGCAAGCTCTACGGCGATTTTGGCCATGGGAGACGCGCTTGCGGTCGTTCTGATCCATCAGAAGCATTTCAACAGCAATGATTTCAGGAAGTTTCATCCGGGCGGTCATTTGGGGCAGAGGCTTCAGAGTCGTGTGGGCGAGCTGATGCTGGTCGGGGAGAACGTCCCGAAGGTATTGGAATCGGCCACCATGACCGAAGCCATTGCCGAAATCAATCGCCTCGAGTTGGGGGCCGTTCTCGTTCTCGATGAAGATGAGTTTCTGAGGGGTATTCTGACGGATGGGGACCTCCGGCGGCTTTTGGCCAGAAAGCAGCATTTCCTGGATCTTTCCGTTACGGCGGTGATGTCCAAATCCCCTCGATTCGTGCATGTGGATTCCCTGGCCTGCGATGCCCTCAATCTCATGGAAAAGCATCAGATCACGGTTTTGCCGATCGTCGATCACGGCGGCAGAGTGCAGGGAATCCTGCACCTGCACGATATCCTCGGAAAAGGGGAATTCAAATTCAACGGAAAACCGATCGGCGCTTGAGCGCTTCATCATCATTGGGAAAGAGTTCTATGGATGCAGCATCGATCGATACCGCAATTGTCTCTCTGGGAGAAGCCAAGATCCTGACGCCGATCATGAAGAATCAGGGACGATCGGCTTCGGTGAATTTTGTATCGGATGCCGACCGAGTGGTCATCGATGTCCACCCGGAGCATATCTGTGCAACCGTTCAGGCGGGAAACCGGCTGCCGTCTTTCGAAATGGCGGGCCCGCGGGAGCGCATCTATTTCGATCCGAGCAAACTTCGAGCGGCACTGGTCACCTGCGGCGGTTTGTGCCCAGGGTTGAACGACATCATTCGGGCCATCGTTCTCGAGTTGTATTTTGGATACGGGGTGCGCAACATTTACGGCATCCGCTACGGCCTGCAGGGGTTTATCCCGGAATACGGTCATGACGTCGTGGACCTTCATCCGATGGCTGTCTCCGGTATTCATGAAAGGGGGGGATCGATTTTGGGCTCCTCGAGGGGACCTCAGCCCATCGATGCGATTGTCGATAGCCTCGAGCGGATGAACATCGGTATCCTCTTCATGATCGGCGGAGACGGCACCCTCAAGGCGGCATCCGCCATTGCGGATGTCATTGAACAGCGTAACCTCAAAATCAGCGTGATTAGCATCCCCAAGACCATCGACAACGATATTTTCCTGGTCTCGAAGTCCTTCGGCTTCGATACGGCGGTCGATATCGCTACCTTAGCCATCAAGGCGGCCCACAACGAAGCCGAAGGGTATCCCAACGGCATCGGTCTCATCAAACTGATGGGCCGATATTCCGGTTTTATCGCATCGACGGTGGTTCTATCCCAGCAAGACGTCAATTACGTGCTCATTCCGGAGGTGGATTTCGATCTGGATGGTCCCAAAGGGCTTCTCGCCTCTCTC
Source organism: uncultured Desulfatirhabdium sp. (assembly GCA_964549995.1). Classification (GTDB taxonomy): domain Bacteria; phylum Desulfobacterota; class Desulfobacteria; order Desulfobacterales; family Desulfatirhabdiaceae; genus Desulfatirhabdium. Next base: position 14,814 of record CAZJXF010000063.1, on the reverse strand, counting down.
GAGCATCGTCTGGAATCGCGAAAGCATGCGGTGATCGTGGTTGCCGAGGGGGCCGGCCAGAAATTCTTCGAGGGGCAACACGACGAGCGGGATGCTTCCGGAAACGTTCGCCTGAAAGATATCGGCCTGTTTCTCAAGGAGCGGATCACCGCCCATTTTCGAGAACGAAACATCGACATTTCACTGAAGTACATCGATCCCAGCTATATTATCCGGAGCCTTCCGGCAAATGCCAACGATCGTGCCTTCTGCAGCGTGCTGGGCAGGGATGCGGTTCATGCCGGAATGGCCGGAAAGACCCGCCTGCTGATCGGTCACTGGAACAACCAGTTCGTTCACATTCCAATGGCTGCATCTGTCGGCAAGCGCAAACAGGTCGATCCGAACGGAAAACTGTGGCGAAGCGTGCTGGAGGCCACAGGGCAGGGGGCGCTGAAGAACGATACAATTCATCCATGACGGCTTCGCAAAAAGTCGCCACTTACCGATTTCCTTCCAATGCCTGGCTTCCAGCAGGAGGGCGGGTGGTGTTTTGCGAAGCAGCGGAAACGTGTTTGAAGCAGCCGGAGATCGTTGGATCGGGCGGACGCGCTTCATCTGTTTTGGATGGATAATCCGGACGTTGCCTTTCAGAAAGCCATCTTTTTCATCTTGGCCATCCGCCCGATCCTACGAGATCGGGCTGCTGAGTTTTTCCGCTGCGCAAGCAAAATGCACCCGCTCTCCTGCGGGTTAAACAAGAGCATCTGACTTTTTGCGAGACCATCAACCACGTCGGCTTCCCAAAAAGTCGATTATAAGGATCTTTCGATATGTCCGAACCGATGACCATACAACCCAATTTCATTCGCACCATCATCGAAACCGATGTCGCAGCCGGCAAGAACAACGGTGAGGTGATCACGCGCTTTCCCCCAGAGCCCAATGGCTACCTGCACATCGGGCATGCCAAATCCATTTGCCTGAATTTCGGGCTGGCGAAAGAATTCGGCGGCAGGTGTCATCTGCGATTCGACGACACCAATCCAGTGAAGGAAGATGTCGAGTATGTCGAATCGATTCAAAACGATGTCCGGTGGCTGGGGTTCGATTGGGGAAAGCACCTGTATTATGCTTCCGATTATTTCGAGCGGCTCTTTGAATATGCGCTGTTGCTCATCCGAAAAGGAGCTGCCTATGTGTGCAGCCTGAGCCCGGAACAAATCCGTCAATACCGGGGAACGTTGACCGAGCCGGGCAAGGAAAGCCCTTATCGAAACCGCAGCATTGCCGAAAATCTCGACCTCTTCCAACGGATGCGGGCCGGCGAATTCGAGGAAGGAACCCACGTGTTGCGGGCCAAGATCGACATGGCTTCCCCCAACATCATGATGCGGGATCCGACTCTCTACCGTATCCGAAAGGCGGCTCATCACCGGACGGGTACGGACTGGTGCATCTATCCGATGTACGATTTCGCCCATTGTCTTTCGGATGCCATCGAAGGAATCACCCATTCCATCTGTACGCTCGAATTCGAAAACAACCGGGCCCTGTACGACTGGGTCATCGATCAGGTGAATCCGCCTCGAAGACCACGCCAATATGAATTCGCCCGATTGAATTTGAGCTATACCGTCTTGAGCAAGCGAAAGCTCATCCGCCTCGTCCAAGAAGGGCATGTCGATGGATGGGACGACCCGCGCATGCCCACACTTTCCGGTCTGCGACGCAGAGGGGTTCCGCCGGAGGCGATCCGCACCTTTTGCGAGCGGATCGGGGTGGCCCGAAGGGACAGCGTGGTAGATGTGGCCCTGTTCGAGCACTGCATCCGGGAATACCTGAACGAGACGGCGCTGCGGGTGATGGCCGTTTTAAACCCCGTAAAAGTCGTGATCGAAAACTTTCCGGCCGATCGGGTCGAATGGCTCGATGCGCCCTACTATCCGGATCGGCCTGAGATGGGTTCCCGGCAGGTGCCCTTTACGCGTGAGCTGTATATCGAGGCGGAAGATTTCATGGAGGACCCGCCGAAGAAATACTTTCGGCTGGCTCCCGGTCGGGAAGTCCGGCTGCGCTATGCTTATTTCATCCGCTGTGTGGGGGTGGAAAAGAACCCGCAGACCGGTCGGATCGAAACCATCCGCTGCACCTACGATCCGGAAACCCGAGGTGGCGGAGCGCCCGACGGCCGTAAGGTGAAGGCGACCCTTCACTGGGTGTCCGCCAGCCATGGGCGGGTGGCGACGGTCCGTCTATATGACCATCTGTTTACCCAGCCGGACCCCGACGAAGTACCCGAAGGGGCGGACTTCACGCTGAACCTGAACCCCGCATCCCTTCACGTGTTGGATCAAGCCCGGATTGAACCCGCCCTGATCGATGCTGCGGCAGGGGAGCGCTTCCAGTTCGAGCGACTCGGATATTTCTGCGTGGATACGAAGGATTCAACCCCCGGCCGGCCGGTCTTCAACCGGATCGTCACCTTGCGGGACGAATGGGAAAAGCTCAAAAAACAGGGGACTCGAACCTGAGCGAGAAGGGAAAGATGCACCAAGAGCCGGTCGTCATTTTTGGGAAACCCTCGTGCCCTTTCACCCGTGCCGCCCGGCAAGCCTATGCCGATGCGGGCAGAGACGTGCGCTTCATCGATGTCAAGGCCAATCCGTTGGATCTGGACGACATGCTCCGGCATTCGGGCGGGGATCGACGGATTCCGGTCATTCTGGACGGGGGAGCGGTCTCCATCGGCTGGGGCGGTAAGGCCTGAAGGGTGTAGCGCCCGGCCGTCGGCCGGTTCATTTTCTCCTGATGTCATACCCTGATGGACGGATTCGCAAAAAGTCCAGAAGTCTCATCCGAGTCGCATGGGAGGAGAACCGCCTTTTTCGTTGCATCGGATAAACTCAGCCGCCCGAGCTCGTAAGGGCCGGGCATGTGGCCAGACTTCAGAGGTGGGGCATTTGGAATACAACGACTTGTTATTCTAACAGATATGGACTGAATGCGCATGCCCGGCCCAACGATCTCCGGCGGATTCAAACAAGTATCCGATGCAACATCAAAAGGCGGTTCTCCCCCCATGCTCAGGCCCGGAAACACCCCACAATCGAGGGTAGAGCGACTTTTTGCGAGCCCATCATGATTGACTTGAAGAAAGTCCAGAAGTCTCATCTGAGCCGCATAGAAGGGCCGGCCCCATGACCTGTTCCGCCATCGTGCCGCTCCCGGATGATCTCGATCCGACATTGGCCAGCGAAGTCCGTCGAAACACAGACGACGTGTTCGAGGCGTTTTCAATATCCGGTATTCCCTTTCCGGATCATCCCTTTGTCCGTCATACCCTGCCTGCCGTTTTTCTGGCCAGTCATTTCGTTCGTCAGGCTTGCATCCGCGATCCTCGTCTCCTTGTCGATCTCGTCGATAGCGGCGATCTGCTGACCAGTTATCTTCCCGATCGCTACCATCGCTTTCTGAGCGATCGAATCTGCGGCGTATCGACCGAAGCCGAGCTTTCTTTCGCATTGCGCTGCTTCCGCAAACGGGAAATGGTTCGGATCGCGTGGCGGGACATCGTCGGAGCCGCCGATCTTCTCGAAACCATGACCGATCTGACCCGCCTGGCCCAGGCTTGTCTCGATCTTGCCCTTGCCGTTCTGTATGGATGGATGTGCCGTGACATCGGTGTTCCGATCGGTACGGACGGCTCCGTGCAGAAATTGGTGGTGATCGGCATGGGAAAGCTTGGAGCGGCGGAGCTCAATTTTTCATCGGATATCGATCTCCTCTTCGCCTATGCCCAAAACGGCTATACGCGTAGCAACAAGCCGGATCGATCCATTTCCAACGAACTCTTCTTTCAGAAGCTCTGCCGAAAACTCATTGCTGCCTTCAACGCCGGTGACGCGGAAGGCCCGGTCTTCCGGATCGATCTCAATCTTCGGCCCTTCGGGGAAAACGGTCCTCTGGTGATGAGTTTCGATGCCATGGAGGACTATTACCAGCGTCAAGGGCGGGAGTGGGAGCGATATGCCTGGATCAAGGCCAGACCGGTGGCAGGCGACATTTCGGCAGGATACCGTCTTCTCGAGATGCTACGGCCGTTCGTCTATCGCCGGTATCTCGATTACGGGGTGTTCGACGCCCTTCGGGAGATGAAACAGCGGATTACCCGGGAAGTGATGCGTAAAGGACTTTCCCGGAACATCAAGCTGGGGGCAGGCGGTATTCGGGAAATCGAATTCTTCGGCCAGGTGTTTCAATTGATTCGCGGCGGGGTTTCCGCCGTTTTCCAGACCCCTTCGATTCTTGTCGTGTTGCGTCTGCTGGCGAAGCATCGAATGATCGTTGAAGAAGTCTACCGGGATTTGGAGCGAGCGTACCGATTCCTGCGGGTACTCGAACATCGGCTTCAGGAGAGGTTCGATCGACAAACCCATGTGGTGCCTACCGACGATCTGGAACGCAAGCGGCTGGCCATCTCTCTGGGCTATCGCGATGGAGCGGCCTTCGATGCGGACCTTGCAAGGCATACCGAAGCCGTCCACCGCCATTTTCAAACCCTTCTTGAAACGGCCCTTTTCGATGAAACCGTATCGGGCTCCGGATGGGAGGCCGTCGCCAAATCGATATGGCTGGAAGAAGCCGAAGCCGGGGCAGCCGAGGAGGCTCTCCGGAAATTGGGGTATACGGATACGAATCGTGTGCGAGCCGTTCTATCGGTGATCCGCGAAGATAGTGCCATTCGAAGCCTCAGTTTGGAGGGTCGAAAGCGCCTCGATCGACTGATGCCTCTGGTGATCGGTTATGTGGCCAAGGCTCCGGAGCCGGAGCGGCTTCTGGACCGTATCGGCGATATGCTGCGTGCCATCGGAAGGCGATCGAGTTATTTCGCGCTCATGGCTCAAAATCCGCACACCCTGGATCAAATCATCCGGCTGGCTTCCGCCAGCACCCTGATCGTTACCTGGCTTGCCCGGCATCCCGTGTTGCTCGATGAACTGCTCGACACCCGACTGCTCTACGCCCCCCCTCGAAAACCCGAACTGCAGCAGGAGATCCGACAGAAGATGCTGGTGGCCTCCGACCAGGACACCGAGCAGCTGATTGAACGCCTCTGTATCTTCAAGCAGTCGAATGTGTTCCGTGTGGCTGCGGCCGATGTCACCGGTGTCCTTCCCCTGATGCGGGTGAGCGATCATTTGACCGAAATCGCGGAAGTCGTGATCGACGAAGTGTTGATGCTTGCCTGGCAATCCATCGCCGAAAGATTCGGAACGCCTGCTTCGGGACAAATGCCCTTGGTCGGAAAAGATTTTCTGGTGGTGGGCTACGGGAAGTTGGGCGGCCTGGAATTGGGATATGCCTCCGATCTTGATCTCGTATTCCTGCATGGCGCAAGGCAGGGGATGACAGCAGGCGGAAGGCAATCTATCGATCATGCCCAGTTCTACATGCGGCTTGCTCAGCGGATCGTACACCTGCTCACTACCCGGACACGTGCCGGTCAACTCTATGACGCCGATACGCGTCTTCGACCCGACGGCGAATCCGGGATTTTGGTCAGTTCAATGGACGGCTTTCTGCATTACCAGATGGAAAAGGCATGGACTTGGGAGCATCAGGCCCTGGTCCGGGCAAGACCCGTATCCGGGGACCCGGTGCTGGCCGAGCGGTTTCAAAAAGTCCGAAGGCAGATCCTGGCCAAGCCGAGAGATCCGGAAACCCTGCGACGGTCCGTCATCCACATGCGAAAACGACTGCTCGAGAACCATCCGCCAAGCGATTCGGAACACTTCGATTTGAAGAACGACCGTGGCGGCATCATCGACATCGAATTCATCGTGCAATACCTGCTGCTTCGAGGATCGTTCCGGGACAACCGGCTTCTCGAATGGACGGACAATGTCCGGCAGCTCACCACCCTCATCGAAGCGGGCATTATCGCGGAAACCCACGCCTATTTCCTCAAGGAAGCCTATTTGACCTTCCGTGCGACGATGCACCAGCTGAGTCTTCAGGAAAAGCCGCCGATCGTCGACGCCAAGCGGTTCGCGTCACTGCGAAAAGGGGTGTTGATGATCTGGAAGCGGGTGTTTCGCGGGAAGGCGGAATGAAGGGGTAGGGTATGGGGAAGAGGCAAAAGGGCTCGATGGGATCGATGTGGGAGAGGAAGACAGGGGGGTGGGGCGGATGAGTTTTTCCGATGCAGCGAAAAAGGCGTGCCCGCCCCCTGCGGCTCACGAAAAACGCATCGACGCGGGTCCATCATGCCGTTGAGGGAAAGGGAATGAAAATGCCCGAAATGAAACAATGGAATGGGAAAAACGGTTCGATCGTCATCCGTCGAAACGAGCATGGTATTCCGATCATTTCGGCCGAGTCCTTCGAGGATGGGTTTCGTGCGCTCGGCTACATGCACGCAAGGGATCGCCAGCTGCAAATGATGCTCACCCGTATCCTGCTGCAAGGGAGAGCTTCGGAGCTTTTGGCAGACGATCCAGCACTTGTCGAGGTCGATCGATTCATGCGGCGGATGCGGTTTCTGCCGGATGCATCAGGCGAAATGGAACGTCTTTCAGCGGAGCATCGAAACGCCCTTTCGGCCTATGCCGAAGGTGTCAACCGGTGTATCGAAGAGCATGGCCGTGTTTGGGAATTTCGCCTGCTGAGGGTTCCGATCGAGCCCTGGAAGCCTGAAGATACCCTGATTCTGGCAAAGATCATGGGATTTCTGGGGCTTGCCGACGTTCAGGGGAATATGGAAAAATTCCTCGTGCAGATGATTCAAAACGGAATTCCAGAAGCCAAGATTCGGGAGCTGTTTCCCTATTTGTGTGATCCCATCGACATCGATCGGATGAAGGCCGTTCGGTTGGCGCCTCCGATCGTACCGGAAGCCCTGGCGTGGCTTCGCAAGGCGCCGCATTTTAGTGCCAGCAACAACTGGGTGGTATCCGGCAAACTTACACGGAGCGGAAAGCCCATTGTCTGCAACGATCCGCATCTTGAAGTCAACCGCCTGCCTGCCATTTGGTACGAGGTGGTGATGCACATTGCAGGCCGAAGTGTCGTCGGTATCACCTTGCCCGGCGCTCCGGCCGTTGCTGCCGGACGAACACCCGACATCGCCTGGGGGGTCACGTACTCCTTTATGGATCAGATCGATTATCGGATCGAGCGCTGCAGAAACGGCTGTTATTTCCGGGATGACGGATGGACCCCCTTTCAGGCGCGAAAGGAGATCATCCGGACGAAGAAGGGAAGAACCGTCGTCGAAACCGTATACGAAAACGAATGGGGGCTTCTCGAAGGAGATCCGTTCATCGATGGGGAATATCTCGTGATGAATTGGAGCTGCGCCCGGAAAGCGGGAGCCGGGGATATCGCCGGTATGTTCGATCTGTTGAAGGCCACCCGTGTCGATGAAGCGATTGCTTGTTTCCGCAAGCTCGAATGCCTCTCTTTCAACTGGGTGGTTGCAGACAAAACCGGGAGCATCGGATATCAGATGTCTGGACGGATGTTCCGAAGACCGGAAGGGGTGAGCGGCTTGTTGCCGACGCCTGCATGGGACAGACGATTCGATCCGACCGGTTGGGTCGATCCGTCTCAATTGCCTTGCCGCATCGATCCGGAAGAGGGCTTCATCGTAACCGCCAACCAGGATCTCAATGCCTGGGGAGTGGCACAACCCATCAATCTGGCGATGGCGTCCTGGCGGGCCGATCGCATCACCGAGATGCTGCGTCAACAAGCCGGATCGCTCGATGCCGACGTCATGCAGGCGATTCAAACCGATCTGCTCTCGCTTCAGGCAAAGGCGTTTCTGGATATCCTGCGGCCCTTTCTGCCGGATACCGAGGCGGCAAGGCGGCTTTCGGCATGGGATGGTCGGTACGAAGCGGTTTCCGTCGAGGCCAGCCGGTTCGAGGCCATTTACCAGGAACTGGTCGAGATCGTCTTCGGAGATCAGGGGATGGGGCGGGATGTGCTGCGGCACGTGATGTGCGAAACGTCGCTCTTCAACGACTATTTCGGGAATTTCGACGCCATTCTGCTGAAGACGGACAGCGCTTGGTTCGATGGGAGGCGTCGGGAGGAGATCCTTCGGGAAGCCATCGATGTCGGTCTTTCGAAGCCGGTCGTTCCGTATGGTGAAACCCGTCGGATCACCCTGAACCATCTGTTGTTCGGCGGCAAGCTGCCCCGATTCCTGGGCTTCGATTACGGTCCGATCGAACTTCCCGGAAACCGTGCCACCGTTACGCAGGGTCAGATCTTTCGCAGCGCCGGTCGCCAAACCACGTTTTCGCCATCCTGGCGGATGATTGCCGATTTCTCCCGGATGCAGCTCCTCACCAGCCTTCCCGGAGGTCCTTCCGACAGGCGCTTTTCCCCGTACTACACCAGCGACATCGACAATTGGAAAAACAGCCGATACAAGCTTCTCGGATGACGGCTGTGTCAACCCTCTTGGGACTGAATGGCGTCGATCACCTCGACGAGAGGTTTGATGCGGGAGACGTCATGAACCCTGAGGATGTGTGCACCATTGAGGATGCAGGCGGCCACAGCCCCCATCGTCCCGTGGATGATGCGTTCCCGGTCGGGATCGATCCCTTCGGGCAGATGCTGTTTGAGGATGTTTCGTACGAAAGACTTTCGGCTGGGGCCCATCAGGATGGGGCGGTCCAAGGAAGCGAATTCGCCGAGCCGCTGGATGAGGGTGAGGTTGTGGGCAAGCGTCTTTCCAAAACCGATTCCCGGGTCCAGAACGATCCGGTCTTTCGGGATTCCGGCCTGCATCGCCCACCGCACGGCATCCTCCAGAAAGCCGCGGATATCGGCGACGACATCGTCATAATGGGGATCCACCTGCATGGTCTTCGGTGTACCCAGCATGTGCATGAGGATGACCGGAACCTTTCGTTCGGCTGCAAGCGGAGCCATGTCGGGATCGAGACGCAGGGCGCCGATGTCGTTTACGATGCTGGCTCCGGCATCCAGGGCCCTGCGGGCGACAGCCGCCTTGGTGGTGTCGATCGAAATCGGAATAGACAGGCGTTTGGCAAGGGATTCGATGACGGGACATACCCGTTGGATTTCCTCTTCAGCCGAAACCGGCTCGGAAAAGGGCCGGGTCGACTCCCCTCCGATATCGAGGATGTCGGCTCCTGCCTCCTCGAGACGTAGCCCCTGAGCGACTGCATCCTCCAACGTAAAAAATTCGCCGCCGTCCGAAAACGAATCGGGGGTGACGTTCAGAATTCCCATGAGGCAGGTCCTGCCGGCTCCCATCTCGAGGTGCCAGCGATCCCATGTCAGTGTATAGCATTTCGCTTTCACGATGCTTCCTGGGTTTCTTCCTCGGGTGCTCGGGCTTCCGTGGTCGTTTCCGCAGCCGTTTCTTCCGGAGAACCTTCGGGTTTGGGTTCCTCCGGATGGTGGGATGGGAAGACGAAATCCGGTTTCATGGTGCGAATCAATTGATCGAGCTCGCTTCCCATGACGGTTTCCTTTTCGAGCAGCAAGGCCGAAAGGCTGTGGAGCACGTCGATGTTCTCCTGTAGAACGGTCTTGGCCCGATCGTAAGCGCCGTTGATGAAGCGGGCGATTTCGGCATCGATCCGGCGGGCGGTTTCTTCCGAATAATCCCGATGCTGAGCGATTTCCCGGCCGAGGAAAATCTGCTCTTCACTCTTGGCAAAGGAAAGCGGCCCCAGAGAACTCATGCCCCAGGCGCGGACCATGTTCTGGGCGAGTTCCGTTGCCTGTTTGATGTCGTTTGCGGCCCCTGTGCTGATGCGGTTGAAGATGATTTCCTCCGCCGCCCGCCCGCCGAAAGCGACAGCAAGTTCGCTCTCCAGCTGGTCTTTGAACCTGAAGTCCTGCTCTTCGGGCAGAAACCAGGTGATGCCCGCCGCTCTTCCTCTCGGGATGATGGTGATCTTGTTTACGGCATGGGTTCCGGGCAGGAAACGCGCCACCAGGGCATGTCCTGCCTCGTGATAGGCCGTCGTCTTTCGATCTTCCTCCCGGATGACCTTGGATTTCCGCTCGAGCCCCATGTAAACTTTGTCTTTGGCATCCTCGAGATCGACCATGTCCACCCGTTCCTTGTTTCGCTTGGCGGCCAAAAGGGCGGCTTCGTTGACGAGATTTTCGAGATCGGCTCCGGAAAAGCCCGGCGTTCCCTTGGCCAATGTAGCCACATCGACCTCGGGAGCCATCGGGGACTTCTTCATGTGAACCTGGAGAATTTTCTCTCTTCCCTTGATGTCGGGCAGCGGGACGACGACCTGGCGGTCGAAGCGACCGGGCCGGAGCAGGGCGGGATCGAGAACATCCGGTCGGTTGGTGGCCGAGATGAGGATGACGCCTTCGTTGGATTCGAACCCGTCCATTTCCACCAGAAGCTGGTTCAAAGTTTGTTCGCGCTCGTCGTGTCCGCCTCCCAGACCGGCACCGCGATGACGTCCCACGGCATCGATTTCATCGATGAAAATGATGCACGGCGCATTCTTCTTTCCCTGAACGAAGAGATCCCGGACTCGGGAAGCCCCGACACCGACGAACATCTCGACGAAATCCGATCCGCTGATCGAAAAGAACGGCACGCCGGCTTCTCCGGCAATGGCCCGGGCAAGCAGGGTCTTTCCGGTTCCGGGCGGGCCCATCAGCAGAACGCCTTTGGGGATGCGGCCTCCGAGACGGGTATACCGCTTGGGATCACGAAGAAAATCGACGATCTCGGTCAGCTCTTCCTTGGCTTCGTCAATTCCCGCCACATCGTCGAACGTCACCTTGTCGGAGGATTCCGAGAGCAGACGGGCCCGGCTCTTTCCGAAGGAAAGGGCTTTTCCCCCGCCGGCTTGCATTTGGCGCATGAAGAACACCCACACCCCGATCAAAACGATCATCGGGAACCAGGAGACGAGAAGGGACATGTACCACGGCGTTTCCTGCGGGGGTTTGACGGCGATGGAGACGCCTTTCTTGCGAAGGAAATCGATCAGGCCGGGGTCGTTCGGGGCATAGACCTTGAAGCGATTGCGGTTGGTATCGGTGATGATGAGCTCCTGCCCCTGGATGACGACGTCCGGGATGCGGCCGTCTTCGACGAGAGAAAGAAATTCGCTGTAGGTGAGGCTGGCTTCGCTGGTGTGCTGCTGGTTGAACAGGTTGTAGAGCATGATCATCAGCAGGGTAATGACGAGCCACAGCGAAAGGTTTTTGTAAAACGGGTTCAAAACGACGCTCCTCTGATCATGGGTTGATTCGATGAGGCCATTTTAGCCATTTTTCCCCAATAGGCAAGCCTTATTCGTTTTGTCACTTGCTTGACTCGGTAAAAGAACCGTTTTCCGGATCGATGGGAAGGAGGGAAAGATGTAAAACAGGGTGGTCTTCCTGGAGAACCGGGTAGAAGGCACTTCTGCGCAGACCGCACAACCAGAGGATGCGGCCGTTGGACTCCACGATCGGCCACAAGGCTCTGCGATCGCGGGGGATTTTGGCATCGATCAGGCACCTGCCGACTTTTCGCCTTCCCGTCATGCCGAACGGATGAATCCGATCCCCTGGATGCGGGCTTCGGACGATCAGCGGAAAGACAATGCCTCTGAGGTCGAAGAACGTCTCGTTTGAGCTGCTGCAACGAATGGGTTCCGGGCCTTTCGGATGATCCACCAGGGATGCCCGGATTTCGATGCCGATTTCAGGTAGTCGGACAGAGGAGGCTCCGTCGGGAGTCGGCTGCTCAAGCAGATGACGATATCCGGAAGTGGATAAAAACGCCCGATGTCTTCCGGAGGCATGGGACGATCGTTTCAGCACGATGTCCCCCCGGATTTTGGTCACCGTCACATGGCCGGGAAGATGACAACTTCCGGGTTCCTTCCTCCCCATCAAGGCCCGAATCGCTTCCACATGGGTGAAGTCTACGGCCTGTCGGTGATGGTTGAGGATGGCCAGAGCCTTGAGCAGGATACGGCGCTGGAGTGCCGGATGGCAGGAAAGAAGGGATGCGGAAGCGATACGAACTTCGTCGGAGGTGGGGCAGCGGATGATGGCTGCATATTCGGACTCGAGGAGCGTCTCGATCCATTCATCCTCGTCCAGGGCGATTTCGGCGAATCGGCTGAGCAGCTCGGGAACGGCATTCGAAAACGTGTGCTTCAGCAACGGCAGAATGTCGATGCGAACGGCATTGCGTCGACAGACGATTTCTCGGTTGGTTTCATCCTCGACCCAGGAAAGGTTGTTGGAGCGCAGAAAAGCGAGAATTTCCGACCGCGGGATGCGAATCAGCGGGCGAATGAACTGACCGTCTCGGGCCGGAGGAATCCCGGCTGCCCCACGGATCCCGCTTCCGCGCAGCAGCGCCAGCAGCACCTGCTCGGCATTGTCGTCGGCCTGATGGCCCAGGGCGATTCTGTCATATCCGTTTGCTGCGGCCGTCTGGTTCAGAAAGGTATAGCGGATTCTTCTGGCGGCATCTTCGAGGGAAACCCCTTTGCCGAGGCCATGATTCCGACAGTCGATGGAAGCGCTGAAACATGGCAGACCCAATTTTTCGCAAAGGGATTGGACAAAGGCGGCATCCGCATCCGATGCCGCTCCTCTCAAGCAATGGTTGAGATGGGCAACACCGATGCGGCAGGAGCGGGTTTCCGGCAGGGCCAGTAGGATGTGGAGCAAGGCGACGGAGTCGGCCCCGCCCGATACGGCCACGAGGATGGCTTCTTCAGGGTGGACCATCCGGTGTCGACGGATGGTTTCGGTCACTTTCCGTTGGAGTTCCTGGGGTAGTCGTACCATCAATGGGCGGGTGCAGGCTCGTTTCGGTTTTCGACGAGAGCGGCCAAAATCTGCGGGAGATATTCTTCCGCCAGCTCCTTTGGAAATCTGCAGGCTCCGACGGTGAAATGTCCGCCGCCCTGGTAGCGACTCAACAACGTGCCTACGTCGACCCTGCAGGTCTTGTTGAAAATGCTGTGACCCACACTCACCGCAACCAGTTCAGGCTTTTGAATGTCGTAGCGGATTTTCATATGAACATTGGCCTGCGGAAAGAGGGCATAAACCAGAAAACGATTGCCGTCGGGTGCGGGGTTCATGTCTCGAAAATCGGTGATTGCGACACTGGCTTCGCATCGGGTATGGGAAAGCAACAGCTGTTGATAGGCTTCGTTTTGAGCGAGAACCGCATCGCAATGTTCCTTGACAAGAGGATCCTGCAACACGGCTTCGATGGGGTTACGGCGAAGCCGTTCGACCACATGGTTCCAGTAAGCTTCTTCCCTGCGGCTGTGGCCTGGCAGGGTCATGGAGAGCAGGAGATAGGGATGGGATTGTGGACAAAACACCTCGGCCATCGTCAGGTCGGCCGAATCGATCTTGTCTGCGGCCCGGACCAGTTCGGTGAAATCCCGTCGAAATTGTTCCCTGTAATATTCGAAGACCAGACCTGCAGCCGACGGTGCCATGCGGAACAGGCCCGGGACTTTTTCCGGCATTCGGTTGGAATGGTGATGGTCGAACCACAGACTGCATCCGGGGGCATAGGGAAGGTTGGCCAGGATGTCTTCGGGTTCGATCTGGACACGATAGTTCTGAATGTCGCCCGGTTCAACCCAAAGGATGGGCAGGTCAATCGACAGGGCTTCCTTCAGCAGCACGGCACATACAATCCCATCGAAATCCGGACGGGTCACAATACGCATTAACCATTCCTTTCTTTGTGATCGTTGACGGCTTCGCAAAAAGGCCGGATGCTGTGTCGTGCTGCATCCTTCGTCGTTGCGGCGTACGTCTCAGCACGCCTCACTCCTCAGGATTTGCACTCCTTGCCTGTGGCCTTTTTGCGAAACCGTCCATATCTTGGACTTTTTGCGAGTCCATCAAGTTTCCGCTGCAGCATCAAAAGGCGTACCCGCCCCCATGCTCAGGCCCGGGAATATCCGAAAATCGGGGATAGATCGACTTTTTGCGAATGATGCATCTACGATGGCCTGTCGCCCGGCAACCTGACCGAGAGGGTGAGAATATTTCGAGACCCCTTTCTTTCGTAACGGACGCCGTCCATCAGTTTCCGAATCAGATATACCCCGAGCCCCCCGATTTTCCGTTCGGCAAGAGGCGCATCAATGTCCGGTTCACCGGCGGATTCAATGTCGAAGGGTTTGCCTTCGTCTTCGATCTGGATACACCAGAGCGCGTGGGCATCATCGATGAAGGAGGAAAGGCGGAGCATCCCACCGGGTTCATCGTATGCGTAGCTGACAACGTTGACCAACGCCTCTTCGAGAGCGAGTTCGATTTCACGGATGCGTTTCTGGTCCAATCCGAGATGCTGGGCTTCGGAGGATATGGCTTCCAGCCACACCGGCAGGTTTTCGAATTGAGCCTGCATTTCCATATCGATGTTCATGGTTTTGTTTGGCATGGCCGGCTTTCATATTGCTTCGGACGGATGGATGCATCTGCGGATATTCCTACGGCTTGCTTTAGTATGTTTTGAACGGATAATCAATACCCTTATAAACAACATCTTTTCGGCGCATGCAAATACGATATGTCGATCGGCGGCCGTTTATCCGTTGAAATTGTCGGCAATTCCTGATAAAGGCATGGCTCATTCGCTGCTTGTTCATCGGTCCGGCTGTACGCAAAACTACGGCCAAATTTGTAACCATAACCCCATACCGTTCAAATCCAAAGGAGGATGCATGACGTACCGTACGATTCCGAAGACCCCTTCCGCTTATGCCTATCCGCTGCTGATCAAGAACATCATCGATGCCCCGCTCATCTATGCACCGGATCAGGAGA
>CAZJXF010000062.1:0-19650 GCA_964549995.1 uncultured Desulfatirhabdium sp. | reverse complement strand
ATGGCGGATGCCGGCATCCAGCGCATCAGCATCAGCCTCGATGGCAGCCGGGCCGAATCCCATGACCGATTCCGCGGGGTACCCGGCGCCTTCGATGCGGCACTTCGCGGCATCGAACACGCCCGGGCGGCGGGGATCGAATTTCAGATCAACACCACGATCACTCAGGTCAATTTGGCCGAAGTTCCTGCCATTCAGCAACTCGCCGTGGATCTGGGGGCGGTCGCCCATCACATTTTTCTGCTCGTTCCCACCGGCCGTGGCAAATACATCGCCGATCAGGCCATCGATGCAGCCCAGTACGAAGAAACCCTCAACTGGTTCTACGACCGCAAGAAGACCACCCCTCTGGTGCTCAAGGCCACCTGCGCACCTCACTATTACCGCATTCTGCGGCAACGGGCCCGGGCGGAAGGAGAACAGGTCCGTTTCGAAACCCACGGATTGGATGCCGTCACCAAGGGATGTCTCGGTGGAAGCGGTTTCTGTTTCATCAGCCACACCGGTATCGTTCAACCGTGTGGCTTTCTGCACCTTGAATGCGGAGACGTGACGAAGCAGTCCTTTGTCGACATCTGGCACCATTCGCCCATTTTCCTCGATCTTCGGGACGAAGACAAACTCAAGGGCAAATGCGGCGTCTGCGAATACCGGCGGGTGTGCGGCGGATGCCGGGCCAGAGCCTACGAATCCACAGGCGACTATCTGGCGGAAGAGCCGCTGTGTCTGTACCAACCACAAGGCCATCATCAGGAGAGCCGACCATGAAAATCAAATCCCTCATGATCCCCGATCCGATCACCGTCACCACGAACACTTCGATCGAAGACGCCATCCAACTGATGAAAACCAAGGGGATTCGACATCTGCCGGTTGTCGGAAAAGGCAAGGTGTTGAAAGGTTTCGTCACTCTGGCCGATCTGAAACAGGGCCTGATTCCGGCCATGGTAAGCGATCTAAAGCTGACGGATTTGATGATCAGCGATCCCATCACGATCGGTCCGGACGACGACATCGAAACGGCGGCACGCATCATTTACGAACACAAGATCGGCGGCATGCCGGTGGTGCGAAAGAACGTCGTCGTCGGGATCATCACGGAGTCCGATATCCTGAGGGCCTTCATCGACATGATGGGCATTCTGGCCTCCGGCACCCGGATCGAAGTGGCCATCGGCGACTCCCCCGAACGGATCAACCAGGCCATCGGCATCATCCAGAAGGCCGGCGGCGAAATCATCCAGATCGGCATGACCCTTTGTGAAACCTGTGAAAAGGCTTACTCCTTCCGGTTGAAGAGCAGCAATACCGAGGCGATCGAAAAGGCCCTGACCGAGGCCGGATTCAAGGTCCTTCACGATCCGGCATAGGAAGGGCTTCATCGATCCAGCCGCCGCCCAAAACCCGATCGCCTTCGTAGAAAACGGCTCCCTGCCCCGGTGTAACGGCCGGGTGGGGCCGACGAAATTCCAATACCGCCGGATCTCCCGTCATCAGGCGGGCATCGATGGCGGTATGGCGGTAGCGAAGTTTCACCTGAACATCGATCGGCGTCCGAGGGGGAGGCTCGATCCAATTGATCTCCCGCACGGTACATCCCCGCATCAAGAGATCGGCTTTTGTGCCGACGACAACACGGTTTGCCGCCGGCTCCAGACGCAGCACATAATAGGGCTCGGAAGCCGGGCATCGCAGGCCCCTGCGCTGACCGACCGTAAAACCCCACACCCCATCGTGCTCCCCGATCACCCGACCTGAAGCATCCACGATCCGGCCCCGTTCCGGTACGATTCCCGTTTGGCGCACCAAGAATTCCCCGTAGTGCATGCCCCGGATGAAGCAAACGTCCTGGCTTTCCTCTCGATGAAAGGGTACCAGCCCATAACGCTCGGAAAGTTTCCGGACCTTCTCTTTCGTGAGGTTCCCCAGCGGAAAGAGCGCCTGACCAAGGGCGTCTGCTGGAATCCGACTTAAGAAATAGGATTGGTCCTTGAGACTGTCCCGCCCCTTGTACAGATGTACTCGGCCGACGTCATCCCGGCAAATCCGGGCATAGTGTCCGGTTGCCAGAACCGAAGCGCCCCGTTTGCGGGCTTCGGAAAGCAGCACACCGTACTTGATCTCGGCGTTGCAGATCAGACAGGGGTTGGGGGTTTTTCCAAGAAGGTAGGTTCGAAGGAAAGGATCGACGACACGGCATCGAAACGAATCCCGAAGATCGATTCGGTGAACGTCGATATCGAGAACGGCTCGCAGGTGAGCAACAACGGCTTCGGCGGTTTCGGGCGCTTCGAAACCCGTCTCGAAGTGCAGTCCGATCACCCGCTTGAACCGTCGTTTCAACAATGCGGCCGCAACCAGCGAATCGACGCCACCACTGAGCGCGACCGCAACGACACTGGAATTCATTCAAAAAACATTTTGGTAGTCGGCCGAATGGACATCACTCGAACCGGACAGGCTGTAATGCACAACTCACAGACCGAGCACTGACTCTGATCGAAGATCACCTGCATTTCCGGCCGTTGGATCGACAGGGCCCCCGTGGGACAGACAGCCGTACAGGCGCCGCAATGGGTGCAGCGCTTTTCGTCCCGTCGGATTTCCTGAGAGGCGTTCTGTACCTGAACCCCCTGAGACTTCAGATACTTGATGCCTTCCTTGAAATTCTTGCGGTTTCCGGAAAGCTCCAGCACCATGACGCCCTCCTTACGGGGAAGGATTTGGGCATTCAGGATGTTGAAGGTAAGATCATAGTCTTTGGCCAGATAGCACACGATCGGTTTCTTGACTTCGGTCTGCGGAAACCGCAGCATCAGAATGCGTGAATACACGATACGCCTCCCAAACAGGTGAATGAATAGCCCCCGGCATCAGGCTTGTTTTCCTTGACGAGTTCTTATAGCATATCTGCAGCCAAAGACCAACAACATCCCCTTTCGGTGAAGGAGTCCCCATGCCTATCCCCGGCGACCTGCTGACCACGGCCATGGCTGTCATGCCCCACACCGATCCGGACCGGGCCATTCAAACCGCCCTGAGCCTGGACATCCCCTTCTGGCCCCAGCTTCCCAAATTCGACTACACCGAAGACATGTACGTCCAGGCTTCCGAGCATTTCCCCGGCATTGTGCTGGACAAAGCCGAAAAGACGCTCCGGTTTTCCATGGAAAAATTTCTGACCGAATTCGAGCAGACCCTGGCCCAGTTCGACAATCCGAGCTATTTCGACATCAGCCCGGAATACTCCGTGGTGTATCACCGATTTCTCGCCATGGATCACAGCAACCGCAAAGCCATCCGGGGCCAGCTCGAAGGCCCGATCAGTTTCGGGTTCAATATCCAGGATCAGGACGACAGGCCCATTTTGTTCGACGATACGGTTCGGCCGTTTCTCTTCGAATTCATGGCCAAGCGCGTCAACGTCCAGTTGCAGCGGCTGAAAGCCCTCAACCCCAATGCCTTCATGTTTATCGACGAGCCGGGGCTGCAGTTTCTGTTCAGCGCCATGAGCGGCTATTCGGACCGGGCGGCCAGAGAGGATATGGCGGGGTTTCTGGATCGGATCGAGCGGCCGAGGGGGGTCCATCTGTGCGGCAATCCGGACTGGGATTTCCTGTTGAGCCTCGACATGGATATCCTGTCACTCGACATCTACACCAATGGGGAGGTATTCCGCTCTTACGCCCCGTCGATCCGGAAATTCCTCGATCGCGGCGGTGTGCTGGTCTGGGGGATCGTTCCGACGAATGTCGAACCGTTTTCGAAGGAAAGCCTTGACACGCTTGAGAATCGACTGATCGATATCTGGGAGGTGCTGGACCGGAAGGGAATCGATCGGCAGTGGCTGCTGTCCAGAAGTCTCCTGTCTCCGGCCACCTGCTGTCTGGTCAACCCCGACGGCGAGCGTACCGTAGAACAGGCTTTCGCCATGATTCGGTCGTTGTCATCGCGCCTGAAACACCGTTATGGTCTGGAGGATTCCGGAAGCGGTTCGTTCGACGCTGCCGGCATCTGAGCAACGGGATGGAGGAAGCCCATTTCGTTCAATCCATTCAGAATGACGGCTTCAAGCAGGCTTTGTCCCAAGGCATTGAGATGAATGAAATCCAGATAAGGGTTCTGACCAGCATTCATCGCACCCCTAAGGGCCTCACGGTCGGAGACGACGGTCACCCCCTTGGCCCTGGCCCAGTCGATAAATTGATTGCTCATCTCGGCAGCCAACTCATCCTGTTGATAATGCAGAACGAGAAGAAGGGGGATGTTCTCTTTCTGTAAATCCTGATACAGATCATCCAAGACTTTCAGGCAGATAGCCTTCAATTGCTCCAGATTGTTGCTCGTACCATGAGCCAGCTGGAAGCCGTTGTATGTAATCCATCCAAACAGTTTCTGAACCCCGAAAGGTAAAACGATATGAAAGCGCGTCTGGGGCTGGTAGATGGGTGAAAGCGGCTCGAAGGTAGGGACATCATAGAGGTCGTGGCTCGAAAACACCAGAACGACGACATCGGCATTGAAAAAGCCGTACTCCTTTGCGTAGGCCAGGTAATTCGGAACGCCCCAACTCGCTGCGGATATGTTTCCAACCGTCACATGCCGACGCATCCTTTGCGCTACATCCACGGCAAGAAGAGCGGTGGCCAGCTCGTACTGATCGAGGGAAGCGCCATGCACCACGCTGTCCCCGAATACCATGATCCGGACTTCATCCCCTGTTTTGGTTCGATCGAAATCCGGGCTGCGCATCGACCATCGGTTGGTATCGAACGTTTTCCCTTGACAGACGATGTGCTGGGAGGCTTGCACCAGATATTCGATAGTCGGGTGAGCAGTGTACAACGGATAGCAATCCAGCCGGAATATCCAGCGGACAGCAATTTCTCCTGCCAGAAAAAGCCCGATAAGACAGCAGATAACCCAAAGAAAGGATTTTGTTGGTTTGTTCATCATGTCAGCTGAGAGACAATCTCTGATGATCCCATACAACCCCAATGATTTCTGCTGAGAGAAGCCGGTAGGAATGACATAATCATCTATCGGATTTATACCGAAGACCGTACAAAATCACAAATGAAATTGTTGCCAGGGATGATGGACTCGCAAAAAGTCGCTCTACCCCCGACTTTGGGGTCTCTCCGGGCCTGAGCATGGGGGGAGAACCGCCTTTTGATGTTGCATCGGATACTTGTTTGAGGCCGCCGAAGATCGTTGGGTCGGGCATGCGCATTCAGTCCATATTCATTAGAATAACAAGCTGTTGTATTCCCAATGGCCCATCGTTGAAGTCTGGCCACATGCCCGGCCCTTACGAGATCGGGCGGCTGTGTTTATCCAAGGCAACGAAACAGGCGTATTTCCTCCATGCGGCTCGCTGCAGACTCACTGACTTTTTACGAAGCCGTCGAACATGCGAAAGGGTAGCGATCGAATGAAACGTGTTTGCGTCATCTCGGTTCTCGTGGTCCTTCTACTGTCGTCCACACTGGTGCTGGAAGCCCGCGAAGAGTATGCCCGAAAAACCGCAAAAGCCTGTGTGGTCTGCCATACGGGAGAGCTGGGCGGGCCGCTGACCGATGCCGGTATCGCCTACATGCGGGGAGGATATCGGTATCCGATCCCGCCGTCGGTTTTGGATAAGGTCGCTGCCTTCTCCACCGGAAGCATTCAGTCGCTCCGGTTTGTCCTGGGAATGCTTCATCTTCTGGCGGCCGTCATCCTGGTGGGAGCCATCTTCTATATCCACATCTTTGTCGGCCCCCGGCAGCTCACCACCGGAATCCCCAAAGGAGAACGTATCCTGGGATTGACTTGTCTGACCACGCTTCTGATCACCGGCACGTTTCTCACCTGGTACCGGATGGACGGCTGGAGTGGTTTCTTCGATCATTTTTTCGGTAGAATTCTCTTTGTCAAAATCCTTCTCTTCGCCATTCTTCTCGCCATCGCCCTGACCGCGGTCACCATCGTCCATACCCGCATGCAGTCATCTACAGCAGTGTCGCATCGCAAGCAAACCGATTCGGAAGCCTTGACCCTGGAAAGCGTAGCCGCCCGAACCGGTGGTTCCGACGGCGCACAGGCTTGGATCGTTTTCGAGAATACCATTTACGATGTCACCGAAAGCCCGAAATGGAAAAACGGAAGGCATTTCGGCAAGCACACTGCAGGAGCCGATCTGACCCAGGCCATGGCTTCAGCCCCCCACGGGAAGGAAGTTCTCGAGCGGGTAAAACGCATCGGGACGATTCAGCAGGCTTTCGATGCCGCGCCCTCCACCCCACGGCCCGTTCACCGCATCTTCGTGTGGATGGCCTATACGAATATGGTTCTGATTGTGGGTATCCTGGGCTGTGTCGGCCTGTGGCGCTGGGGATTTTCCACCACATCGGCCGCACAGCCACCCTCCCCTCAGGCCGCTGCCGCCCAAAGCTGCGTAGACTGTCACAAGCAGAGAAACCCCGGCCTTGTCGCAGACTGGGAGCACAGCGTCCATGCCAAGCTCGGTGTGGGCTGTCTCAAATGCCACCTGGCCGGCGAGAGTCGAGCGGCGTACATTGCAAAGGCCCATCTATCCCATAGCCCAACACCCATCGAGGCAGTGGTAAGCCCCCAAACGTGCGGTCAGTGCCATCCCAAACAGGTACAAGCCTTCTCCCGCAGCAAGCACGCCCATACGGTGGAGATCATGTGGAAAATCGACGCCTGGCTCAAGCAGGACCTCAACAATGACATCGAGCGGGAAAGCGGTTGCTATGTTTGCCACGGAACGGTGGTAACCCTGGTCGACGGCAAACCGATGAACGGCACCTGGCCGAATGTCGGCATCGGCCGGATCAATCCGGATGGGTCGAAGGGCTCCTGTTCGAGCTGCCACACCCGACATCGGTTTTCGGTTGCGGAAGCCCGCAAGCCCGATGCCTGCGGTCAGTGCCACCTCGGTCCGGATCATCCGCAGATCGAAATCTACACGGAATCCAAGCATGGCGGTATCTTCCGAACGGAAGGCGATCGATGGAAATGGACGACGGAGGACGGGCAGTGGCTTGCCGGAAGAGATTATCGATCTCCGACCTGCGCCGCTTGCCACATGTCTTCGGCGCCCGGTGTCGCATCCAGTCATGACGTCACCGAACGGCTCTCCTGGGAAACCCAGGCGCCTCTGACGGTCCGCCCCTCCGATTTCCAGCCGTTTCCGGCACAGACCGACTGGCAGACGGAGCGCCGCAAGATGGGGACGGTCTGCATGCAATGTCATTCGGAGCAGTGGACGAAGGAGCATTTTGCACGCTTCGACCGGGTGGTTTCCCTCTACAACGAAACCTATTTCCTGCCCGCCCAGACGGTGATGCGCTATCTCTATGAAAAAGGGATGCTTACGGAATCGGTGATGTTTGATGAACCCATCGAATGGGAATACTACGAGTTGTGGCATCATGAAGGCAGAAGGGCCCGGATGGGCGCTGCCATGATGGCACCGGACTATGCCTGGTGGCACGGCTTCTATGAACTCAAACACCGGTATGCAACACTCACGAAAGAGGCTCGAGCCATCTCCGAGACCGGCCATACCCCCAAATACGACGTTTTTCCCGGAAAAGCCGATCCGCAGGCCGCCAGACCCTGATGGTGGGAAAGGGAGGTTTGATGACGTCGACCTCGGAAAATCGATGCAGCAACGTTCGAGAGATACCGGAAGATCTGCTGCAGGCCCTGCTCGACAACTCCTACGAAAGCCTTATTCTCGTGGATGCCGACGGGATCGTCCGTTACATGAGTCCGGCAAACGACGGCATCTATCCTGTTCCCGTCAAGGATGCCATCGGCCGCCACATCTCGGAGGTGAGTCCCAACACCCGCCTGCCACGCGTCATCGAGACGGGAAAGGCCGAAATCGGCCGAGGTCTGATGATTCAGGACAAGCAGCGCGTCATCGCCCGCATCCCGCTCCATCATGAAGGCCGGATCGTCGGAGCCGCCGGAAAGCTGATGTTCATGAATCCGGAGAAGCTCAGGGAGCTCTACGAGCGCATCGACACCTTGAAGCACCGGCTGGAATTTTATCGGGAGGAGTTTCAGCAGGTCTACGGATATCGCTATTCGGTGGAAAACCTCATCGGTGAATCACCGGTGTTCCAGCAGGCCAAATCGCTGGCCGTACAGGCTGCGGCATCCAACGCGCCCGTTCTAATCGTCGGAGAAAGCGGTACCGGAAAGGAGCTTTTCGCACACGCTATCCATCAGATCAGCCGACGCCGCAGTCACCATTTCGTCCGGGTCAATTGTGCCGCCATCCCCTCGGAGCTCCTCGAATCCGAGCTCTTCGGCTATGAGCCAGGGGCCTTCACGGGTGCCGGGAAACAGGGCAAACCCGGAAAATTCGAGCTGGCTCATCAGGGAACGATCTTCCTCGATGAAATCGGGGATATGCCCCCCATGATGCAGGTGAAGCTCATGCGGGTCTTGCAGGAGAAAGAAGTGGAACGGATCGGCGGCAAACCCAAAGCGATCGATTTTCGGGTCATCAGTGCGACCAACCGGGACCTCGAAGGAATGATCCGGGAGAAGAGTTTCCGGCTGGACCTCTTTTACCGACTGAACGTCATCGTCATCCGACTGCCTGCCCTTCGGGAAATGAAAGAGGATATCCCTCGGATGTTCAACCATTTCATCGATCAGCTATGCCGGGAAAGCCGCCGAAAACCGATCGGGGTTTCGCCGGAGGTGATGGATGCCCTGAAACGCTACGACTGGCCCGGCAACGTACGCGAGCTGCGCAACCTTGCCGAACGGGTGATGATCGTCTGCTCGGGAGATCGGATCGATCTCGAACACCTGCCGATGCCGCTTCGTGCCCGATTTCATCCGGAGTCTTCCGTTCGGATTTCGGACGATACAGCATCGGATGCCGGAGGCGGCACGCTCAAATCCCAACTCGAGGCTGCCGAACGCCGGGCCATTGAAGACGCCCTTCGGGCCTGCGGCGGAAACCGAACCCTTGCAGCCCGGCACCTCGGCATTCACCGCACCGGCCTGTATCAAAAAATGCAGAAATATGGGATTCGATAGGCTTTCGATGGAAGTGAAATTCCTACGAAAGTCGAATATCAGGTGTCAGAAGTCAGAAGTCAGGAGTCAGAAGAAAGCGGATGGCTCCCATTTTTTATAGCTTGCCCCTGCGACTTTCATTAACCGGGGTGAAACCCGGGTTGCATGGGCGATTCCTATGGGATCGTCTCACAAGAAATCGATAAGACTCCGATGCGCTTCATACGAACGGATACGGCTCTAAGCTTGATGGCCTCGCAAAAAGTCGCCTCTTACCGATTTCCCTCAAACGCCGGGCTTCCAGCAGGAGGGCGGGTGGTGTTTTCCGCTGCACAAGCAAAATGCACCCGCTCTCCTGCAGGTCAACCAAGAGCATCTGACTTTGTGCGAAGCCGTCAAATCATGCACTGCCGCACCACGCCCTACGGACGACGCACGCTGCATTTTCACGATGAAAAGGATCATCCAAATGAACAGCAATGGAGAACCAACGAATCCCTCTGATCGACATCTGCGTATGAATAGGCGAAAACAGCTGTTGGACCAAGAAATGAAGCGTTGCGTTCACCTCTTGACGGAACATGGTACCCCAGAGAAAGTGATTTTGTTCGGAACCCTGGCAACCGGTGGAATTCACGAATGGTCGGATATCGACATGGTAGTCGTGGAACGGACCGACCTTCCCTTTTTTCAGCGGATGAAACACGTACGAAAGCTGCTTCAACCGAAGGTCGCCATGGATATCATGGTGTACACACCGGAAGAATTTCACCGTTTGTGTGCGGAAAGCCCTTTTTTCAGAGAGGAAATTATCGGCAAAGGGATCATTCTCTATGAACGCACCAGGTAACCGTTGGATGGAATTCGCTCGACAGGATTTACAAATGGCGGAACTCGCCATGAAGGAAGGTCTATATTGTCAGGTATGCTTTCACGCCCAACAATGCGTTGAAAAATGCATCAAGGGGCTCATTGCAAATCTGAACAAACCTGTTCCGCGAACCCATTCGATCGTCGATCTCCTTGGATTATTGCCTTTCGAATTTCTCTCCGACATGCGCGAGCCATTGACCCAACTGGATATCTTCTACATTCCAACCCGTTACCCCGATGCCCTGCCGGGTTCGTTACCAGAGGGATTGCCCGAAGAGGAAGATGCTCGAGAGGCACTTGACACCGCAAGGGAATGCTGGAGGAACATGGAGTTGTATCGGCCTGAGAAGCCAGAAATGGATGCGTCATGAACGCAATCTGCATTTCCGGAAGGAATCTGTCCATCGAGCAGGTGATCGACGTCGTAAACGGCGCGGCCATCACCCTCGATCCGGCTGCGGTTTCGGCCATGGAACGCTCCCGTCAGGCGGTCGTGGACCTCGTTCAGGCAGGAACCATCGCTTACGGAATCACGACGGGTTTCGGCAGGTTTAAGGACTGCATCATCTCGGCCGAGCAGACGGCCGAGCTTCAGGTAAATCTTGTGCGCAGCCATGCTGTCGGCGTTGGAGAGCCGCTTTGCTCCAAGCACGTTCGCGCCCTCATGCTGGCCCGAGCGAACACCCTGGCAATGGGATATTCCGGGGTCCGCCCCTGCGTGGTGCAGCGACTGATCGATTTTCTCAATAAGGGCGTCCATCCGCGGATCCCTTCCCAGGGAAGCCTTGGTGCCAGCGGAGACCTCGCGCCCTTGGCCCACATGACCCTGGTGTTGATCGGTGAAGGCGAGGCGGAAGTCGAGGGCATGCTTTTGACGGGAGCCGAAGTACATCGACAAGCGGGATGGGAGCCGCTGACGTTGGAAGCAAAAGAAGGTCTCGCCCTTTTGAACGGAACGGCCTTCATGGTGGGATCGGGGGCTATTGCCGTCGCCCGGGCGGAGCACCTGGTTGAAACGGCCGATATTGCAGCCGCCTTGACGCTCGAGGCACTTCATGGAACAGATCGGGCTTACGACGAGCGGGTGCATGCCCTGCGCCCCCATCCCCGGCAAATCGAATGCGCCGCATTTCTCCGGCGGCTTCTGGAAGGAAGCGGGTTCTTGCGAAACGATGATCCGAACAACGTTCAGGATCCATATACCTTGCGGTGCGTTCCTCAGGTGCATGGGGCCGTTCGGGATGCGGTCGCCTATGCCCGATGGGTCATCGAAATCGAGCTCAATTCGGCAAACGACAACCCGCTCATCTGGATCGACGAAAAGACCGGAAAACCGGACGTCATCTCCGCAGGAAACTTTCATGGCGAGCCGATCGCCCTGGCCATGGACTATTTGAAACTGGCGATCACCGAAATCGGAAACATGAGCGAGCGACGGATCGCCCGTATGGTGGATGCAGACTGCAATCAGGATGTGCTTCCCATGTTTTTGACGGAGCACGGCGGCATCGAAAGCGGGTTCATGCTGACCCAATACACGGCTGCGGCGCTCGCTTCCGAGAACAAGGTCCTGGCCCATCCGGCAAGCGCCGATTCCATTCCGAGCAGTGCCAATGTCGAAGACCATGTCAGCATGGGCCCCATCGCCGTGCGTCACGCCGAGCGCATTCTGGATCATGTCGAAACCATCGTCGCCATCGAACTGCTTTGCGCTGCCCAGGGAATTGACTTCCGCAAAAAGATCCTCGGTCCTGACATCCCTCTGGGAAGGGGGACCGCTGCGGCCTACCGGCTGATCCGGGAGTCGGTTCCGTTCTTGGATAGGGACCGAGTTCTGGCCCCCTGGATGGAAACCGTGAGAACTCTGGTATCGAACGGCCGGATTCGGGATGCCGTAATGTGCGCCGCGCAGTGATACGACCTTGTCCGGCGTAGGCCCGCGTTCTGATTGCCTGCATCCGTCTGAAACAACAGCCGCATTTCCATTTTTGATGGACTCGGAAATAGTCCAACATATGGACGGCTTCGAAAAAAGGCCGCAGGCAAGGAGTGCAAATCCTGAGGAGTGAGGCGTACTTAGACGTACGCCGCAACGACGAAGGATGCAGCACGACACAGCATCCGGCCTTTTTGCGAAGCCGTCAAGATTAACCGGAAATCAATTGTTGTACATGACGCCAGGAAATGACGTGGGTTTGGGAGCGCCTCTGATCGCTTTCTCCGCCATATACCACATGCTGTGTTACGGAACGGGAATTTTCGGCTGCCGACAGCCGTTGGGCGAAGCGATTCACATTGTCGAAAAAATCAGGACTGATGGTGGCACCGGATTTGATTTCCACTGCGGCAAGGGTACGCCCTTGGTCAATGAGCAGATCGATCTCCGGCCCTCTGGCTTCCCGATAGTGGAACAGATTGGGTTGCAACCCGTTATGCGAGAGGGATTTGTAGATCTCGGAGACCACCCAGGTTTCAAAAATGGCCCCCCTTAGCGGATGCAAGCGGAGCTGTTCCGGTTCTCGGATCCCCAACAAATAACACACGAGGCCCGTGTCAAAAAAATGCAATTTGGGAGCTTTGACCATCTGTTTTCGTAGATTGGCATGCCAGGCCGGCAGGCGATGGACAATGTAGCTGGTTTCAAGCACCGAAAGCCAGGAACGGGCGGTGTTGTGGGATACGCCGGCGTCGCTGCCAAGTTTGGACAGGTTGATTTCCTGCGCCGTACGACCGGCGCAAAGCCGCAAAAAACCGGTGAACGCTTGTAAGTCACTCACCTGAACGACCTGGCGCACATCCCGCTGGACATAGGTTGCGGTATAGTCAGCCAACCACTGGTGAGCGGGGATACCTCGATCGTAAATCCGTGGATAGGCTCCTTGCCAGAGCACGGCAAACAAATCGGATGGGACGTTTGGAAAACCGGACATTTCGTCTAAATCCGGGGGAAGCAAAACCAGAATGCCGCAGCGACCTGCCAAGGATTGCGAAATGGATTGAGATAAACCGAAATGCTGGGAACCCGTCAAAATAAACCGGCCTGCCTGAGGATGCATGTCCACATCCACCTGCAGGTAACTGAGCAATCCCGGCGCATGCTGAATTTCGTCGATAATCGCGCCATCGGTATACTGTGAGAGAAAGCCACGGGGATCGGTGACGGCATACTCCCGAACGTCCAGCGCTTCAAGAGAAACGTAGTGCTTATCCGGAAATGTCATCCGGCACAGCGTGGTTTTTCCGGATTGGCGCGGTCCGGTAACCGCAACCACCGGATAATAGCCGGTCAGCTCGCGCAGTTTTGTTTCCAGTTTCCGAGAAATCATGAAAACGATTTTGAGCCGTCATTCATCGATTGTCAATCAGATTTACAAATGATGAAAAGAACCTCGGCGTGCAAAGCCATCGACTCCCATTCCTTTGGCCCTGCGCCCCGATAAACGAACGGCACCGGCTTCGCCGGCCGATAGGAGATCCACTCCTGCTTTCGATACGATGTCGAGTATCATCGACATGTCGATAATGCTCGACATACCCGCATCAGCTGTTCAATCAGAGGGATGAACAACCAGGTCTATCCTGGTGTAGAATTTTTTCGTCACCCGTTTCTGCACCATTCCTCTCCGTTCGCCGATCCCATTCTTTCGATTTTATTAGAAATCAAGTAGTTATCTGTTCTTCCCCTCGAATGCTGCTACCCTGGCAGGCTGTTTGCTTGGCTTCCCGGCGATGTACGATTCGTATCTGAACCACAACTTCCATAAGGAGGAGGGATATGTCCATTCAACGCGTCATGGTGGTCGGTTCCGGTTTGATGGGAAGCGGCATCGCTCAGGTATGCGCTGCCGCAGGATTGACGGTGGTCCTGACCGACGTGAAGGCAGAAGCACTGGAAAAAGCCAAACAGGCCATTGCCTGGTCGGTCGGTAAATTGGTCGAAAAAGGAACGTACAGCGATTCCAAAGAGGCGATTCTGGATCGGATCGTTTTGTCGACTTCCTACGAAACGGGCGCCGATGCCGATCTCGTGATCGAAGCCGTCTTCGAGAACATGGAACTCAAGCAGGAGGTTTTCCGCAACCTCGATACGATCTGCAAGAAAGAGGCGTTGATCGCCAGCAACACCTCCTCGATTCCGATCACGGAGCTTGCGGCCGTCACCCAGCGCCCTGAACAGGTCCTGGGGCTTCATTTCTTCAGCCCGGTTCCCATGATGCAGGCCGTGGAAGTCATCAAAGGCATGGCAACGTCCGATGAGACCCTGCAAACCGGCAAGGAATTCGTCATCCGGGTCGGCAAGGAGCCCATCATGGTCTACCGGGATGTGGCAGGCTTCGTCATTAACCGGATCAATTTCCCGTCGGCTATCGAGGCCATGCGACTTGTGGAGGAAGGGGTGGCCACGGTCGAAGACATCGACAAAGGACTGCGGCTGGCTTCCGGCAGGAAAATGGGGATTTTCGAGACCGGGGACATGGTGGGTCTGGATGTGACCTACGGAGCACTGATGTCCATGTACCGAGAGACGGGCGATCCCCGATTCTATCCGCCGCTTCTGTTGCGTCGCAAGGTGAAAGCGGGCCATCTCGGGCGAAAGACCGGCAAGGGCTGGTATACCTACCTTCCGGACGGAAGTCGCAAGGCATAAGGAGCGCATCATGGGCCATTTCAAGGTCAACCCCAAGGACATTTTTTTCATTCTGAAGGAACAGCTTCGCTACGGCGGGCTGTGTAAGCTCGAGCGGTATCGGGAGCTCAACGAAAAGACCTTCGATCTCATGGTGAACGAAGCCATCCGTTTCGCCCGTGAAGTCGTCGACCCCTTAAACGAAATAGGCGAACGCTGGGGCGTGAAATTCGAAAATGGTCGGGTGAGCTGTCCTGCCGAATTCAAGAAAGCCT
The DNA here is from genome assembly GCA_964549995.1 of uncultured Desulfatirhabdium sp. GTDB lineage: Bacteria > Desulfobacterota > Desulfobacteria > Desulfobacterales > Desulfatirhabdiaceae > Desulfatirhabdium. The sequence continues at coordinate 4,824 of CAZJXF010000062.1, read as the reverse complement.
TCAAACAATACGGTGAAAACGGATGGATCGCTGCGGCACGGGATCCGAAATACGGCGGACAGGGCTTTCCGCACATGATGCGCATCGTCGTCAACGACATGATGTACGGTGCCTGCCAAGCGTTCAATATGGCCCCGAGCCTTACCCACGGAGCGGCCCACCTCATCGAGAGCTTCGGCACCGATGCGCTCAAGGAGCGCTTCGTTCCCAATATGTACGGCGGTAAATGGGCGGGCACCATGTGCCTGACCGAACCCGACTGCGGATCGAATCTGGCGGACATCACGACAACGGCCTACCCGGAAGGGGATCATTATCGGATCGTCGGAACCAAGATCTTCATCTCCTGGGGAGAACACGATCTGACCGAAAACATCGTGCACCTGGTTCTGGCACGAATCGACGGCGCTCCTTCCGGTGTGAAGGGGATATCCCTCTTCGTGGTTCCCAAAATTCGGGTCGAAGCGGACGGAAGCCTGGGAGAGCCGAACGATGTCGTTTGCGGAGCTGTAGAAGAAAAGCTCGGGCTTCATGCCTCGCCGACGGCGCAACTGCACTTCGGAGGCTCCGGCGGGTGCATCGGATTTCTGTGCGGAAAGGCAGGCGAAGGCCTTGCCCACATGTTCCAGATGATGAATGCCGCTCGCATCAATACAGGGGTAAGCGGCATGACCCTTGCGGGCACGGCTTACCGAAACGCCCTCGAATACACGAAAACAAGGCTACAGGGACGGGATGTGGCCGGTCGAAAGAAAGGCAATGTTCCCATCATCGATCATCCCGACGTTCGGCGAATGCTCCTGTGGATGAAAGCCATGGTGGACGGCATGCGCTCCATGATCTATACGGCGGCCTTCTGGTCGGACTTCGCCCATGAAATGCCTCCAGGGCCCGAACGGGATCATTACCGGCATCTCGTCGACTTTTTCACGCCCATCATCAAGGCTTACTGTTCGGACATGGGATTCCGGGTCTGCGAAACCGCCGTTCAATGTTTGGGCGGTTACGGGTATTGCAAAGATTACCCGCTCGAACAATACCTGCGGGACGCCAAGATCATGTCCCTCTATGAAGGCACCAACGGCATTCAGTCCATGGACCTGATGGGCCGAAAGATGACGATCCACGACGGTGCTCCCTTCAAGGCCTTCCGATCCGAAATCGATCGGTTCTGTGAAGCGAACCGGGATCATGAAGCCATCGGCGACAAGGTTCGGGCCTTGGCGGGCGTTGCCGAAAGACTGTGGGAAATGGCCGAAGAATTCCGAAAGAAAATGGGAAGCGACCAGCTGCAGTGGGCGTCTTACACCTACCCGGCACTGACGGCCTTCGGCGAAGTGGCCATGGCCTGGCGGCTTCTCGATATGGCGGCCACTGCCTGGCCGGCATCCCGAAAGAACGGCAAAGAAGCCGATTTCTACCGGGCCAAGGTTCTTCAGGCCGGTTGGTTCGTAGACACGACCCTGCCCCACACGCTGGCAACGATCGAGGTATGCCAGCGACCGGGCCGGGAGATTCTCGAAATGCCGGATCACGGATTTTAGGGCAGTGGGCAGTCGGCAGTGGGCAGTAGGCAGTAGGCAGTAGGCAGGAAAGGAGAACCGGGATCGGCACATCCTCCGAAAACAAACTGTTGGGCCGGACATCACCATACCCCATATCCACATTGGGATTAAACTCCTTTACCCCAACTCCTGATTCCTGACTTCTGATTCCTGACTTCTGACTTCTGACTCCTGACTTCTGACCACTACCCCCTGATCCGATCACATATCTGGGAAAGGATCCATTTATGTCCACCGCAGTCATCGTAAGCGCCGTACGAACGGCGATTGGAAGCTACATGGGCTCGTTGAAGACCGTGGAACCGTTTCGCTTGGCGGCCCGGGTGCTGCAGGCGGCCGTCGAACGGATCGGCATTCTCCCTGAAACCGTGGATGAAGTCGTTCTCGGCCAATCCTACCAAAACGGCGAATCCGTCAATGTCGCCCGGATGGCGCTGCTGGCAGCCGGATGGCCCGAAACCATCGTGGGCATCACGCTGGATCGCAGGTGCTGCACCGGCCTCGATGTCGTACGGTATGCCGCCATGCTCATCGACAGCGGTCAAGCCGAAATCGTCATTGCAGGCGGTGTGGAGAACATGAGCCAGGGGGAGTTCTACCTGCCTGGTTCCATCAAATGGGGGATCGGCGGGGAAAAAGGCATGCCTCGGGGCCACGGAGACCTGGCGATATGGGGAATTCCGATGTACGACCGCATCCAGCGCGCACGGGTGATGTCCCAGCCCATCGAGCGCTATGGAGTGCTGCCCTCGATGATGTCCTGGGCTGAGACGGCCGCACAGGAAGAAGGCATCAGCCGGGAAGCCTGCGATCTGTGGGCGCTGGGAAGCCATCGAAAAGCTTGTGCCGCCCGGCAGAACGGGTTGTTCGATGCCGAAATCGTTCCGGTCAGCATCCCGCAACCCAAAGGCGAGCCTGTCCTGTTTGACCGGGACGAAACCCCTCGACCCGAAACCTCTCTTGAACGACTGGCCCGGCTCAAACCGGTATTGGGAGGCGTTTGTACAGCCGGCAACTCTTCCAGCGAAAACGACGGGGCTGCCGCAGTCGTCGTGATGTCGGAACAAAAAGCCAGGGCACTGAAGCTCGATCCGATGGCCCGTGTCGTCGGCATTGCGGTGGCGGGTGCCGATCCGAGACGGGCCTATCTCACGGTTCCGGCGGCAGTCGACAAGGTCTTTCGAATGACCGGAAAATCCCTTGCAGGTATGGATTTGATCGAAATCCAGGAGGCATTTGCGGCTCAGGTGCTGGCGGATCTCCGACAGATGGGAGCCGTCGATGCGGATCACGACCGGGTCAACGTGAACGGTTCGGGAATATCGTTGGGACACCCCATTGCCTGCACCGGCACCCGGGTACTCGTCACTCTCCTGCACGAAATGCACCGACGAAAGGCCCGATATGGCTTGGAAACCATTTGTGGCGGCGGCGGGCTGGGAATCGCAGGTGTGTTCGAAAGGGTTTCGTAACCATGCACCCCACTTCCTTTGAAAGCGACTATCGCTCCAAATGCATTTCAGCAGACGAAGCGGCGTCTCTGGTCCGCTCCGACATGAGCATCCATCTGGGCGGGGCAGCCAATGTGGCTGCCGTCATCGATGAACGACTCGCCCGCAGAGCTCATGAACTTCGAAACGTCACCGTCCGAACCTACATCGATACCCATCCGTACCGGATTTGCGAGACAGACCCGGAAGGAACGGCTTTCCAGTGGTACAGCGGGTTCATCCTCGGTTTCACCCGATCTTTCAGCAAAAAGCGGGGCATCGGCGTCTACGTGCCAAGCTCCTGGCACAACGTACCCTCCTTCATCCGCAATACTCTGTCCTTCGATGTCTTCTTCCTCGTCACCCCGCCCATGACCGAATCCGGTTTTTTCCATTTCGGCCTGACCGCTGGAGAAACCATGGCGATCGCCGACGTGTCCAAAACGATCGTGGCCGTTGTCCGAAAGGACATGCCGACAGTTCTGGGTGGATTCGAAGAATGCCTTCCGATTTCCCGGATCGATTATGTGGTCGAAGATGACGAGACCCAGACTTTCTGTCTGCCGACTGTCGAGGCTTCGGATGCCGATCGTTGGATCGCCGAAAATATCTTGAATGCCGGCTTGATTCAGAATGGAAGCACACTTCAGATCGGTATCGGCGGACTGCCCAACTCGGTTCTGGAACTAATCCAGGCTGCAGGCTTTCGGAACCTTGGGCTGCACACAGAAATGTTGACCGAAAAGATGATGGACCTGATCGAGGCGGAGGTCGTCACCAACAGCGAAAAGCGCCGAGACCGATTCAAATCGGTGTTCACCTTCTGTCTGGGAAGCCGCAGACTTTACGATTTCGTGGACCGCAACCCGCTTTTTGCCACCTATCCGGTCAATTACACGAATCACCCGATGGTCATCGCCGATCAGCCCCGGATGTTCTCTCTGAACAGTGCGGCTCAGGTGGACCTGACGGGACAGGTCGCATCGGAGCAGATCGGGGGAAGCCGCCCTTTTCAGATCAGTGGAACCGGCGGACAGCTCGACTTCGTCATGGGCACCATGTTCGCCGGGGACGGAAAAGGGGTGAGTGTCATTGCCCTGTATTCGGAATACAACGGCACATCCAAAATCGTTCCGCTGTTGGAAACCGGAACGAACGTCACCGTGCCGCGCTCGATGGTGGATCATGTGGCAACGGAATGGGGGCTTGCCCGCCTTCGGGGGTTGACGGTTCAGGAGCGCGCCCTTGCGCTGGTCGCCATCGCCCATCCCCGGCACAGGGACGAGCTGATGCGACAGGCACGAGACGCGGGGCTGATCCCCTATCCCGTGGCTGACGGGATCAAACCCAAGGGAGTCATTGTCCAGCGGGAATGACATGCGACTCTCTTGAGTGGGATGGGCTCGGAAAAAGTCGCTTCATCTCCACCTATGGTTTCCGACGGGTCGTCCCTACGAGGCTCTCGCACTTTCGCATTACGCATCTCGCATTATACCGACAAAGGAGAACGGAATGGATTTCGGATTTTCAAAAGAACACGAAATGCTTCGCAAGGCGGTTCGAGAATTCGCTGCAAAGCGCATCGCCCCTTATGCCGACGAATGGGACAGAAACCACTATTTGCCCGTTGATGAAGTCATCCGACCGATGGGTGAGCTCGGATTTCTGGGTACGGTAATCCCGGAAGCCTACGGCGGCGAGGACATGGGATGGTTGGCAGCCGTCATTGTCACCGAAGAAATCGCCCGGGTATCGAGCAGCCTTCGGGT
>CAZJXF010000061.1:0-19953 GCA_964549995.1 uncultured Desulfatirhabdium sp. | reverse complement strand
AAGACGGACATCACGGCGGCAAAGGCAGCGATGCCCACAAAGCGGCCGTTACCGGTGACACCGTCGGCGACCCCTACAAAGATACGGCCGGTCCTGCCGTCAACCCGATGATCAAGATCCTCAACGTCGTTGCGTTGTTGATGGTTCCGTTCCTGATCTAATCGGGGAAATACACGATGCCATTCCCCTCTGCGAAGAGCCGTCCGAAGAGGGCGTCTTGGTGAGGTGAAGGCAGTGTAGATCAATGAAGAGCCGGTATCCCGGAGAATGGGATATCGGCTCTTTTTGCTGATGCAGGGGACAGGGAATATGACCATTCGCATTGTACGGCTCGGAAGCCCGCGAGAAGCCGATGAAGGGCTACGCATCGGAACGGTGAGGCGGCCTCCCCGCGGGATCCGAAAGGAAGAATACGCAGCCAAAAACATCTATGACGTTTGGTTTCCGAATCTTTCTCCCAGCGAGGCATTGCTGAAGGATGCCCAGACGGCAGAGGACGAGAAGGCATGGAAGGTTTTCAAGCGAAAATTCCTTGCCGAACTTAAGGCGCCGGGGCCGAGTCGGGACCTGGATCTGCTCGCTGCTTTGTCGCACTACACGAACCTGTCGATCGGTTGTTATTGCGGAGACGAGACCCGCTGCCACCGTTCCATCTTGCGGGAGCTGTTGATTCAACGGGGTGCGGATGTGCAATGAGACTTTATCATCGATGACGGTCTCCCAAAAAGTCGGTGAGTCTTCAGTGAGCCGCATGGGAGGGGGCACACCTTTTTCGCTGCATCGGAAAAACTCAGCCGGTCGAGCTCGTAAAGCCGGGCATGGTGCCAGACGCTCCAGGAGAGAACATCTCATTGGAATCGTAAGCTTTTCAAACGCAAGCCGAAGTGCTGTGCATGCCCGGCTCAACGATCTCCGGCGGCTTCAAACAAGTTTCCGCTGCAGCATCAAAAGGCGTACCCGCTCCCATGCTCAGGCCCGGAAGCATCCCAAAATGGGAGGCAGAACGACTTTTCGCGAGGGCATCATCGATAAAGTGACGATCTGGAGGTAGGGGATCGATTCTATCTCAACGATACGCGTTTTTCCGGATACCGATCATCTGGTGCAGGCCTTGACGGCCGACATTCTTCGGCTGTCGCAGGAGGCTGTGCAGAGCAGGGGGCGCTTTTCCGTAGCGCTTTGCGGTGGATCGGTATTGGAACTGTTGAATCGTGGGCTTCCGCTGATGCATCAAGCCCCGCTTATCGACTGGTCCAGTTGGAACATCTTTTGGGTGGACGAGCGTCATGTGTCGTGGAACAGCCCCGATTCCAACTATGGCAGTGCCAAGCGGCTCTTTCTGGATCATGTGCCGATTCCGGCGGATCGGATTCATCCGGTTCCGGAATTGCCGGATGTGGAGGAGGTTGCCCTGGCTTATGAACGCAGTATGAGGAGTCTACTGCCGTTGGACGGAGCCGGTGTCCCTCGGTTGGATATCGTCCTGCTCGGTCTCGGCGAAGACGGTCACATTGCCTCCCTGTTTCCGGGGCATGCCGCGCTTTTCGAAGACGAGCGGCTGGTTGTGCCCGTCCGAGACGCGCCCAAACCGCCGCCCGATCGGGTGACGATGACCCTTCCAGTGCTGCGTGCCGCCCGAACGATTCGGGTGGTCGTTACCGGAACCCGGAAAGCGGATATGGTGGCACGGGTTCTCGGTGAACCCCATGTCGCCACCGGGTTGCCAGCACAGATGCTCCTTTCCGTTTGCGAAAACCTTGTGTGGATGATGGACCGAGATGCCGCTCACCAATGGGAAAGACGGTCATGAATTACAACATCCTTGCTGCCGATATCGGCGGAACAAACAGCCGCTTTGCATGGTTTCAAACCGAAGGAACGGACCATCTTCACATGATGGATACGGTCTGGCTGCCGACGAAGAAAGCGGCATCCTTTCACCAATTGCTCGATCAATTGCGGGAGCAATCGTTTCCTTTGCCGCTGGAGCATGCCGATATCGTCGTGATTGCAGCGGCCGGACCGATCGAAGGGGGAGTCTATTGCGCGCCCCCATACATTGCCTGGGATATCGATTTGAGGCGTCCGGAAATATCGACTGCGTTGAACCGGGTGGTGCTCATCAATGATTTTGTGGCTCAAGCCTATGCGTGCAAGTCTCCGATCGGTGCTTCGGCGAAATGCATTCTTTCAGGCGAAGCCGTTCCGGAAGGGACCATCGGGGTAGTGGGGGCGGGAACAGCCTTGGGCAAAGCGATTCTCGTACCGCTTTCAGACGGTGGCTTCCGCGCGTTGCCTTCGGAAGGTGGGCATGCCTATTTTCCCTTCCTGACCGAACGGGAGGCGGCGTTTCAGCGGTTTTATCGGGAAACCAGCGGCGAATACCACATCACGGCAAATCTCGTCGTTTCCGGTAGAGGACTATCTTGTATACACCACTTTCTGACCGGTGAGCGACTTTCTCCGGAAGAGGTCGGCGCCCGAGGGCTTGGGCCGGAATCCGAAACGCTTGCTTGGATAGCTCGGTTCTATGGAAGGCAGTGTCGGGATTTTGCCCTCGATGTGCTTGCAACAGGCGGGTTATATGTCGCTGGCGGAGTCGCAGCCCGCAATCCCGGCATCCTCCAGCATGAAGCCTTTCAGAAGGAGTTTCGGGATTCCCCGACTTTGGGGCGGCTGCTGGCCCGGATTCCGGTCTTTTTGATCGACCATGAAGACAGCGGGTTGTGGGGCGCTGCGTTTTTGGGTAGGCAGATGGTGCATGGCGGAATGCGAAGTGTGCAGTGAATCGGGATGGACTCGCAAAAAGTCGGATAGCCTTGTCGTGAAAGTGCGAGATTCGCAGTGCGCAAGTGCGCAAGTGCGGATATGCGACATCATAGGGGCGACCCGTCTTGGGTCGCCCCTATGATGTCGCAAGCAGATGCAACCGCTGTTACCGGTCGAACAATGCTTTCAGGTAAGGCCTGTCGTAAGGGTTTACATCCTCGAATTCATAGGTTGGCTCTTCCTTTCTCCGTACCATGGCCTTCCGGATGGTGCCTGCCATTGTCTTACCAAGCTCTACACCGAACTGATCGAAGGGGTTTGTTCCCCAGATGAAGGCCTGGAATACGGTTCGGGCCTCATAGAAGGCGAGAAGCTTGCCGACGCTTTCCGGAGAGAGGTCGGGCAATACGATGAGGGAACTGGGTCGGTTACCCGGAAAGTACCGGAAAGGGTCACCCCCCTGTTTGCCCACGGCGAGGGCCATGACCTGAGAGAGCAGATTCGCCCAGAGCTCTTCGTGATTCGTCACCCCTTTGGTGAGTACCGGCTCCACGGTGTACTGCGGTTTCACCACGCCGATGAAATCGATGGGAAAGGCCCTTCCCTGATGGGCGAGCTGAAAGAAGCTGTGTTGGGCGTTGGTTCCGGGTTCACCGAAAAGGATGGGCCCTGTGTCGAAACCGACGACTTCCCCATTCAGGCAGACCATCTTGCCATTGCTTTCCATGTCGAGCTGCTGGATATGGGCTGCAAGTTTGGCGAGGGGGGCCGCATAGGGGATAATCCCCTGGGCCGGATAGCCGAGAAAGTTCGCGTTCCAGATCGAAAGAAGTGCTGCCATCAGGGGGAGGTTGTGTTGGGCTTCGGCTTCGAGGGCATGTCGATCCATGGCCTCCGCCCCCTTCAGGAACCGTTCAAAGACGTCGTATCCCAGCAGGATGGAAAGCGGAACTGCTCCGACGGCCGAGCTGACGCTGTAGCGGCCTCCGATGAAGTCGAACATATGAAAGGTGGCCAGAACGGGGTTGCTTGGATCATCTCCGGGGCTTCCTTTGGCGGTTACGGTCACGATGTGTTTCGAGGGATCGAGACCGTTGGTGTTCATGAAATGCCGTGCCAGGGCTTCGTTTGCAAGGGTTTCGGCGGTCGTGTAGCTTTTCGACACCACGATCCATAGCGTGGCTTCCGGATCGATGAGACGGGCGATGGCACCGAACTGGTTGCCGTCCACATTGGCCAGATAATGGATGCGGTAGCTCGGATCGGCATAGGCTTCCAGAGCCTTTCCGACAAATTCGGTGCCCAGGTAGGATCCTCCGATACCGATCACGACGATATCCCGAAAAGGCTTTCCATTTGCCCCTCGGATGCGTCCCGAACGGATTGCTTCGCTGAAATCCCGTACCTTGTCCCGAACGGAGGCGATTTCAGGCATGACATCTTCACCGTTCACATGGATCGGCCGTCCCGAAAAGTCCCGACAGGCCATGTGCAGGGCGGCCCGTTTCTCCGTCGTGTTGACGGTTTCCCCGTCCGCCATGGCCCGCAATCGGCCAAGGGCATCCTGCTGACGGGCAAGCGCCGTCAGGCGATCCAGGGTCGATCGGGTGATCCGCTGCCGGGTACCATCGAAAACGATACCGGCCCCTTCGATCCGGGCCCATTGCGTCCGGGTTTCATCCGTCAACAACAGGGCCAGATGACGATCCGGTTTGGCCATCTCGATCGCTTCGGCTTCCAATGCCTTCCATGCCGCCGTAAGATGAACAGGCTCATTCATGTTTCGTCTCCTCTTCCATTGTCTGCCTTCCGGCGTTGATGTTTCTTCCAGGGATCATGAAGTCGTAACAAGTCCTCTTCGCAAAGCCGTCATAGATGATTCGGTTGGATACATCAAGTATGGGGTTGGAAGCAACCTGTGATTCCATCAACTGAAAAATCCGTCGACCTTTATGGGGTGTGTGGAATCGATGGAGCTGAACCGTCTATCGAAGCTCGAGCTATAAGGAATGAATGTGTTCTTGATTCATGACGGCTTCGCAAAAAGGCCGGATGCTGTGTCGTGCTGCATCCCTCGTCGTTGCGGCGTACGTCTAAGTACGCCTCACTCCTCGGGATTTGCACTCCTTGCCTGCGGCCTTTTTTCGAAGCCGTCTATATATGATGGACTTTTTGCGAGAGCATCATTCATGGTGGCCTCGCAAAAAGTCAGGTGCTCTTGTTTAACCCGCCCTCCTGCTGGAAGCCTGGCATTGGAAGAAAATCGGTAAGAGGCGACTTTTTGCGAGTCCATCATTCATGCGGATTTTCTTTGTCTGTTTCATTCAGGGATTTCTTATGGTATGTAAGAAAATGGTGAGAGTCGAATGGCCTCATTGTATTGGGATGACGCCGGGCGGAATTGGTGGAGAGAAAGGGCAAGAGAAATGGAAAACGGCATACGAAGGCATGTAGAAGAGGTAGCCGTAGTGAACCTGAAGCCCATCGGTATCATTTATACCCCCTTCACAAAGCTCGATGGCATGCCGATTCAACCTGCAGGTGCAGCAGGTGTACAGGGAACCGTGGAGGTTTTTCCGGAATATGAACCCGGCCTGAAGGATCTCGAGGGGTTCTCCCATATCGTGCTGCTCTATGTCTTCCATCGCAGTCAGGGGTTCCAGTTGCAGGTGGTTCCCTTTATGGACACGAAACCACGCGGACTCTTTGCAACGCGCGCTCCGAAGCGACCCAATCCGATCGGCCTGTCGGTCGTACAGCTGGACAGGGTCGATGGTTGCACACTTCATGTTCGTAACATCGATATCCTGGACGGTACCCCGTTGTTGGATATCAAGCCCTATGTGCCGGAATTTGACGCTGTGGCGGACGTCCGTACGGGTTGGCTGGAAGAGGTGCGCAAGACAGTCGGCGAACGACAATCCGATGGTCGATTTCAATCGATCCGTGGATGACGATGCATGTTGAAAGGAGGGAAGGGCGGATAGAGGATCGTATTTTGGAAAATTATCGAAGATGACGGAATCCCATTGGAAAGGAGAAAAGAAACATGAGTCATGAACACGTACGTATGCCATTGATCGGGGACAAGGCACCGGAATTCACCGCCAGGACAACGCAGGGAGAAATCCATTTTCCAAAGGATTTCGAGGGAAGCTGGGTCGTGTTCTTCTCGCATCCCGCTGATTTCACCCCGGTGTGCACAACGGAATTCATGACCTTCGCCTCGATGCAGGAGGCGTTTGCCAAGCGGAACTGCAAGCTGCTTGGGCTGTCGATCGACAGTATCTATGCACACATCGCCTGGCTGCGAACGATCAAGGAGAAAATCGCCTACAAGGGGATGAAGGATATCGAGGTAACCTTTCCAGTCATTGAAGATCTGAAAATGGATGTCGCCAGGGCCTTCGGGATGCTGCAACCTGGAGCCAGCACTACCCAAGCCGTGCGTGCCGTATTCATCATCGATCCGAAGAGCATTGTGCGGGCCATCCTGTATTACCCACTGTCAAACGGTCGGAACATGGATGAAGTCATGCGCCTTCTCATCGCTATGCAGACGTCGGATCAATACGGTGTCGCCACTCCGGCCAATTGGCAGCCGGGCGATGATGTGATTGTTCCGCCTCCCGGATCATGCGGTGTCGCCAAGGATCGAACCCAGAAACCCGATCCCGACGTGACCTGTCTGGATTGGTTCATGTGTCTGAAGAAATGCCCCAAAGACGTTTAGGATCCCCCTGAAACCAGGTTGACTGTGTAAGTGGTGATGGACTCGCAAAAAGTCGCTGTATCCCCGATTTTGGGGTATTTCTGGGCCTGAGCATGGGAGCGGGTACGCCTTTTGATGCTGCAGCGGAAACTGTTTGAAGCCGCCGGAGATCGTTGAGCCGGGCATGCAGAATGCTTCGGCTTGTGTTTGAAAAACCTACGATTCCAATGAGATGCTTATTCCTGGAGCGTCTGGCTACATGCCCGGCTCTACGAGATCGGGCGGCTGAGTTTTTCCGATGCAGCGAAAAAGGCGTACCCGCCCCCATGCGGCTCACTGGAGACTCACTGACTTTTTGCGAGTCCATCACTGGTGACGTATCTTCGAATGGCCGAGAGGGATCGCTTGATCGGAAGTAGGAGGCAGTGATGGCAGAGGCACGTTTCGAAAAGCTGACCGATTCGAACACGGTCTTGTACGGCCCCCGAAAGCTGCTGCTATGCGGATTCGGCCGGGAGGCCCAGCCCAAGTTCCAGAATGTTTTGGCGATGGCGGGTCTGGCCGGTGTACCCTTGGTGTGGGCGGCTGCAGAGGATGCAGCCGCTATCGTCGGCGAGCTTTTTCAGCGGTCGGACGGGGCTGGTGCAGGGGTTGGATCGGCGTTGCCTCGAGCCGTTATCGTAGCAGGCATTACGGAAAAGGAGCTGCTTACCCTCATGCACGTCTGTCGAAAAACCGGCATGAAGACGGCTTTGTGGGCGACCTTGACCCCGACTTCCGAAACCTGGACCCTCAAGGATCTGCTGGAAGAGCTTTCTGCAGAGCGTTGTCAGCTCGAGAAAAAGCGGCGCTGATGGATCCGAGCCTTTTGTCGAGCCGAATGGGTGGATGCGGCTCGCTTGAAACCTACCGTCCTTTTTCGAAGGTCATAGCCATCGATTGCGCAATAGTCAATAAAGCACCCGCGCCGTGTCCACTGGTGCTCTCATGACCGCTTGACCGTCGACATACCGGATCGCTTCAACCCGATGGGGTTATTGGGGCAACCGGGATGACGTGTCCCGCCTTCATACCCGATAGTATTCCCGATACCAATCCACGAACCTGGCAATGCCGACATCGAGCGGGGTGGCCGGTTTGAACCCGGCATCCCGCATCAGGTCGTCCACGTCGGCGTAAGTGGCCGGAACATCGCCAGGTTGCATGTCCATGTAAATCTTGCGGGCCGTCTTTCCAAGGCAGGCTTCGATCGTTTCGATGAACCGATTCAGGGTGACCGGCTGGTTGTTGCCGATGTTGTAGATGCGATAGGGAGCCCGAGATGTTCCCGGATCGGGATGGTCGCCACTCCAGTCTGCATTGGGTTCGGGAAGCCGGCCCATGATCCGCACCACTCCTTCCACGATGTCATCGATATAGGTGAAATCCCGTTGCATGTTGCCATGGTTGAACACCTGGATCGGCTGGTCGTTCAGGATGGCCTTCGTGAACAGGAAGAGGGCCATGTCGGGTCTCCCCCAAGGGCCGTACACCGTAAAGAAGCGAAGGCCCGTACAAGGGATCCGATACAGATGGCTGTAGGTGTGGGCCATGAGTTCGTTGGCCTTTTTGGTCGCTGCATACAGGGAAACGGGGTGATCCACGTTGTGGTGGACGGAAAACGGCATGAGCGTGTTTGCTCCGTACACGGAACTGGAGGATGCGAAGACGAGATGACCGACACCGTGATGCCTGCAGCCTTCCAGAACATTCAGAAATCCGACGACATTGGCGTCGATGTAGGCCCTCGGGTTGGTGAGCGAGTAACGCACCCCGGCCTGAGCCGCCAGATTGACCACGATATCGGGTTTGTGGTCTGAGAAAACCTTGTCCATCGCACGGGTGTCGGTCATATCCACCCGATGAAAAGAAAACCGGTCGTTTGCCGAAAGAAGCCGCAGCCGATCTTCCTTGAGCCTGGGGTCATAATAATCGTTCAGGTTGTCGATCCCGATGACCGATACCCCCATCTGCAGCAGGCGACTGGTCAGATGAAACCCGATGAATCCGGCCGCTCCTGTCACGAGCGCTCTGTGGAATGTCCATTGTCCTTGCGACGTCATTGGTTCGGTTCCCCTTCTGTCTTTCCCCGAAGCTTTTTCTCCGCCCATACGGCCAGCTCTTCCCTACGGATCTTGGCGTTGTGCCGTACATCGACCGGAAATGCTCCCGGAAACAGCACGTGTCGAATGTCCTTTGTCAGGGGATGGCGGGAGGCCAGTTCGAGAAGCTCCGTTTCGAGCTGTTTGAGATCGATGTGCGGATCGTCCAGCACCGGTTCGATGCAGATGACCGGGATCTGGTTGGGAGGCGCACCGACGCCGACCAAAGCGCTGCGATACACCTTGGGATGGACGTTGAAAAGAGCCTCACACGGAATGGTGTAGATGTCGCCGTTTCGGGTCTGCACCCGATGGGTTTTCCTGCCGCAAAACCACAACCGTCCCTTTCCGTCGAACCAGCCCAGATCCCCCATTCGATGCCAGACGGAAGACCCGTCTGCGATTTTATGCCGGCTGTTCGATTCGGGATCGTCCAAATACTGACGACTGACCAGTTCCCCTTTCACGACGATTTCGCCGACCTCGGTCCGACCGAGGACCAAATCCTGGTGCCACTTGGGAATGGGTTGATCGCTGATGTGAATGATGCCCAACTGAACGCCCGGAAGGGGTCTTCCAACACAGGTGCCATATCCGCTGCGGGTAAGGGCGGCCGTTTCCCCCAGAATTTCACGACTTCCGATGGATGTGATCGGTACGGCCTCGGTTGCACCGTAAGGGGTGTGGACCTCGGTGCCATCGGCCAGCATTTTCGAAAACACCTCGATGGTATCGAAGGGAACCGGCGCTCCGGCAGAGACGACCCGTCGAAGGGAATGCAGCACGATCTTGTTGTCTTCACCGTAAGCAGCAAGGCGGCGCAGCAAGGCCGGTGAGGCGAACAGGTTGGTTACCCCCTGGCTCAGGATGATTTCGATCAGACTTTGGGGATCGGCCTCCGCTGGTTTGGTGAAATCCATTTCCGGAATGACGGCCGTCATTCCGAGGGCCGGATCGAAGAGGGCGAAAAGAGGAAACGTGGCCAGATCGATCTCGTCCGCCCCGATCTGAAAGTGGGCTTGGATCGTCTTGATCTGGGCATCGAAATTGCCGTGGGTGTAAACGGCGCCTTTGGCAGGCCCTGTGCTTCCGGAGGTGAAAAGGACGGCTGCCTTGTCCACCCGCTGGGTGGTGGCTACCGGATAAGTGCTCCAGGGCAGATGGAAAAGCTCCCGGAGCGTATGCCCTCCCCAGAACCAGCGGGGGCCGGCCGTCACGTTGATCCGGACACTTCCGAAAGCCGATCGGTGGAGAAGCCTTGCGACATGGGCCTCGGGAACACCGATGAATGCCTCGGGTGCACATTTCCGGATGCACTGCAGCATGCCGGTTTTCCCCATGCCCGGATCGATGACGATGGGAATGGCCCCGGTCTTGAACAGGGCGAAAACCAGCGAGAAAAAATCGATCCCAGGTCGAACGAGGAGCAGCGTCTTGACGCCTTTGGTGATCCCGATGCTTTCCAGCCCGTGGGCGAGGCAATCCGACTCCATGTCGAGCTGGCGAAAGGTCAGGTGGGTGAAGGTGAGGCGCCCCTGCTCGTCCCGTCCCGCCGGACAGACGACGGCCCGTTTGTAGGGTTGCTCCTTGGCCATGTTGACGAGAAGGGAGGCAACATTGAACAATCTGTCGGAAGTAGGGTTCATCATGTCATCCGTATTTGGGTTCGGGTATTGAAGTCATTCGTCATGGGCTACTAAATCAACGGCCGCTTCTTTTCAAGAATTTCCCGATGGCTGTTGCCGCTTTTTCAGGTTCGTCCTCCAACAGGTAATGGCCTGCATCGGGAAAAACGACGGATTCGGCATGGGCAAGCCGCCGCTTCCATTCCAAGAGATAGTCCTCGTCGAATACGGCATCCCGAAGTCCCCATAGCAGCAGCACCGGCATCCGATCCAATTCACCGACCCATGCGTCCATCCAGGAAAGGGTCGACCAGGCAGGATCCTGGGGGCATACGGGAATATCCATCACGAATCGAAAGACGGCTTCCCGGTTGCGCAGTTTGCGATAGGGTGCCGTGTAGCCGTTCATGGCCGCAAGGCCCAAGGGTTTGGCCGGAGCGAGGAACAAGGCCGACACCACGAACGCATTCAGTTTGAGAATCAGCAGTTTTGCCAGCTTCGGGTGATGGCGAACGATGCTGAGCCGCAGGGGAAGCCCCTTGTGTTTGGGCGGGAAGAAGGCGGCCGTGTTCATCAGGACGAGGGAGCTTACCCATTGCGGGTGTCGGAGCGCGATGGCTGTGGCGATGGCCCCTCCCCAGTCGTGGGCGACGATGGCAAGCGGCCGCTTCAAGCCGACGGTTTCAATGAAACGCTCCATGTCTTCGATGCGGCGATCGAGGGTGAATGGATAGGTGCCCGGCTCGGGGCGCTCCGAGAGCCCGCATCCGATATGATCGGGAGAAACGGTTCGAAAAACCGGAGAAAGCTTCTGGATGAGCCTCCTGTAAAAAAAGGACCACGTGGGGTTTCCGTGAAGCATCAGTACGACGGGGCCATCGCCTTCATCGACATAGTGGCAGCGAAACCCACCGATGTCGACCGTGTGAGCGTCAAACGGGTATTCTCCCGCAAATGGATAGGTGCAGATCGATACGTTTCCCATCGTTCACCACCTCAGTGCCAGCATGAGACAGTTGAGCCCGCTTCCGATGCCCAAAAAACCCACCCGGTCGCCGGGCTCGAAGAATTCCCGTTCGTCCGCAATGGCGGCGGTCATGGGAAG
Organism: uncultured Desulfatirhabdium sp.; assembly: GCA_964549995.1. Classification (GTDB taxonomy): domain Bacteria; phylum Desulfobacterota; class Desulfobacteria; order Desulfobacterales; family Desulfatirhabdiaceae; genus Desulfatirhabdium. The sequence continues at coordinate 8,601 of CAZJXF010000061.1, read as the reverse complement.
CGACACCGTTCCCATGTTGCCCAGATGGGCGAAGGTGGAAAACTCCTTCTCCGGAGCGATCTTCAAGGCATCGAGAATGGCCCGCTGATGGGCGGCGCCCACTTGATGGCAGACGACCTTGTCCGGTCCGTTCGGGCACCAACCGGTTTCGGCGAGAAAGTCCCGATAGGTGTCGATGCCGAGCTGGACCCCGTTTTGAAGAACACCGATCGAATCCGTTTCCATGAAGTGATCTCGATCCGACGGAAATCCCGTATCCGGGCCCCAGCAGCAGAGCCGATGCCACTGAACGGCGTTTCGGATCACCCCGCCCAGAAGCCGGTGCCCCTCGGAAAGCCCAGTGGCACGACAGAGGATGACGGCAACGGCTCCCGATCCGCCTGTGAGTGTCGCGACGGTCTTTCGGAACAGGGCCATGTCGGGGGCCTCGTTCAGCCGATCGATGACGCGGTCCATGATGTCCTTCGAGGTTTCGCAGGAGACGATGAGCCCGGCGTCGATCTGTCCGAGTTCGATGGCGTTTGCCGCATGCACCATGCCGTTCAGGACACCCAAGCAGGCGTTCGAGATGTCATGGACCTGGGTTCGGGGAGAAAGTCCCAAATCGTGGGCTACGGCACAGGCCGTAGCCGGTTCCAGCTGGTCCCGGCACACGCCTGCATAGAGGAGCATACCGATGTTCTTCCGGTCGATACCGGTATGTTCGAGCGCCTTTTCGGCGGCACGGACTGCTCCCTCGTGCATCGTCATGCCGGGTCCCCAATAACGCCTTTCCTCGATTCCGGTCAGCAGCGCAAGCTGCCCTTTCTGCAGGTGCAGTGCGGCATAGGCTTTGGAAAGCCGATCTTCGATGTCCTCCGATGTCAGCACATGGGGCGCAAGCTCGTAACCGAACCCGGCCAACCGAACCTGTCGATAGTTCATTCGTTCTCTTCCACGATACCGACCGAAAAATCGGTCATTTCATAAATGCGTAGACCGTCCACCTCGAGAAAGCCATCCGCCGTCACCATCGGGATCGGTTCCGTTTCGATCCTCTTGATATGGGCCTCGATCCGCACCCGGTCGTTTTCGGGCAAAATCTGCCCCCGGTAGATCCAGCTGTGTGCCTTTTCGGATGGGATGGTCCACCGGAAAGATCGATGCGCATCCCTCACGGCCGGAACCCGTCCCTGAAGAACCATTCCGCATCGGAGCACCTGCAGGAAAGCCTCGAGGCCGAGGGATCCCGGCCATACCGGATCATCGTGAAAATGCGCCTTGAAGAACCAGGCATCGGGTCGGACGGTGCAAATGCCCGCCCATACCCCGAGTCCGAAGGCTCCCGGATGTCCGGTGTCACAGCAAACGGCATCGATCATACGGAACATCGGCTGCGGCTGTCGGATACCGGTCGGGACGTCTTTCCAATCGATGTTTTCGACGGTTACGTACTGCAGGTGGTCGGCCCCGGAAAGTGCAGCTGCGATCACCGGTTTGCGAATGCCGGCCTGAGCCCGAAGGGCGGCTTTCGTAAAGAATCCGAATTCGGTCTCTCCTTCGAGAACCGTGCGGTTGTCCTGAGTCACCCGGGTTTCGAAGCGCTCGATGATCATGTCATGGGCGGCGGACACCCGGGTCAGGCCAGCCTGCATGGTGAGTTTTCCGGTTCTGGGAAGCACATCCCCAAACAGCCGAAACCTTCCACCCAGATTGCGGAAATGCAAACCCGCAGCGCTTGTGAGCACCGATCCGCAATGGGCCGCAAGAAAGCCGCATGCCTGAAGCGCGGTCTCCTGCAGCACGGCATAAGGCATGCATCCGCACCCGCCGGATGTGAAGTACCAGGCATCCGGATCGATGTCATGCTCGGCCGTGACCGAACTGCCGGCTTTGGGGCCGAGCCCGGGCGCTTCGTCTGAAAGCACCCGATCCAGAAACAGAAAGGGCGGGGCCGGAAGCCGGGCGACGAAGCGGCCGTCGTCCAGGGAAGCAAAGGCGTTTCCAAAGAGGGCCGATGCCGATCCGCCCTGCGAAAAGGCTTCGATCTCGGATCGATCGAAGACCCGTCCTCCCCGACGATTCCTGCCGGCGGTGAGGGCCAGGGGGGAGGATCCGGCCGTCTCGATACGGGCCTGTACGGCTTCGATGCCTTTTCGGTCGGCATGCATCAGGCGCATCGAAACCCCGGTGAACCGGACGATGTGCTTGCCGTCAGCAAACATGTCGGCCTCCGCCAGCACATAGGGCTCCGGCGAAAACCCGATGTCGGAGATTTGTACGTCATAGCGGACCTTGCGGGTCTTCGGTGTGACGGGGCCGCGGCATTTGAGCACACTTCTGGCACCCGGCAGGGGTTCGAAGCGGGCGTCGGGATGCTCCGAAATCCATCCCTGCCGCAGCAGCAGCACCCGCAGGGCATGGCTGCAGCACTCGTACATCAGCGTGCCGGGCATCACCGGATCGTCCATGAAATGACAGGTCAAAAACCAGTCGTCGGGATGAATGTCTGCCTCTGCGACGATCCGTCCCAAACCGAACCGACCCCCTGCTGGATCGAGAAGGGGAACCCGGTCGATGAGCCGCATTCTTCCCGAAGGCAGATGGAGCCCTCGAGCCAAGCGGATCCCTTCGAAGGCCTCTCCGAAACATTCAACCGGATCGCCGCACCGAAGGGCCTCGATTTGCTGCTCCGAATAGGTTTCCATTCCCTGGGACCGAGGCTGCCGATATCCTTCGGGGGCGTTGCCCTTCGTTTGCTCCCGTTCGGCATCGGAAAGCAGGATACCTCCCGAGGCTTCGATTTCCTCTGGGGTGAAAAAACCGGCGCATCCTCTGCGCATCCGGATGAAGGGCTTTCCACCAATGGTACCATCGAATCCGAAAAAAAACATCCAGGTTTTTGCCTGTCGGATGAATTTTTCGATACGGATGTCGTAGCGGATGGTTTCACCGGGTTGGGGCAGTTCCCGGAAGAAGGTCACTTCGGCATCGAGCAGGCGATAGACGCGCTCGCCCCGCACCTGAAGATCGATGCCGAGCCAGGAGCACAGAAACAGGTCTGCCTGGCCGGCCTCTACCGAGATACACACGGGGGCTCTTCCCGCATCGAGGTACCAGGCATCGGGGAGGACATCGTGTTCCGTCACGACCCGGCCGCTGCCAAGAGACCGGGGCTCCCCCTCCACGGTGAGGATTCGATCCACCAACATCAGAGGTTCGTCCGGCAGTCGTACACGCACCGGAAAGGTATCGATGACGGCATAGGCGGGTCCCAGAACGTCTGCGATCGCTCCGACGGCAAATGCCATGCACTGGGAACGATCGAAGAGGGGACGGGGGGATGAAGCGGACTGGGTGTTCGGTCCTGCAGCTTGGGAGGCGGTTTTCCAGATGCCGGGAATTCGCTCCCGGTAAACCGGAGAGCCGCCTCGGCCGGTCGTTCGAACGGGTGTCGGGGAATTCGCCGGTTTTCCATAAATGGTCGTAAGATCGGGATCGAGCCCCAGAGCGGCCGCATTCCCACAGAGCTTGAGAATCCCCAGAAGCTCGTCTTCGCCTTTCCAGTTGGCGAAAAAGCACAGGTGTTCTTGTTCCTTCAGGACGGCGTCGATCATGCGGGAACAGGAGGCGTGCGGCCCCACTTCGATGAAGATGCGCACGCCGTCGTCCCAGCTCCGGCGGATCAGGGCAGGAAAATCGAAGCCGGAAAGGGCCTGCGCCGTGATGGCGTCTGCCGTGGTCTCTGCGGACGGCTCATAGACCCGAGCCCAGGCTGCGCTGTAGTAGCGGATGCCGGGCGGCGGGGTCGTGGGCAGAAGGTGAAGGGCTCGATAGGCTTCTCGGACCGGCAACACGGCATCGCAATGGACGCTCGACACCCCCTCGATATCGAAGGCATCGCAGCCGATCCGGCGAACGAGGGCGTCGACCTCGCTTCGGTTTCCGCCGATCACGCATTCTTCGGGCGTGTTGACGATGAGCAGGCGAACCCGCATCTGCGGCGTGAGATGCTTTCGGATCGTTTCGGCCGGGCATCGCAGCCCAACAGCGGTCCACGCGAAGGGTTCCTCCGGGCCGATCCCCCAGGCGGTGCGTACGGCATGGCAAGGGCCGGCCAGCTCGGTCGTGAAGAGGGAGCTTTCCCTCATGCGCGTGAGCATGAGGGCGCGGTCCTTCCATGCGCCGGTAGCGAACAAACCGGTGCTTTCCCCCAGGCTGTATCCGATGACGGCATCCGGTCGAAGGCCCAATCGTCCGAGAATCCGGCTCATCACACATCCGAACATCACCTGCCCGATGATCGGATAGACGGGGTTCCGAGACAACGCCGCACGGGCTTCCTGTTCCCAGGCGCTCGGCCATTCGATTCGCCAAGGCACGAGCCGGTCCGGTAGGAGGCGGTCGAAGAGTCCGCCGTCTTCGGTTTCCAGCGCCTCGAAGACCTCCGGAAAATGGGCGGCAAGCCCATGCATCATGCCGGGAGAATGGTTGCCGCTGCCCGGGTAGACGAAGGCGATGGATCCGGTGACGGGTCGGGGAAGATAAGCGATGCGGGAAGGCCCGATCATGCGGCTTTCGGTTCGGCTTCGAATGAGGGCTTCCGCCTGCTGGCTGTGACGGATCAGAGTAGGGAGATCTTCGGTCAGAAAGGCGATGCGGCAAGGTCCTTTCGAAGGAGATGCTTTCTGTAATTCCAGCCAGGTGCGGGCAACCGAAGCGATGGGTTGCTCGTTCGGTTGTCCGCTCAGCCAGGTGCGAAACTGCCTTACCTTTGTGAGGAGAGCTTCTTCGCTGTTGCCGGTAACGACAAAGAGTCCCCATCCGATCGAAAGGACGGATGGAGAGATCGAGCCGGATATCGTTGCATCCGGACGATGGGCTTCTTCCAAGAGGACATGAGCCGTCTGAGCGTCGATGCCGATGGCACAGGTGAGGGCCCTTCGGGGTTTATCCGCATGCCGTTTGGCCCAATACTGAAGCCGATGGGGGATGTGCAGTCCGCCCCGTTTCAGGGAGGGGATCACGCGGCTCGGGAGAGCGGCCATTGGAGGAATCAGGCGATGATAGAGACTCAGGGAAGCAAGGATGAGTCCGGTCATGGCCGCTGCACATCCTGCATGACCGACCACCGGTTTTTCGGATACGATACCGGCACGGGTCGGATGGCGTTGGAAAACGGCTGCCAAACCGTCCGCCTCCATGCGGTCCTCCGCTGGATCGGCGCTCGCGTGTGCGCAGACGAGGTCGACGGCATCGGGTTGGACGGCTGCAGCTTTCAAACACTGCCGGAGGGTTCGTTCATAGGCGGATGCCGGATGGTCCGAATTTCCAATGGATATGCCGAAGCCTCGGACGACGGCATAGATGCGATTGCCGTCCCGCTGGGCGTCTTCGAGGCGCTTCAAGACGAGGGCGCCCGCACCCTCGCCGGGAAGGGTTCCTCCGGCATCCACCGAGAAGGGAATCAGTTCCGTGCCGAAGCGCCTTCCCGACGCTGCGATCGCAAGCGAGCGGACATCTGCAGAGATGTCTACGGCTGCGACCAGCATGCAATCGGCTTCATAGCGGGAGAGAAGGTCCGCTGCGATCGAGAGCGCCCGAACCCCCGATAGCGCATCTTCCGAAACGGTGAAACTCGGCCCTCCGCAACCGAATTCCCGGGCGATCCGGCTGGCGATGACACCACCCAGGGCACCGAGGGTCCGGGTTGCGGTGAGCGGCGGGATCGATTCGGCAGCTGTTGGGTTGGAACCGATCCACCGTCCGTGAAAGTCACAGGCTTCCCGGTCAAAATCCATCCCGACCACCACCCCCATGCGCAGCAACGCTTCCTTTCCGAGAGGGAGCGCGGCGTCATGGATGGCTTCCCGTGCCACCTGCAGCGTCAGCAGATGTTGAACCAGGATGTCGTCGATTTCGATGGGCGGAATGCGAAACGCCGATGCCTCGAAACGCAACCGTTCGATGAAGCCTCCCCGGATGGCTTCCAGCCGATGGCAACGGTTACGACGGAGATCGGGCCGATCTGCGATGACGCTCTTTCCACGGAACAGGTGCTCCTGAAACGCCTGCAGGTTGGGAAGCCCTGCAATGGATGCCCCCATACCGACGATGGCGATAGGGGCGATTCCATGATTCGCTGGATGGGGATCGGGCGTAAGCTCGGGATCGGGAAACCGGGTTGGACCGAGCTGTGTCGTCAGAGGGGTCGGGTCTTCTTCGACCAGAACATGGGCGTTGATCCCTCCAAACCCGAAGGCGCTCACGGCCGCTCTTCGCGGGGTGAAGGGGTTGCGGCGCTTCCACGGTTCCGGCAGAAGCTGAAGTCGAAAAGGTGAAGACGAGAATGCCTTGTGGGCCGTTTCTGTGGTGACGTTCAGGGTGGGGGGCAGCACGCCTTCGGTCATTGCCAGGAGCGTCTTGATCAGGGCTGCGGCTCCGGCTGCAGTCAACAGATGACCGATCGTCGACTTCACGGATCCGATGGGGCATCGGCCGGGTGCTCCGGGAAGTGAGGCCCACAGGCGGTTGAGGCTTTCGATTTCGATCCCGTCTCCGACCGGTGTGCCGGCACCATGACATTCGATGAGATCGACATCGTCGGGTCGCCATCCGGCTGCACTATAGGCGGCTTGCATCGCCCGGAGCTGGCCTTCGCTGTCGGGGGCAAGCAGGTTCCCTCGTGTGTCGTTCGACAGGCCGATGCCGCGGATGACGGCAAGGATGCGATCGCCTGCCTTGCGGGCATCCGAAAGCCGTTTGAGCAGAAGAATACCCGCCCCTTCACCGACCACCAGGCCGTCGGCTTCGGTGCTGAACGGCGCCGGAATTCCGGAAGGGGACAGGGCCCGAAGCTGGCTGAAGCCGATCTGGGTGTAAAGACAGTCAGGGCGGGACACCCCTCCTGCCAGAACCGCATCGGCCCGGTGATCGATGAGGGCCTGAGCGCCCAGATAGAGGGCATACAAGGAAGATGCGCAGGCGGCATCGAGGGTGTAGGCTTCTCCGCAAAAGCCCAAGGCCCGGGCGAGGAGAACGGCCGGGTACCCGGTGACCCGACCCGCCCAGGGATGGGTGTCCATCTGCGGAAAGCGATCCGAAAACCGGGAGGCCGTATCCGTGGGTAGGGCGATAGCTGCAAGAATCACATGGATGCGTGAGGGGTCGATCGTATCGAGGCGGGTGGATGAAACAGCCTGTCGCCCGGCATGCAGAACGAAATGGTAAAGGGGATCAAGCGATTGCAGGTAGGATTTGGGAAGCTTGAATCCCCTCAGATCGGGAGGGATGGCTTCGATCAGGCAGGCCTTTTTGGAAACGGCCCGGTCCGGCTTTAGGGGATGCACGGTGATGCGATCCGGGCAAATCCCCCAGCGGTGCTCGGGAACGTCCCGGGAAGAACATCGGCCTTCGAGGATCCGTCTCCAGAAAGCATCCGGATTCGGGCTGTCGGGGAAGAGGCATCCCATGCCGACAACCGCAATGGGGCAGGTTTCCCAGCGTTTTCGAGTGTCGCTGTGGGGTGTTGATTCGTTGAAATGTTCCAAAAGGGCCTGATTGCTACGGGGGTAAGGGGTTGATAGGGACATCAGGGGGCCAGACTGAACACCTTGATCAGCACGCCCAATACACCCAAAAAGGAGATGCTGATAGCGATGCTGAACATGCGTAAGGTAAAGGACCGTTGACGGGCATCGCGGGCATCGATCTTATCGCCGAGCCGTTCGATGGATGCGGCGATCTGATCGAAGCGGCGATCGACATTTTCGAATTTGCGGTCGATTTGTTTGAAGCGTTCATCGATCTGCTCGAATCGTTTGTCAATTTGCTCAAAACGCTTGTCGACCTGTTCGAATCGTTTGTCGACCAATTCGAAACGTCGGTTGACATCCCCCTTGAACTCCCTCAAATCCGACGACAATTGTTCAAAGCGCTGATCGACCAGAACCTCGAACTTGTCCATGCGTTTTTCGAGAGCGTCCACGCGGTTGGACACATCCTTCAGATCGATTCGCAATTCTCGGATATCGAGCGCCATCTGATCAAATCGGTTTTCGATGTGTTTCAGATTCGGCAAAAATGCCGTGACAATCATATCGAGATTGCTATGGGATGGGTCCACGGTCGGGCGGCTGATATTGAGTTCCTCCGACATACAGGGGCTCCTTGATCCTAAACGTGCAAGATGTGTAATGCCTGGTGCGTAGTGCGAACGTGCGAAAGTCCGTAGGCGCGGTTTGCCGGGACGCGCCTACGCGGTCGAACGCAAGCCGACGTTCTGAACTACGGCATTTATCTGGAAAAAATTCGCATGTTCATCTCCGGAGGGTAGCGAAACATCCTTTGCCTTTCTCCATATTATAAACCGATGAAGGGATCTTTTCCAGCAGATCTCTGAAATTTTCGAATTGATGTCGTCTTTGACGCCAATAACCGGAATTGTCTGGAAGAATACGACCTGAAGATTCCCTGGATCAAGACGGAAATTGGAGGAAAGGAAGGAGGTGAGTGGGAGCGAGGGGGTTCATTGGAGACTTACTGACTTTTTGCGAAGCCGTCATTCCTGATGGTCTCGCAAAAAGTCGATTTTTAACTAACTGAAATTACAGTATGTAATAA
>CAZJXF010000060.1:0-19986 GCA_964549995.1 uncultured Desulfatirhabdium sp. | reverse complement strand
TCAGGACGCTGGCCTCTCACGCCGGAAACACGGGTTCGAACCCCGTTGGGACCATTCAGCTTCCAATCATCGAATGTTGGTTCGATCTCCCCTTCCGATAACCATCGCCCTCATTTTTCCCCACCCGTTTCATACCCTTCGAAACGAGCTATCCTTTTCAGCATCTGGCCCTATACATGACGGCTTCGCAAAAAGTTGCCTCTTACCGATTTTTTTCCAATGCCGGGCTTCCAGCAGGAGGGCGGGTCAACCAAGAGCATTCGACTTTTTGCGAGTCCATCAAATCTTTCTCTGTTAAGCTTTCGATGTCATTTCTTCAAAAATACCGAAATTCATTCGCACGATGGCGGAATTAGGGCATATTCTAAGGTCATTCCTGCCAAAGGACCATTCCATTTTTCTTTTGGATACCGAGTTCTTACTATAATAAAGATATTGTGATCACTTCCTCAATGTTACTTACCGGGGTTAGCTTGATCCCGTCGAGCACATAGGAAGGTAATCCTTCCGCTTCTTTCAGATTATCAGCCGGTAAAAGAACCTCCCTGATCCCGGCATCGTAGGCAGCCCGGATCTTCTGTTGAATACCGCCTACCGGAAGCACCTTTCCCATGATCGTAATCTCCCCCGTCATGGCGAGGTCGTTTCTCACGGGGACCTTTTTCAAGGCGGATACGATCCCTGCAACAATTGTGATGCCGGCGGATGGCCCCTCCTTGGGTACACCCATAAAGGTTGCCAACACCGCTACATCGAAGCTCTTTCGCCATTCAGCGCTTATGCCGAGGTCCTCGTGCTTTGCCCGGATGTACTGAGCTGCGGCCTCGATACTTTCCCGCATGACCCGTTGTATAGACCCAAGCGGCACGATGCGGCCAGACCCTTTGGTCGCCTGCATTTCAAAGTGCAAGATACAACCGTGGTCTCCTTCAACGGCCAGACCGATAACCTCACCCACTGACGGTTTCTCGGGAAGCGCTACGCGTTGAACTCGTTTGCTGTCCGGGAGCTCGGGTACCACTTGTTTTCCCGAGGGCTTCATTATTGCTCCCAAGGAGATACGGTCATACTCGCCAGGCGCAATCAAATGGAGTTGGTCCCGCACCCGTTGCCGCAGTTCACAGGACAATCCCAGGATATCTTGAAGTTCTTCATCGGTAATCCGGCCGTCAGGGTGCAGCAGCTTCAGTAACCCGGATGTGATCTTCATCACTGCCCGCAGGTCTCGACCCGAAACACCGTGTACCCTTCGGGCGTGATCCACTACCTCAAAGCGCGAGCGAACCATACCCAGGAGGTCAATGCGCCGGAGCTCGTGCATGATTTCACAGAAATAATCCGTTATGAATCCATAATCCTTCGAGTAACTGTTGGGTGCCAGTTTCGGGATTTCCCAACCGGGCAGATAACCATGAATGCGATCCAGAAATGCGATAACCTGCATAAAATCAGGCAGCGGCTCAAAGAGGTGGTAATACTTCTCGTGCGGCAGATTGCCTTGAACATCCAAGTTGCCTACAAACACCAAACTGGCGAAAGCCAGGATTTCCTTCTTGCCCCTGCTGAATTTCGCATCCTGCATATATCCCTGCATGATGCTTACGAATGACCTCGGGTCCGTAAAATCAGTATTTGCAATCTCATCGAACACAACTGCATCCCGTACCCCAACCTCACCGATCTTACCCGTATTCAGGTTGATGAAAAGCTGGGCGGGAGTCGCTTTACCGCCAGACAGAACATGGGCATAGTATGAGATATTTCGATAGAGGTAGGTCTTGCCAGTTTCCCGAGGTGCCAGTTCCACCATATTGACGTTGGTTTCCACAAGGGGAATGCAACGGCATAGGTAGAGTAGCTTTTGCCTCCGGGTCATCCCCTCCGGGTCCAGGCCACAGGAATTCACCAATACATCGATCCACTCGTCAGTGGAAAACTCCCTTCGACGTTCTACGAACTCATCCAAATTGATAACGCTCACCTGAAAAGGCGTAAATGCTGTGATTTTGAATGGCCTGATTTTCTTATTGTGTATTTCTGTCTCGTCGTAAGTCAGGTCGATAGTGCCCCACATCCCGCCGGAAAGCAGCATTGGGTATTGGCGGACGATGCTTTCTGGAATATTCACGAAATTCTCGTTGATGGCCGAAATGGCACCCCAATATTTGTCCTCCGTTTCAACCAGCCGCACTTCCAGACTTGCGATTACCGAATGGCTGCGGTTTTCACGAATGTAATGGCGGATCTTTTCGGCCTCGGCTCCGTATACGAAGGTCTCTTTTAGCCTTCTGACGACCTTTTCCATGTCCTCGTGAAAGGTTTCTTCGGAGCAGTAGTTGTCGATGAGGTACTCCAAAACATAGCGCGGGAATTCATCAACCCCTGTGTTAATTGTATGAGCCTTGTTGACGACCTTCCCTCTGAAGACCTCTTTGAGCTTTAGGTTCATCCGCATTCCTCCACCCACAACACAAGAAGCGCGAGGATCGATTTTGGGTGGCATGCCGGGCATGTCGATTTGAGTGAGGTATTGAAATCCGGCATCACTTCATGCTCCTTGGGGTCAAACCCAATATTTTCCCAAGATGCGCCGGTACTCGGCGAACGATCTTTTCAGAATTCAGGCGCATAGAGAAGCGAACGGATCGCGCCTTTCTAACCAAGCGCTGGGCCTCACGATAGGTAACGCTGATCCTCAGCGTCCTCTCCATAATGCCTGTTTTACGCTCTTCGTCCGAAGCGTCGGTCGCATCAGGTACAAACCGGAAGACGACTTCTCCTCCCGCGGCAGCGACATATTGAACTAATGAAGAGAGGGCTGGCGTTGATTCCTTGGTCTGATATACGGCTTGTGCCTCTATTCGAAGCTCTCTATGTTTATAAGATTCTGAAAGTCTAATTGGCATCCTAAATTCGGCTTCTTCGCCTTCAATGAGTTCCACAGGTCCGGCAATTGAACCAAGGACCACCAAGCCTTCCTCCGGCGTTTTCACTCGCATGGCAAGCATGGGAACAAGCATTTCCTGAATCGAAATCCCGCCGTGCGAATATGCATCAGGGGTGAAGTTCGCATTCGGCCGTGCCAAGGCATAGCCCGTTTTGGGAAAAATGATCGATTCAAACTTTTTCTGCCAACTTTGTTTCGTGGCCCTGTCATATGCCTCTCCGGAATCAGGCATCCGCAGATCCCCGACCGTAAACTCCAAAACGTTATCGCGCACCTTTCGAGGCGCCCCTGCACTACCGAGGGACTGCCTGAGCCATGCGTTCAGATAAAAACAATCATTGGGTTCATTCAGCCACTGAATATCAACTCGGATTCGTTCGCGACCGATAGCACCAAATCCATGGTCGGCAACCACAAACACCTTGGTATCGGGCGTTAGGCCACGAATAATGGCCATAACCTCGGTGTCGATGATATCCTTGATATGCTGCTGGTAGATGAACGCCAGTGGACGGCCAGGAACGCACCGGCCATCGGGCAACGTTTTCACGGGAATCTTATGGAGCTCCTTGTCACAAAGCTGGAAAATGAAAAAATCGATATTGCCTGCGCGATATCGAACGCTCTCGCCTGTTCCCATGCCATCGGGGGTCACGACTTCAACATTCCCGGCATATCCAAATTCTCGTTGCATGGCCTCTTTCAGCAGAGCGTCCTCGCCGCGTTGAGTGTCGAAGGACTCGGGGAAGGCCCCTGCGAAAATGGCTTTTCTGCTGATATGAGTTTCTGAAGGTAAGAGGGACGTGGCCGGGTAATCTGCGATGATCTCCATGCAATCCTCAAAAATGGGCCTGACCAGCTCGTCCCATATGTCGTAACGCATGCCGTCGAACACAAACACCACTGCCTTCTCGCTTTGTGGGTCCCAATTGGGCTTTACACAGCGCCGCAAGAACTGGCTGGTCAACATTACTTCCGGTGAATCCGAAGTAGCCCATGATTTGTATTGTGCGGCCACCATTTCCTGGTATCGGACATTCAATACTGAAAGCGTCTTTTGAATCTCGTCCCGGAGCTTGCCCACGCGTTCTCGAATCCGTTCCTGTGCTGCCAGGAACGCTGGTGGCAGATCGTTCGCCGGCCGCGGGAGAAAATCGATGCTAAAAACCAAACGTTCCAGAGCAGACAGATAGAACTCCAAGCGGTTGACACGACGATCATTCCATAAGGCTCGGAACCACTTGAAAGTCAACTCAGAGACTGGTTTCACGCTCAGATTTTTAACGGCGCCATCCAGGGCAACCCGAATGTTGCGTATTGAATGCACCAGACGATATGCCGTCTTTAGGTTCTCCCAGGCTTGCGATGGTCGCTGTTCGACAAACAGGTCTTTTTTGCCATCTGCTTCCGCTAACAGCACCTGGCCGAGTTTCTCATGGGCAGTAAGGGGCGGGGTATCCGAAAGCAGACTGTCCAGACCGACTAAAAGAGCCAAGGAACGAATAAGGACTGAATAATGTTCGCTCTCGATAACCTCTGCAAAGCGTCCGTTCGTGATTAGTTCCAGTTGGTCGAGAAGGATAAGGTTGAGCGCATCCTTGGACAACGACGCCTCGACTTCCAGAAGGTCACGGTCAGCCCGATGGGGATCAATCGACACAAGCTCGGGTGCGGCCTCGCCAATTAACGATGTATCCATCTCGCTGAAAGCCTTGAGGTCCGGATCAATGCTTGTCAGCAGGAGCTTCCAGTGCTCAATGTGCTGGGACAATATCGTCGAAAGATAGAAAGCCCTGACAATCAGCTCCGGCGGGAAGTCTGCAAACCAGCAAAATGGAGCCGGGGCGTTGCGAAGTTCCTTACGGATGGAACACGCCACTTCCGGGGCAAGTGAATCGAGCTCTTCAAGAGCCGGATACCCGATAAGTGCGATACGCCAGTAGATCCTTGCCTCAGGCCGCTTGAAAGCCGCTTCTGGAACGCCCAATGCCGAATAGGCAACAATGGTCTTGAAATCGTGATCCGTGAACCTGGTTGGATGAGCCACCCGCAGGCTCGCATGTGCCTTCAGCACAGCGTCGATAGAACGCGTGATCAGTCTCGCAAACCGCGGATCATTCGCCTCTTGAGGCCAGTTGGGATCTCCGGTCTTTTCGATCAGAAACTGCCGAAGGCTAATATTGATCCGCGCTGTATCCGCTGTTCTGGCAAGAAGATCCGGATAGAAAGGGGGAGGCGCCTTTGTCAGGGACGCATGGGCCCTCCTTCGGGCCGGCGCACGATCTATAAGGAGCAGCTTCTTTGTCTCCTTTGAAACGGTTGCCTTTTCAAAGAGTTCCCTGAAGACGAGGTTTGTGGAAGCGATGATAACCGTGAAGCCGCTCTCGTTTGCGAACCGGTGAACAGCGCCGTCGGCTTCAGGAAGAAGGCGAAGTGAATCCTGGACAAGCAGAATTTGCTCATCCTTCAATGCCTCCAATTTTTCGATGACCCAGGAGGACAATGCATAATGATGAATGCAGAATGAAGAAGTGTCAGTCATCGTCCACCTTTTTGAAACGAGTGGTTTTGATGCTTGTGACCATTATCGCTGTTAATTCATTTGCCTCCATATAGAGTGCCTTCAATTTATCAGCACTCAGTATCTCGACATCTTGCAACAACTCAAGCCAATAGGAGGTTTCCTCCAGTTCTTTCAGACAGTCGCCAAGTTTGGCTGCAAACTCTGTTTTGGATCTTGCACGAAAAGCCTCTCGATAATTCGCCCCCACTGAAGTGCCTAATCTTAATACCTATTTTCCAATTACCTGGGCGACTGTTGTATTGGGCAATGCGGAATACATCCGAATAATCCGCAAGGCAAAAGCCTTTGTTCGTTCCCTCAAGTCTTTTTTCTTTTTGACTTCATCGTTCATCATTCTGCATTCATCCTTTATTCAAGCTGAAGCATTGGAAGGGAGTCGTCGTCTCCCTCGTTACCGGTGAACTGTGATTCCAGAAAGCGGCCGAATTCCTCAGCCACATTCCCAACCTGGTCTTTTTGGATGGTGCCTGTTTTGGGCCTGAAATCGGCCATTCTGACCCTTATAACGACGATACGCTTGAGGTACTTGTTAATGATGTCCACAAGATCAGACGTTTCTTGGACAGCTTTGATAAAATATGCACGCAGTTCATCGGTGGTTTTACATGCCAAGAGCCCTGAGATGGCAGGCTCAGACTTTCCCTGCTCCAGACGTTCCCGCACCGCAGGATTCAAGAACACATCCATCTTTCGCCGAAACGCCTCGTCGAGCAACTGGCTGGCTTTTCTGGCTGCTTCGTCTGCCGTTTGCACATGGGTTGACGCATTCACAAACGATAGGCCGCATTCATGCAGCGGGCCGCTTTTCAGTTGATCCTCGACGGAAGCCCGCGAAGGCGAAGGACACTCGAACACTTTTGCGCGAAGCTGAGTTAGGCGAGCGATCAGATCGTCCGTGCTTGCGGGTTGGAGTGCCGTTACACCGTCAAGAACTTTAAGAGCCTTGATATCGGCTCCCGTCATGACATCCAGAATCTTCTTGCGGCTCCCATCGATTTTGTTCACCGCGGATTCGTGCATCGGCAGGTATACGGATGAGTAATCTCGGATCATCGAGGCAATCGTGCCCTTTTCCCCCTCGACCGGCGGGAAATGGCCCACGAGTTCAGTCTTCAGCTTGACGTCGGAATCAATGTAGTCCTTCAGACTGCCAAGCTTTGTTCGGACGGTTTCGATAGACTTTCGTGCCTCAGCCAGTTCTTTTTGATCCCCAAGGGGAATGGCGCAATAGGCATGAGCGGTCCGAAGCTCAGTCTCATATTCAAGAAATGTCCGAATGTCCCTGTAGTTTTTGAGGCGATTGGCAAGATCATCCACCTCGGCAGGTGCCGCTATGTTCGTATCAAAGGCCTGATACCCCATGGCCTCTTTAAGGGCGTACAAAAGGAGGTGGATGTCGTCGCCGCCCTCTATGTTTGCGGCAAAGAGTTTCGCGACCTGCGCAAGTTCCGCTTCATAGGGATTGGCTGACTTGAGAGCGTCAAACAGGCTCTGAGCCCGGCTCGCTATCCGTGAGGAGGACTCTTTTTCCTGACCGAACAGTTGCCGCAGCCTGGTCCGGTGTTCGGAAATAATAGCGTCGTCCTGAGTGGACGGGATTTCGATGCCGAGCAGTTTTTCCGCATACGGTCTCAAGACTTCCCAATTCTCGGGTTTGGCTACCTTCTGAATCTCGCCCAATGCATCCAACACCTTGGTCGAAAAATCCACATCCGCTATATTGGAGTAATCGAGCATAGGAATGGCAAACCCGGCCTTAGACCCCACCGTGACGCGCACTCGGCCTTCCCGGACGAGGCAAAGCAGATAAATCTGAATCATGCGCCGGGTGAGTCCATAGTCCTTCGGCCCTCCGATGCCCATGAAGTTTTTGTAAAGGGTGTCCACCTTCATGGTTTGCCCGTCGTCGGTCAGCTTGTCATCAATGAATGCCCACATGTCCTGTACATAGGTGTTACCCGAAACATCCAGCTCCTTTTCAGCGCTCTTTTTCATGATATTCAAGCCGAAGCCGAAGTTCTGCGCGGCGCTTATGTTCTGATTGGGCTTCGCCCCCTTGGGAATCCGGCCGGTCTTGACGATGCCGTTGATCACCTTGACCCCTTCCTCCTTGCGGAATATAAAGGGCGGATCGAACTTGATGTCCCTGGACACATAGGCGGCGGTAAGCACCCGATCCACCAGTGGCGTTAAGATAGACGTCAGTTCGCCGGCCACACGGAACTCCATTTGGGTGTTGTTCATTGCGTCCACGCGGCCCCGGGCGTAGCTGTTATCCACAATCTTCATGATCTTGGCGAGATCGGATTGAAGCGCATTGGAAACCCAGTTGACCACCGCCACCGCATCCTCGGTTTCCTTGCCTTGCCAGTCGGAAATGAGTTTGCGGTAGGCAGCAAAATCGATGAGCCGGTCGCGTTCTTCCTGGGTCAGCTCCGCCGGAGTCCAGAGAAGAACGCGAGGGTCCTTGCGCTGCTCGATCAGTTTGAGAATCGAGGTGTCGGCGACATTCCGCGTACCGATGTAGACAGCGAAATCATAATCCGTCTGGTCGCTTTCAATTGGCGGCAAGGGCTGATTGTCCGCAAACATTCGCCCGAGATCGCGCATGCCTATACGGCCGGTTATCTGCCGTCCCTGCCAGACGATATCGAGGTCTTGATCCCCTGATCGGACTGCACCCCGGTCCTCCCACGGCGCAATAAATGGCGCGATGTCCCGGAAGATGGACCGTACTCCGCTGGACAAATCTATAGTCATCTGGCGGGTGCGCACCGGCCACTCGTCGAGCGCCAGAAGATGGTCCCAGGCCTCCTTCTGCATGGCCTCGTTGGATTCCGCCTCGTCTCTGGCCTTCTGGAATTCATCCCTCGGATCGACCCCGGTAAAGACGGGGTCAAAGCGGTACCTTGGTCGCTTCTCCTCATCGAATGCCTGGACGATCTGCCGCAGTTCTTTCTTGAGGTTGTCGGCGATGGTCTCATAGTGCTGGTTGTTTTCATCCGGATTCGCATCGGCATCCCGCTCGATGAGCACCGAGTTGGCGATTTCTTCGGGCGTGATACCCTGCTGGCGCGTGCGGGAAATATGGTAGAGGAAAAGGGTCTGGATAACTTTAACAGCCTTGTCGCGGTGGACCTTCAAGTATCCCTTGGTCAGACCGTCAATCTGGCGCTTGCAGGCTTCGTAAGCCCGGTAGTCGGTCTCTCGTTTCGTCTTGATGGCCACCAGCCCGGCATGCACGCCGCTCGGGTCCTCCTCGTATCGAACAGCCTCGTCGAACAGTTCCCACAGGCGGATGAGCTCCTGACCCTTATTCTTGATCTGATGCTTCAGGGTCTGATGCATGAAATGGATCGCAGAGCGGGTCGTGGTCAGCTCATAGGTGATCGCCTTCAAGACCTCGATGGCTGGCTTGTGGAAAGGGAAGAAGTGGCGAAAGTCCTGCTCGCCGATGCTGTTCGGCCAGGTAAATCCGCGTTTGTAATGGAGGTAATAATTGCTGATAGCAGCAGGTTCTTTGATCTCTCTGACGCGCGCCAGAACGATGTCGTAATAGCCCTTGTCCTCTTCGAGCAACTTCACCTGCTTCAGCCGGTCATCGGCAATGATGTTCTTGACGCCCATCTTGCTTTCGATCGCCTGCTGGGCAGCGCAGACGGTCCACACGGGCAGGTTGTGGATTTTCGCCAGCCGGTTGGACAGCACGACCAGGGTCTTTTCGTCGTCGGTCCGCTGATCCTCGTCCCGATTCTTCATGAACAGGGACACCTCGTCCAACACCAACAGGACCCCGCTATACCCCTCGGCCAGAACCGTTTCCACCATGTGTTTAAGAATCTCTTCGGTCTCGGCGGCGATCTGAGGCTGGACTTTCAGGTATTCGGTGTAGAAGCGCCAGAGCTTGTTCCCGCAGCTCCGCTTGTATTCCGGGGTCTTGTTCTGCTGGATGGTGCGGATAAAGTCGTCAATCTCTTCAAATTCATCCTCGTCGAAGAATTTTGGATCGCGCAGAAATTTGGCCAGGTCTTTGCGGTAGCGCTCCAGGTCCTCAGTAATGAACCGATCCGCCAGCAGCTCCACCGGATACAAGGAAATATTCTTGCCAATCTCGACCTGTATCTGTTCCTTGGCCGCATCGAGGATGTACTCAGAGAGCCTACGCCCCTTATCAGTCAAACCCACTGTGCCGCTACCTGCTCCTACCAGCGTCTTGACGATGACAAAGATGCCTTTGGTGCCCTTGCCGCTCTTGGCCTCGATACCCTCCTCCCAGAAACGGTAGAGAGACTCGCGCTTGCCGCGGCCGGAGGCATCCTCCTTCTTTTTGACGATGTCCCAGGCTTCTTTCCGTCCAAGTGCTAATGCGGAAAGACAGCAGAGCAGGTGTGATTTACCGGAGCCGAACTCCGCTTGAATCCAATACCCCTGACCAACCGGATTCTCCTTGCGCTCTCGCTTCCAGGGAGCTGCCATATTGCGCAAGATGTCCGTGAGGAACGGCCGGACCGGATCGATCTGAAACTCCTCAATGGTCTGCAACTCCGGCTTGCGGGCTTTGCGGCTGGCTTCGGAGTTCGAGTCGGCCCAGACATGTTTTTCCAGGGAATAGACGGAAATGATCTTGTCCGGGACCGTGCAGATCTCGTCAAGTCCAAGGCGTTGCGTAAATAGATCTTCCTGCTTCATAATGGCTCCAACCCGAGAACTTTGAGCAGATCCTCGACAAAAGGTTTAAAGTTTTGTTGACATTTATTTGCAAGGTCCTGGTGCCTCGACCGCTTGAGTATCCATGGTACGTCTGCCGTGTCCTTGTATTTCTTGCCAACATCGCTGAAAAGCGCTTCAACGATACGTTTTGGCGGCTTATCATGGTTTTGGTCTTCAACTGGTTTTGCCCAGGATTGTGAGAATTTTGATCTCTCAATCCGGGCAAGGAGCGGTTTTTCCGAGGCCAGAAGCAAGGCCTCCAGATCATATTTGAAACAATGCACAAAGAAACGGTCCGCCAGCCGATCGTCGCATCCCTTGCGTTGCACCTCTTCGCTAAATCTTCGATGCAAAGCACTTTTCAATTCAGCAAAGGTTCTATGAGGAAAGGGTGTGTTCTTGGGATAAAGGTCGGGAACAAGAAAAACATAACTATTTGGTTTATTTCTCAAAATATTGATGGCGCGTGTCGGCCCCTTGTTGAGGAGAGCTTCCTTACCGTTCAACGGATAGAAATCGAGCGTCTTTCCTTTTTGTCCTGCAAGTTGGATGACTTCGGCAAACAATTCCCGCATGCCAAGTTGATCACTGGGTCCCTCAACATAGACAAAAATTTCACTCATGCCAAGGCCTCCAGTTCATCCGTCCGATGCATTTTTTCCAGTTCCTCTCGGCCAAAATCTTCGAGGTTATCCAGCAGGGTCTGGGAGTCGCTAACTTTAATGAACACGCTTTTACCGGCTTCCTTTTTCATGACCGCGATATTTTTAAGATCAAACTGGCTGAGAAAATATGAGGAGTGAGTCGCCAAAATCACTTGGGTTCGCTGAGATGCCTTTTCAAATAGGCCGGATAGAATAGGCAAAGTCCTTGGATGAACCCCCTGATCTGGCTCGTCAATACAGATCAAAGTTGGCGGAGAAGGCATCATGCATAAAGTCGCCCACGCAATAAATCGCAGGGTTCCATCGGATAAATCCGCTAAACTCAAATCTGTATCGATGGCTTTTTCCTGCCAGAATGCAATGACTTCTCCAGGTCCACCCCTTGCCTTTACGTTAAGATCTTTGAATCCCGGAATGGCGGCTTTGATAACGGATTTGAGCTCCTCAAATGATTCGGCATGCTCTGTCATCAGGTTGAACAGTACCGCACTCAGATTGCCTGCGTCTTCGTGAAGAACAGGTTGCTGACTAGTGGGAACTGATTTCCTGATTTTTTCATTGTTGATATGGAAGGAATTATAAAACCGCCATCCCCGGATATATTCCCTTAGGTTAAACAACGTAACAAGACTGGAATCGGTTATTGCTCCAAGGCCAAGTTGGTTCGGTTTTTTGAGATCCCACTCTTTACGTTTAAACTGTTTATCTTTGGGATCACGGACCATCCCTTTGCCGTCTTTGAAATTCATGAAGGTATAGCCCTTATCAAAACCATCATGCAGAGGCTTTTTGGTTATTACCCTTTCAAAGATAACTTTTGTGGAGCCAATCGGCCCCATTAATTCCCCCTGGTAATAGAGCGGCACTTTTTCCCTAAGATCGATTTCCGTACTCCACCAGAGCTTGTCAGGACCTGGTTTATGGAAAATTTGCTGCCCAATAGTTCCCTCAACAATTTCAGGTGGAATCTCCTGATAACAGGCATCGCGAATGAACCTCAGAAATTCAAAAAGGCTAGACTTCCCAGACCCATTGGCTCCAACGAGAATCTGCAATGGTTTCAGTCGGATCAGGATGTCATCGAATGGACGATAGCCCCTTATCTTTATGGATGGCATCCAATAATAGTTGCCCATATCTATGCCGCTCCTGGTTTTCTGCCGCGACGCTTGGGCTCGCTTGCCTCGCGCGCCAGCATGCGTGCGCAAACCTGGTAATCTTCCTCGACGTTGACCATGACCTCCTCGGGCAGGTTGTCGGGATTGAGTCCACCTTTCTCGTACAAGAGCTTGCCCTGCTCGTAGAGTCCGGCCCGCTTGCAGTGGCGTATCCACTCGGCGAGGGTGGCGTCGTTCGGCCGCTCGTGGTCGGGAATGACAGCGCCCTGTTCAAGCTGGGCGATGTAGCGCTTCACCCTCCGGCCCAGGCCCTTGACACGGGCTTCACGCTTGGCCTTTTCTTCTTCCTCGGAGGCGGGAAGCCGCCAGGTTCCTTGCTCGGTTTTATAAAAATAGTCGGGCAGAAATTCCGCCAGTTGGCGGCGCGGCTTGTCCTTGACCGCGTAGATGTAGTTCTCGAAAAGGTCACTGTAGTGGACGCCTTCGTCTCCGGGGTTCTTCTTGAGAAATCCCTTGATGAACACACCTATTTTCTCGGCCGCCGCGTCCTCTCTGGCGTTTTCGGCAGCATCGGCGATTACCAACTCGGTCTCTTTCAGGTACCAGCGGCCTATTTCGTGGGTGCCAAACAAGTCTGGTTCTTTTTTTTCAAATAAGTTCTTCATGACCGGCGTTTTGACTTCATCGGCCACCTGTCTCAGAAGCTCGTCAAAGTCATGAGCCTCCATCTGGCCGGTACGAACCATCCTGCTTACGACCTCGTCATAAATGCGGTCCTTTGTACTGCCGGGATGAGCACCGACAACATCGCGAATAATCTCTCGAATTTTCTCGTTAAAAGTAGTTTCATCCTTATTGCCAATAACATGAATGGGAGCAGCCACTTCGCCACGTTTTGGTTTACGGAAATTCAGTACGAGATCCCTTTTTGTAACCTTATCCGCGACGGTCTGTTTCCATGCCTTTTGCCCCGTTTCTATAAAAAGAACTTCCTTCGATTTTTCAGATATGAATCCTTCTTCGGCCATTATGTCCTGAAGAAGCTCCCATGTTCCTTCAGATGTGTCATGATAACAAAGTGAAATCCATCTTCCGGGCTTTAGGACCCGATAACACTCGGCTATCACCATCCGCATCATATTGGCCCAATCTTCCTCGGATTTTCCTCGCACCTCGTTGACTATGATCTCCTCGTCGTGCCAGTTGGTGTCGAATTTAAGCCATGACTCCCAAAGGAAATTAGATTCTCCAAACTGAACCTTCCACGAATAAGGTGGATCGGTAAAGATGTAGTCAACTGAGTTTCCTGGGATATCATCCAGATATGCTGAATTCGTTGTTGAAATCATGACCTGCAGATCTGACTTTTCCGGATGCCATAAATCGTGGGACCTCAATTGGACTTGGACTTTCTGTTCAATTAAAGTGCTAACAGCGACTTCACGAAAAATGGGTGGCACATAATAAACTCCTTTGGACGGCCCCCCTCCGGCTTCTCGCTCTTGGTACATCGTGGACGCATTCCAGAGCGCTCCGGAGAAAGCAAAGAGCAATCTGTCCTTAGATCTTTCCATTTGCAAAATGGACGCTCGGTATAGAGCCAACGCCCAAAGTGATCGTTTGGTATAGAAATCACAGGTCCGATCCACGCCTGTCAGGTAGGGACGCCAAAGCAAACCCCACCGCTCTTGGTCCTTTGGTGCGTGCATCATCCGATCCTTGGGATACCAATGAGGTATCTCTTTCCCCTCGATCTCCCGGATCTTCCCAAGGTCATATTTTTCAAAGTACATCCGCTTCTTTATGTCCGGGTCGTTATGCCGCCGTTCGCCTCGGGCAGGTTTGCAGCCATTTTCGCAGAGATAACTCACCAGCATCGGCACGGCGCCGAACTTCTCCGCCCGGGTGCTGATCTCCTCCACAATGCCCCGCTTGTAGCAATAAGGGCAGGCGTTGATCTTCGTTGGCTTGCCCTTGGCTGTTTGGCTTTCGACCTCCACGCAATCGAATAGCGGAACCTTCTCTAAACATCGTGGGCATTGAAAAACCTGGGAATAGACCGTATAGGCCGTGGTCGCCTTGCCGCCGCAGCGGTCGCATTTTGTCTCGTAGAGCCAGTCGATCTCCGGTTTGACCTTCGCTTTGAGTTCCTCGAAGGCCTTTTGAAGTTCGTCTACATCCACGGGCGTGCAGTAGTTCTTGGTGATGAAGGTCGCGGCCGGGGAACGGTCAATGGCGATAGCCTTGCGACCTTCCATGAGCGCAGCCAGGGCCGTGCCACCCGATCCGCAGAAGGGATCGAGAACAAGGTCTCCAGGTTTTGTATAATGTCGAATGTATTGTTTTATCGCTGAATACGGCTTCTTTGACCAATAAATGTGAAGGTCGTTTATGGCATCTCGCCTGTTGGCCACAGACTGAGGCTTATTGAATGCGGACACATCATAATCGTCCGTTGCCGGATCGTAGGATCGCTTTTTCTGATGCTGCTCCACGAATGCCCGCAGGTTCGGATTCGGCTTGTCGCCGGAATAGTAGCTCTCGGGCATCTTCGGGACCTCATTGTTGAAAAGGCTCATGTTCTTGTCAGGCTTGCGTCTGGCCATCTACTTCCGCTCCTTTGATCCGGACTTTTCGGTTTGAAGAAGTTTCTTGCAGGCAACTTCGAGCGCGCCCAGTTTGTTCTGCACCACATCCCAGACAACCGGAAGACTGACGCCGAAATACTCATGGGCGAGAAGATTCCTTAACCCTACAATCTTGCGCCACTCAATTTCAGCGGCCCGCTCCTTGACTGCATCCGGCAGGCGTCCTGCCGCCTCTCCGATAACCTCGAGATTGCGAACGACTGCGTCCTGGGTCTTGCGGTCACGGGTAAAATCCTCATAACTCATGGAAATCGTGTATTCGCGGATTCGGGCGATTGCTCCCAGAATATCGTCCAGATACAAGGAGGGGTCTCTATGCATACACCACCTCCTGTTCGATGATCGGCTTTAACCTGGGCTTTAGGGTGTCTGCCATCACCAGATCCACAGGCCGCTGGAGGAGATCTTCGAGCATGAATTTAAGGTCCATGTAATGATCAAATGTTGGTTCAGCCAGCTCCACGAGAATATCCACGTCGCTTTCAGGGCTCGCCTCGTTTCTAGCGAATGATCCGAAGACGCCGATACGGACAACGGTGAATCGGCGTTTCAGCTCCCGGCGCTTGCCGGCCAATTGTTGCACGATGTTTTCCACGTCTTTGCCCTTCATTCCCGAATCTCCCACAAATGGTTTTCAGCTATCAGGTTCGTGGGAAGCGTGTAGTCGCCCTCGTCCATTTCATGAAACATGATGATCCGGCCGCGCGACCTCCGGCCCGGTAAGAGAAGCAGCACCCGGTCTTCGTCCGCCGCCATGGTTCGTAAGAGATTCAGCTCAATGTGATAGGCAAAGAGCATCTCCAGATTGGACAAGACGAGAATTCCCTTGCCGGTGAGATTTGCCCGCAGGAACCACTCGAATGCTTTGGCTACATGCGCTGCCGTGGGTTCAGGTCGCTTGGCCTCGTTTTCCGCAAGCTGTTTGAACTCATCGTCCGGTATGGCATCCAGGATGCCCCGGTTTACGTTGACAGGCTTGGGGAAAGGATCGCCGTCGGTGGTCTTGGCCTGAATCAGCTTCTTGGCGAAGCCGTCGAGCTGAGCGTAGGTTCCTAAAACGCCATAGAGGTGCCGCCCGCCGGGAACCGTGAGCTTTTGGCGAATGGCTTCGATGATCTCGGTGGATTTCATGGCTTTTTCCCTCCGGAGACGATTCTCTCGACCACTCCGGCGAGCGTGTGTTTGGTCGTGAACTGGCGGATGTTATCGATTTCCGAGATCTTGCTGATGAGCCCCTGGTTGCGCAGTTCATAGAGGGCATGGAGGAGCCGCTCCGGGTTCCAGAGCATGGCCCGAATCATGCGATTCTCATCGAGCTTGCGGATGTCGTACATGCCCGGTTCCGGAAACTCGCTGTGCAGAACAAAGGCGAAAGATGCCACGGGAATCTCTCGGTAAGCGAAACTGATCTTGGTCCGATCTGCCTTAACGACACCGCCCGCGGTAAGGGCATCCACGATGGCCTTGCCGCAATCCACGATGCTTTTAGCCTCGGGAAACTTTTCGGCAAGACGCTTTCGGATGCGCTCGCGGCTCAACCGGCCGGTGGCAAGGTTGGGAAGGATAAGGTCTTCGATGATCTCCACCTCGAGCGGCTCCGAAAGAAGAAAACGGTAGAAGCAGACATCCCGCAGTTCCTGGGTATTCGGAAAAGCCTTGGCAAAAGAACGCAATGGGCTGTCCGCATAGCCATACGGGAACATCCTGCGCGTGATGTAATTGGCGTATCGTTGCCGGGTTTGTTCTGCATTGAAATGAAGCTTGGCACGAAGAAAGGAACGTATTTCATCCAGCGACTCACTATCCGGAAGGCTGGGCAGAATCTGGATAGCCTCCTTGAGCACGGCCTTGCCGAACATCTCCGTGCCGTGCCTCTGGATTACCTTTTTACGGCGCGGTTCAGCGACCGCCGAAGGTGCCTGCTCCAACTCCGGGGAAATGGCCTCAATCAGCGTGGTTTGCCTCGGTGGCTTGAGTGCTTCATTGCCAAACCGTTTGGGGCCATGATGCTGTCGAATCCAATCAACCAATTTAAGAAGGACCGCGCTATTCTCCTTAATGCCGTCGGACTGACAAAGCGTTTCCATCGAAGTCTCCAGCAGGGCCAGAAGGCTGCCGTATTCCGAGATCAATCGTTTGGCAAGAGGTTGAACATCCTTTCGCGGGATGGCATAGGTCAGCAGAAGCTCCAGCAGGGCTTCCTCTGAGCGAGAGCTTTCCTCGCCATTTGCAAAACGATCCCGTAATCGCTGTCGGTGTCCTTTATTATTGGTATCTTCCATCTCGATCTTGGCTTGTTCATTACTGGATTCATTGCTCATGGGGAATGGCGTAACCCCTGGAGATGAAAATGTCAAGTCATACGACGCTTCCCCAAACGATCACGCCATCCCGTAGCGTTTGAGCTTCCGCCACAGAGATACCCGGTCGATGCCCAGTATTTCCGCAGCTCGGGTTTTGTTGTCTTCGGTCTGCTCGAGCACCCAGGCAATATAGGCTTTTTCGTTTTCTTCGAGGGTTTGAAAACCGCGCTTGGGGATATGGATGCTGCGGGCCAAGGTTCGAATGTCTTCCGGAAGTTCCTTCACTGTAATCGTGTCCCCGTTCGCCAGGGCGACGGCTCTCTCCATGAAGTTTTCAAGCTCCCGAACGTTTCCGGGAAATTCATAACTCAGCAGAATCTCCATCACTTCGTCGTCGATGGCAGTCACCCGTTTCCCTTGGGCGAGGGCAAATCGGTTGAGAAAATGCAGCGCCAGCAGCAAGATATCGTCCTTGCGGTCTGCAAGCCTCGGAACGAACAGTGATATGACATTGAGCCTGTAAAACAGATCCTGCCGAAACCGTCCCTGGGCCGCCTCCTGCTTGAGGTCCTTGTTGGTGGCTGCGATCAGCCGGACATCCACCGGAATTTCCACCGTGCCTCCGACCCGCAGCAGCACCCGCTCCTGCAGCACCCGCAGGAGTTTGACCTGCATCGACAGGGGCATATCTCCGATCTCGTCCAAAAACAAGGTTCCCCCTGAGGCGGTCTCGATCAGCCCCTTTTTGAGATTTCTGGCTCCGGTGAAAGCGTCCTTTTCATGCCCGAACAATTCGTTTGCCAACAGTTCTTCGGTGAACGCCCCACAGTTGATGGCAACGAAACGTTTGTCCGCCCGCAGGCTTTTGGCGTGAATGGTTCGGGCGACCAGTTCCTTTCCAGTGCCGGTTTCTCCGAAAATCAGGATATTGCAATCCGTTGGCGCCACCTGATCGATGGTCTGACGGAGCTTTTCGATTGCGCTGCTGTTGCCGATCAGACTCAGTTGCTGGGCACTGTCGGCAATCTGTTTTCGCAGAGATTTCACCTCGGCCTTCAGCGCCCGCTTCTCCATCGCCTGCCGGACCTGCACCCGCATCTCTTCGATTTGATAGGGCTTGGCCAGATAGCTGAAGGCCCCGGACTGCATGGCTTGAACGGCCGATTGCACGGTGGCGTAACCGGTGATGACGATGACCTCGATATCCGGATAGAGCTGCTTGGCCGTCTGCAGGACTTCGATACCGCCGACCGGTTGCATTTTCAGATCGGTCATCACCAGATCGAATTCGCGACGATGAAGCTCCTCGATCGCGAGTTTCCCGTTTTCCACCGAAACGACCTGGTAGCCGTCCTTCTCCAGGATATAATGCAGGTTATCCCGGGCAATGGCTTCATCCTCGGCAATCAGTATCGAGCCTGCCTTCATGATGCATTCCCCGGGCGGTTGTTTTGGGAAAGCGGTATCCGGATGGTAAAACAGGCCCCGGCATCCGATTGGTTTTCGGCCGTAATAGTCCCGCCGTGCTTCTCGACGATGCCGTACACCATCGAAAGACCCAGCCCTGTCCCCTTACCGACATCCTTGGTGGTGAAAAACGGATCGAAAATACGACCGATGACCTCTTCCCCAATGCCGGGTCCACTGTCGACGACCTGGATGAGCGCCTGGTTCGCCGAACGATCCACATCTGCCCGGATTCGAATCCAGCCGGGCCCCTCATCGATGGCATGCACGGCATTTTCGATCAAATTCAGAAACACTTGCTGCATACGCTGGCTGTCGAGATCGAGTACCATCGTTTCTGGAACATCCACGCGAATATCGATGGAAGAAGGAATCTGGCTGGACAAAAGCCGAAGAGACCGCTCCACGATGGACTTCAGGGGGGTGGGCAGCAGCTGGAATTCCTTCACTCTTGAAAACTCGAGCAACCCCCGCACAATGTCCCTTGCCCGCTGGACCTCCTGGGTAACATTGGCAAGCATTCGTTTCAAAAACTCCCGATCGCCGCCATCGAGTTCCTCGATAGCGATCTGACAGGAAGTCGAAATGTTGTTCAGCGGGTTGTTCAGCTGATGGGCGACACCGGAGGCCATCGTACCGAGAGAAGCCAGCTTTCGGACCTGAACCAGCTGATCCTGGCGTTTTTCCAATTCGGCCACCATTCGGTTGAAAGCTTCAATCACTTGTTGGGTCTCATCCCCAAGATGCGGAACCGGGGCCGGTCGAAAATCCCCCTTGGCGATGCGATTGGTGGTCTCTTCGATCAATCGCAACGGTCGAATGATCTTTTTGGCCGTGAACGGAATCAGGGCGGCACCCATCACCACGAAGACGATCATGGAAAAGATGAGCTGTGCTTTGAGACTTCGGATGATGGTCAAGATCCGTTGCCGTTCGAAGCGCACAAGCTCCTGCGAAATATCCACAAGCGCCTTTCCGGTTTCCCGAAGCTGCTCCTCAATCTGGGGAATCGGGGGTTGAGGCTGCTGATTTCTGTTGGAGACAATCTGCTGCATCAACATGTCATACCGCTCGAGTTCCTGCTGAATGCGGGCAAGGAAACTCGATCCCTTGAATTCCCGAACTTCTGGAATGACGCTTCGCACCAGTTGCATGGCCTCGCTGCGGTATTTTCCGTTTTCGGACATGTCGTCCGCTGATCCGTAGAGGAGCACATTCTTTTCGTAGCGGCGAATTTCGAGAATGATGCTGGCCAGATCGTCGGCCGCTTCGACGAAATGCTGTTTGCTTTCGATTTCCAGCAAATACCGATACGATATCATACCGATGGAGCCGATGATGACCATGACGCTGGTCAGCCCGACGACGATCTTCTGGCGGATGTTCAGGTTTAAAGAGATATGCGGAAGTTTCACGGCTGCTCCTTCTCCATTCGTTCGAGCAATGATGATCTCGCAAAGAGTCATCAAGTTTCATCCGAGGCGCATGAGGGGGGAGACACGCCTTTTTCGTTGCATCGGATAAACTCAGCCGCCCGAGCTCGT
>CAZJXF010000059.1:0-20011 GCA_964549995.1 uncultured Desulfatirhabdium sp. | reverse complement strand
TTCCGCTGCAGCATCAAAAGGCGTACCCGCCCCCATGCTCAGGCCCGGAAATACCTGAAAATCGGGGGTAGATCGACTTTTTGTGAGCCCATCAAAAATGATGATTCCTTTCAAACGAGGTGCCTATGAACCAGGAAGAACAGCAGCATCAGGAGTCCTTCGAAGCTTTCATTCAGGAAGTGGTCGGCAAATGGGGCCGAAAAGACAAGAAGGACAGCCCGAGCGACACGAAGGCGATTACCGTGGTCACCATCTCTTCCGAGCCGGGCAGCGGCGGGCAGATCATCGCCGAAGGCATCGCTCGAAAAATGGGTTATGACCTGTTCAATCGAGACATCATCACCGAAATCGCCAACAGTGCGGATGTCAGTGCGTCGGTGATCGAGTCGATCGAAAAGGAACGGCTTTCGGGCGTGGAAGATTTCATCGCCTCTATCGTCAACAAGCGGTATCTGTGGCCGGGGGTGTATCTGGAGCACTTGATGCGGGTTGTCGGTGTCATCGCCAAACACGGAAACGCCGTCATCGTGGGCCGTGGGTCCAATTTCATCATTCCGCCGACCGAGCGGCTGGCAGTACGGATCGTATCACCGCTCGAGGTGCGGATTCAGAACATCGCCCG
This sequence comes from uncultured Desulfatirhabdium sp., assembly GCA_964549995.1. GTDB lineage: Bacteria > Desulfobacterota > Desulfobacteria > Desulfobacterales > Desulfatirhabdiaceae > Desulfatirhabdium. The sequence goes on along the minus strand of CAZJXF010000059.1, from coordinate 19,389 downwards.
CCTGTTCAAAATTTCGGAAGAAGAAGCCAAGAAGCGCGTCAACATGCGGGAAGCCCGCAGAAAGGCTTTTATCCGCAAGTCCTTCAATGCCGATGTGGCCGATCCGGTCAATTACGACCTGGTGATCAACACCGAATTCCTGTCCTTCGATTCGGCCGTAGAAATTATCCAATGCGCCTTGAAACGGTGTTCCTGCTGAGGGCCGATGCCGTCCCATGCCGATGACCGGTCATATCGAATTCATGAGGGGGGACCATGTGTTTCGAAGATTGCCGTATCCAGTGGACGCGCTCGGCAAAGGGCGCGCCTGTCGTTTTATCGATGCTGTTGCTGTGGCTTCTGCTTTCGGCCGGTTCAGTCCTTGGCGCTGAAAACCCCGTCAGCGAGGCCACCCGTCAGTGCCTCGACTGCCATGAAAGTGTTCACCCCGGCATCGTGGCCGACTGGCGGCAAAGCCGTCATGCCGTCATGACCCCCAAACAGGCCCTCCTCGTCAAGGACCGCAACCAAAAAATTCTGACCCAAATCGTTCCCGATTCCCTGATGGAAACGACGGTGGGATGCGCCGAATGCCATACGCGTAACGCCGCCGAACATCCCGATACCGTTTCTCACAATGGATTCGACGTCCATCCCGTCGTCACCCCTCGGGATTGTGCCGAATGTCATGCCGCCGAACGGGATCAATACGCCGACAACATCATGTCCCATGCCTATCGGAACCTGGCCGACAATGCCATCTATCAAGATCTGCAGCGGTCCATGCTTTCTCCGGTTCCCTGGAAACAGATCGAAAAGGCAACCTCCTCGCTTCATGCCGAGGCTGTGGCTTGTTATTACTGCCACGGAACGAAGATGGCGGTCACCGGCGTCGTCAACCGATCGACCGAAATGGGGGACATGGCCTTTCCGGTGCTCTCCGGATGGCCCAACAATGGGGTCGGTCGAAGCAACCCCGACGGAACGTTGGGGGCGTGTACGGCCTGCCATCCTCGGCATGCCTTCAGCCAGGCCGTTGCCCGCAAACCCGCCACCTGCAAGGAATGCCACAACGGTCCCGATGTGCCGGCCTACAAGGTGTACGATGCGAGCAAGCACGGCAACATCGCGGCCGCTCAGCAGGGAAAATGGAATTTTACGACGACCCCTTGGGTGATCGGAAAGGATTTTACGGCTCCGACCTGTGCCGCCTGCCACATCAGTCTGCTGGTTTCCGAGGACGGCAATGTGGTGGCCGAGCGGACCCATCGGATGAACAACCGCCTGGCCTGGCGGATTTTCGGCCTCCCCTATCCGCATCCGCAGCCGATCCTTCCCGATGTCACCATCATTCGCAATGCGGATGGTCAACCGCTGCCCACCGATTTCGGCGGGGGTACCGCCAAAACCTATCTCATCGACGAGAAGGAGCAACGCAACAGAACCGAAACGATGCAGGCCGTGTGCAAGGCCTGCCACAGCACCTCCTGGGTGAGTGGCCATTGGCAGCGGTTTGAAAGCACGATCCAACGAACCCATTCCTTGACCAAAACCGCTACCGAGATGATCGTCGCTGTGTGGAAGCAGAAGCTCGCCAAGGGGTATCCCGAGAGCCTCTTCGATGAGCCGATCGAAAAATTGTGGAGCGGTCTGTGGCTCTACGATGCCAACAACATCCGGTTTACGGCCGCCATGGCGGGTGGAGGGGACTATGCGGTGTTCGCCGAAGGATATGCACCGCTGTCGAAACGGCTGGCCGAGATGGACGAGTGGATCGCAAAACGGCGGAAGTTGGCCAAGTGACGGCGAAAAGTGGAAGAAACGGGAACGGACATGAAACCCTTCGTCTATTTGATCCAGGCGGCCGAAAACATGCCGTATCCCGAACTTCCCGACACAGGAAACGACATCATCCTGCTCACCTGGAAGACGCCTTCACAGGTTCCGGGTGCGCTGTTTCTTCCGGGAAGCTCCTGGAACGAGGGTCGAAACGCCCTTCTGGCCGAGGCCCGAAAACGGGTCGAAGCGAGCGGGGCGGATTACTTGTACTACATTTTCCTGGATGAAGATGTCCAGATCAAGGAAGATACCGAGCTTGCCGAACACCTCGGCGTTCCGCTGACCGGCAATCCCTTCCGAACCTTCGAAAACTGGCTGCTCGACTGGGAGCCTGCAGTCGGTTATACCCGCTATTCCTGGCAGTACACCGAAGCCGACGCCCTCGCGAACCTCGGTCACAATTTCGATGCCTTGATGAATGCCTTTCATCGGGAAGCGCTCCCCCTTTTGCTGCCCTATTACACGGGGTTCGATGCCGAGTCGTGGCTGTATTCCCAGCTGATCGTCGCCCATCTGTGTACGCTCTTCTACCCCGAGCACCGCTTACAGTGCAATCTCGTCCTGACCAAGAACAAGACCCGCCGCAGCTATGTCCAGAAAAAGCGTTATTGGCACATCCCGACGACATTTCTGTGCACGGCGTTGCCCAAGCAGCTGCGAGGCCGCCTGCCGCAGGATCGGCCCAACCGGTCGGAACCGATGTCCGGTGTCCCACGGAAAAAGGATGGGTCCTATCGGCTGGACGATGTCCTCCGACGACGGATCGACTGGGGGCATCCTCTGTTTCGGTATCGGGAAGATGCGGACCCAAAAGGTGCCGATTGCCCGAAATGCGGACCCCATCGACGCATGGCCCTGCTGGTTTCCGGAAGTCTTGCCCTGCTCGACAGAACGGTGGACAATCTCCGAACCATGCTGATCGAACGACTGCCGTCCTGCGATGTGTTCGTCTTCGCCCCGGATGATGCGGGAAGCCGAAACGTCGAGCTGCTTTCTCCGATTCGCTGGCGCATCGAACCGGACAAGCCGATTCCGGAAGGCAGGCTTCGGAACGGCGTCAACTGCCAGCTGAAGACGGGGGTTCAGCGATATCTCCAGCAGCTGAACGGATTGAAGCAATGCTGGCGGCTCTTCGATGAATGGCGATCTCAAACGGGTATTGTCTACGACGTCGTGATCCGCTGCAGGCCCGACATTCGGTTCGTTCAACCTGTCGACAAAATCGAGCGGATCGATCTGCGCTATGTGCATGTTCCCGATTTTCACGGCTTTGATGGTGTCAACGATCGTTTTGCCGTCGGCAACCCCGAGGATATGGCCTGCTACATGAATAAGCTTGACGAATTCGATTCCTATGTGACAGATTGGTATGCAGCGGGGTGCAGCTCCCAGCCGGTCAGCGCCGAAATGTTCACGGCCGGTCAGTTGCGGCGTCACGGCATTCGGATTCGACAAGCCCCGTTTCGGTTCAACCGGGTACGGGTGCATGGCGAGAAGCGGGATGTGACAGGGTGACGGTCGAGGGGTAACAAGGGATGACGAAGATTATGACGATCGGGTCATCATTGCAGGGGGCTTCGGAACGGATCATCGTTCTTCCTTTTCGAAAGTCGGTGGAAATTGCCGTAAAGAGCATCCGTGTGCGCTTTTTCCGGTCCATGGTCACCACGATTTCGCTGGTGTTGGCCGTAGCCTTTCTGAGCTTCACCGATTCCGATCTGGCCGTCGTCAACAGCCTGCTTGCCACCGGCAGGCCGGAGTTGCGCCAGCAGGTATTGCGGGCCGGATACGATGTGCAGCCGGATGCGCAGACGATCGGCAGCAGTCCCAAGCAGCGGTGGATCCTTTTTCTGTCTTTTTTGGCCTGTGTCGTGGGCATCGTCAATTCCCAGCTGATGGCGGTCACCGAACGGTTTCGGGAAATCGGAACCATGAAGTGCCTGGGTGCGCTGGACCGCTTCATCCTGCGCTTGTTTCTGCTCGAGGCCGGCATTCAGGGTGCGATCGGCTCGATGGCTGGAGCCCTGATCGGGATTTCGATCAGCCTCGCAAGCGGATGGGTGCGATTCGGACATGTGGTGTGGGAGGGGCTTCACTGGGGGGATATCGGACGATCGCTTGCGGTTTCGGTCGGTATCGGATGCCTGTTGAGCATTCTGGGGGTGCTGTATCCGGCATGGGTGGCTGCCAGAATGGCGCCTGTGGAAGCGATGCGGGTGGAGAATTGAACAACGGGGGGAACCAGCAATGGCCGGGGACACGGATACCATTACCCTGGCGGAATACGCCATGGGGGAAGAGCAGATCAGCCGGATTGAAACCGTGCTGGAACACCTGATCGATATCGGCGTTCACAGTGTTTTGGTGATCGACATGGCCGGCAACATCATTGCGCTTCGGGACAACGGCAAAACACGCATCGACGTTTACTCCCTGGCTGCATTGGCCGCCGCCAATTTCGGGGCCGTAGAGGCCATGGCCAGACTTGTCGGCGAAGAAGAGTTCAGCCTGCTCTTTCACAAAGGAGAGCACGAATCGCTGCATTTCCTGAAGATCAATGCCGAGCTGTTGATGCTCAACCTGTTCGGTTCCGAACTGACCCTCGGACTGTTGCGCCTCAAGGCGGGTGAAGCGGCTGAAGCCATCCGAAACATTTATGCAGCACGGTGAGGTTTCCCCGACGTGTGTCGAGGAAATCGGTATGTGATGCGACCCGCAAAACAGTGCGTTCATATCGGCTGTTGAACAGAGAGAAAAGGAACCGTTTCTTGGCCTTCGTCAACATGAAACATCGTGAGGTTCAGGCCAAAATCGTCTATTACGGGCCTGGACGCGGGGGGAAAACCACCAATCTCGAATTCATTTACCAGCAATTTCGGGATCGGATCCCCTCCGAAATGGTGAGCATCAAGACCCACGGGGACAGAACCCTCTTCTTCGATTTCCTGCCCTTCGATGTGGGAAAGATTCGTGGCTACGATGTTCGGATCCAGCTCTATACGGTTCCGGGGCAGGCCAAGTATGACGCGACCCGCAGGCTGGTTCTGAAGGGCGTCGACGGTGTGGTGTTCGTGGCCGACTCCCTTGCCGTGCAGCGGGAGCGCAATATCGAATCCTTTCGCAACATGATCGAGCACCTCGCTGCCCACCGAAAGACCCTCGACGATATCGCTCTGGTGTTTCAATACAACAAGCGCGATCTGGAGCATCAAGAAATCCCGCTGCTTTCCATCGAAACCCTGAATGCGGATCTGAATCCGAAAGGGGAATTTCCGGTATTCGCCGCCTCCGCCCTGACCGGCGTCAATGTCATCGCTACCCTGAAACAGATCATCGCCCTGACCATGAAGAAACTGAACCGTTCCCTGATATAGGTGAAACGATGCCGCATGCAACCGAAACCCGGCCCCATCGGAACGAACCGGATGCCGTCCCCGATCTGTTCAGCTTTCAGGCGGAACCTCTGCCTCCGGAGAACCCCCTTCAGGTGCTCAAGGTACTGGTTTTGTCCATCGACTGGGAAATCTCGGAGGATACCGTTCGCGGATTTCTGCAGGAAATCGGAAGGCTTTCAAGAAAACACGGCGATGATCCCGTCAATCGCAAATGGTTCGAACTGTTGACGGGTATCGGCCAATACGTCTACAGGCGAAAAACCGACATCCATCCCGAAGCGATCCGACTGCTGCATGCCGTTTACGCCGATCTGGAGGCGAGCTTTTTCCCGGATCGCATGCCGGAGCAGCAGCGAAGGGAGCGGCTGCTGTCCCGGGTAGCGGAATACAATCGCCTTCGGGAAACCGTTCGATCGGGCGGTACATCCGAATCGGAAAAAGCGCCGTCTCCGAAACCACCGGAAGGCGCGATCGTTCAAGCGCCCTCCGAAGACAGCCAACCGGAGATTCCGGTGGCGTCTCGTTCCGATGACGATCGCATGCTCCTGCACGAGGCTTTCGCACAAGCCTTGGAGTCCATGCGCCAATTGATCCAGGCGGAGTTCCGCGCCCTGCGGGCCGAAATCCGGTTGTGGCGTGCGGAGAAGAAGGGGTAGCCTTCGATGGACAAGGCGACGATTGCGGCCAAGATGCGGGAAGCCCAAGTATACCACGAAATGGGCCTGTTCGAGGAGAGCCTCAAGCTTTGCAGCGAACTGTTGCAGTTTGCCAAATCCATCGATCCTTCGGACGTGGAAGAGCTGCTGAACCGTTCCGCCGAGGCCAGAAGGCGCATACAGGAATTGGAATCGGAACCTGTCGGGAACGGTTCTTTTTCTACGAAAGAAATCGCGATCCTTCAACAGAACCTACAACAGGAGACCCGTACCGAAGATATTCTCGAGAGTGCGGCTGCATTGATGGAGCTGGGGCTTTATCCTCAGGCCGGTGCCGAATACGAAAAAGCCTTTCGAAAGGAGCCGGAAAAGCCGGACATTCTCAAACAGTATTTCGAGTGTCTGATCAAGTGGATGACGCCTCGAAAAGCCGCCGAAACCATCATCACAACGATTCAAGCCACGGAAATGTCTCCGCCGTCGAAGGCGGGGCGGATGCTTGAACTGGCCGAATCTCTCGAGGCGCGCGATCAGAAGGACATGGCCCTCGAGGTGCTGAAAGGTGCGCTGTCGATCGATCCGGGAAATTCCCGCATCGATGCGAAAATCCGTTCGCTCACCCTTTCGACGACCCCGAGTTCCCGCTACGATCTGCTGCTCGAAAAACGGCTGATCACACCCGCCCAGCTGCAACGGGCGCTGGTCCTCTCCCAGAAAACCCGAAAGAGCGTTGAAACCGTTCTGATCGAAGAATTTCAGGTGCCCAAGACCGAAATCGGTGAATCCTTGTCCCGGTTTTACGGCTGCCCGTTCAAGTCCTTCGATCCGCAGGTCTCTCTGCCGAAGGAAATTTCCCGCAGCCTCAAGAAATCCTTCCTGCTCCACGACAGCTGGGTTCCGATTCACTGGTCGAAGAACACGATCGACATTCTCGTGGATGACCCGAAAGATATTCGCAAGACCGATCATATCAAGGCCTTGATCAAGATTCAGAACATCCGGCTCATGGTGGGCATTCGGGAGGACATCGAACGGTATATCCATCTGCTCTTCGATGAAAGTACGATTTCGGGATCGGAAGACGCCGTCGATCTCGAAAGCCTGATCCCCGACATTTCCTTCGATGAAGAAAGCGAGCCTGAGGAGGAGCTGGCAAGTCTCGACGAAAACGCCAGCCAGGTCGTTCGGTTGGTGGACCAGATCTTGGTGACGGCTTACAGACAGAACGTTTCCGATATTCACATCGAACCTTCGGACGTCACCAAAAAGACGGGTGTCCGCTTTCGGATGGATGGGGTCTGTCAGGAATACCTGAAAGTGCCGAACACCATGGCCCGGGGGATCCTGTCCCGCATCAAAATCTTGGCCAATCTCGACATCTCCGAACGACGGCTGCCCCAGGACGGGAAGATTGTGTTTAAGCGGAAAGGCATTCCACCGTTCGAACTTCGGGTGGCCACCATTCCGACGGCAGGTGGATGGGAAGATGCGGTGCTGCGGATCCTCGCCAAGGCCGGTGCCATGCCCCTCGACAAAATGGGGCTGAACGACCGCAATTTCCGATTGCTTCAGAAAATCGTCTCCCAGCCTTATGGACTTGTCCTGGTTGTCGGGCCGACCGGCTCCGGGAAAACCACCACCCTGCATGCGGCTTTGGGTCACATCAACAAGCCAGGCATCAAGATTTGGACGGCGGAGGACCCTGTTGAAATCACCCAGGCCGGGCTGCGGCAAGTGGAGGTCAAACCCCGGATCGGACTCGATTTTGCCAGAGTGATGCGATCCTTTCTGCGCGCCGATCCCGATGTCATCATGATCGGTGAAATGCGCGACGAGGAGACGGCATCGATCGGCATTGAAGCCTCCTTGACGGGGCATCTCGTGTTTTCGACCCTGCATACGAACAGTGCGCCCGAAACCGTTACCCGGCTCCTCGACATGGGAATGAACCCGCTCAATTTTTCGGACGCTTTTCTGGGAGTTCTCGCCCAGAGGCTCGTCCGAACCCTGTGTCGCCAGTGCAAAGAGGCCTACCATCCCAGCGCCGAGGAATTCGAGGATATGGTGACTTCCTACGGCCCGACGGATTTTGCCAAAACCGGAATCGTCTATTCGAAAGATCTCGTGCTTTATCGGCCGAAGGGCTGTGAGGCATGTTCGGGAAGCGGGTACAAGGGCCGGATGGGTATTCACGAATTGATGGAAGGTACACCCGAGATCAAACGCTTGATCAAACGAAAGGCGCCGACCGAGGAACTGCTCGATCGGGCCAAGGCGGAAGGCATGACGACCCTCAAACAGGATGGCATCAACAAGGTGTTTCAGGGCCTGACCGATATTCGGGAAGTGCATCGTGTCTGTATCGCCTGAAAAGGAGGAACAGAAGATGAAAGGCAGGGCACTCGTTGTCGACAACGACTTTTTCTTTGTGGAATTTCTATCGGATCTTCTCGAAAAACGGGGATATGAGGTGATCAAAGCCTATGATGGAAAGGAAGGGATCACGAAACTGCGGGAAGAAACCGTCCACATCCTGTTCGTCGATATCATCATGCCGAAGATCGACGGTAAACAACTCATTCAGTTCACCCGGAATCTCTTTCCGAATCGTCCCTTTCCCATCATCGCCCTGTCGGGATCCCTCATCGAAACCGTAGAGGATGTTCAGAAAATCGGGGCCGATTACTACATCGCCAAAGGGCCGATCGAAACCATGGCGGAGCATATCGGTCGGTTCCTCGACAAGCTCGAGGCCCATTCTCCGACCGATGCACCGCCGGAGATCATGGAAACGGCCCGGATGTTCCCCAGGCAGTCGACAGCCGAGCTGGTCGAAATGATGGATTTCCAGGAAGGCATCATCGAGAGCATCGGTATCGGTATTCTCGTGGTCGACAAGGATGCCAAGATCATCCGGGTCAATGCCCCTGGGTTGAAGATTCTGAACAAACCCCTTGAATCTCTGTTGAACCGACACATCGGGATCGTTTTTCCGGAATCGGCCTATTCACGTCTTGTCGGAGCCATGAAGGCGGCAGCCCGCAACCCGGATCGTATCGCCGCTTCTTTTACCGTCACCGATTCCGGTATCCATTGGCGGACCATCGTATCCATCCATCGGGTGGCACAGAAACCCATCGGGTGGATCGTCGCATTGGAGGATTTGACGCCATGGGAAGAACCAGCCTCAAGAACAAGCTGATCTTATCGTTTCTCGGTCTTCTTTTGGCCGTGATGGTCGTCGTCGGCCTGGTGAACACCCTGACGAGCGATTTCTATCTGGCTCAGGCGACATCGACAGCCGTGGCCATGGCTCTGGGGGTGACGTTCGGAACGATGGTGTCCAATTCCGTTTTGAAACGGCTCAACCGTCTTCGGGAGGCAGCCCGCCAGGTGGGGGCCGGAGATCTGAGTGTAGATGTGGTCATTCAGTCTCTCGATGAGCTGCGGGAGCTCGAAGAGATGTTTGCCCGCATGGTGCAGGAGCTACGGCAGGCCATTGTGGATATTCATCAGCTTTTCAACCGGATTCAACAGGCGGGGCAGGAATTGAACGTTCTGATCCGGAAGGCCGCAGACGACAATCAGGAAGTGGCGCAGGCCGCGTCCCTCATTGCCAAGGGATCGGAAAAACAGGTAGTGGTTGCCGAAAAGACGGCCGAGCAGATCGACAGGGGGCTGATCGCCATGGAGGAAATGGTGGCCCAAAGTGCCCGCACCGTGGCCCGGGTGGCGGACGCCAAGGCTGCGGCCGAAAAAGGGGAGGCCCATGCCCGCCAAACCTTGAGCCAGCTCCAGCAGGTCATCGCTCAAATGGGCAGCTATGCCCAGCCCATGTACCGTGTAGCATCCAAGATCGACAAGATCCGGCTCGTCGTCAACGTCATCGAGGAAATCGCCAGAAAGACCGATCTGCTTTCCTTGAATGCCAGCATCGAAGCGACACGGGCCGGAGAACAGGGAAAGGGATTTGCGCTCGTTGCCGAAGAAATCCGATCGATGGCGGAAAATTCCAAGCGCAGTTCGGCAGAAATCGATCGGATGGTGAACGATATCCTGAAGGACAATGCCGAGGTGATCGGCGTTCTGCAGAAGAGTCAGGAAGGCATCGGGAAGGGAGAGGCCATTATCCAGAACGTAATCGATACCTTCGGAGGGGTGCTTTCGGGGGTCGATAAGATCTATGGAGAAGTCAAGGAAATCGAGGAAATCACCGACAAACAGGTTCGACAGATGCGGCGGTTTCTGGATCAGTTCGGCGAGTTGAAGAAGCTGGCCGACGACAACCGAGGGGCTGCCGGCCGAACCATCGCAGCCGTTCGCAGGCAGCACCAGAACATGAAAACCATGGTGCAGACGATGCACTCCCTGAACGAACTGTCGGAACAGATGGTTCAGGCGAAGCAGCGGTTTCAACTGACAGCATCCGATGAATGAGACCCGGGCATGGATGTGCTGACGTTTCAGGTAGGGGGAAAATGGTACGGGCTCGATGCGGGAGTCATCCATCGGATCGTCGAAGAATACGCCGTTTATCCCGTGCCGATGATGCCTTCCTTCTATAAGGGGCTTCTCTTCTATCGGGGGGATCTCTACGATGTCATCGACCTGGGGGTACTTTTGGGAGACCTTCCCGCAACCGGATCCCGGTTGATGCTGTTTCGGTGGCGGCACCATACGATGGCTTTTCTGGCGGACGCCATCGGATCCATACGCAGGCTCGAAGATCGAACGGCGGATCGGATCGTTCTCGAACCCGGCGTTATGGTGCACATTCTTCCCATGGAACGATGGATCGAGAGGATATTCAACAGCGGTCATGGATCTGGAGAAATACCGGCAGATCTTCCTTAGGGAATCGGACAAATACCTTCAGGAAATCGGATCGATTCTGATCGACGTGGAAGCGGCCCCTGAAGAAACGGGTCATTGGCAGGAACTTCACGGAAAGATCCACTCGATCAAGGGAATGGCCAGGGCCATGAGCCTGGATGCCATTTCTCGTCTCGCCCATGAAATGGAAGCCTGGTGCCTCAAATTTCAGCGGCGGGAATGCACGGCCCAGGAGGCGTCGATCCGAGTCCTGACGGAGGGCTATTCCCTGTTGAAGGCTCTGGTGCCGCGTCTGGGTCAGCTCGATGTACCCGAACTGAACACCGCCTATTACCGTCTGTTGCAAGTGCTGGCCAAAGGGCCGGAAGCTGGAGGCACCGTCGCGGAACCGAAGCCGCCTCTGCAGGATGCGACGTCGGAAGCGGTGACTGTCGATCCGATCCGATCCATCGGGGTGCCGTGTTCGCTCATCGAAGAGCTTTTGGGGTTTTCCCAGGAGCTGTTGCTGATGGAGCGCTCGAAACCGGCCCTTCCTCCGGAAATGGCGGCCGTGCAGAGCTGGATCGATCAATTTGCGGCGCTTGGAAAAGGGCTCTATTTTCGGCTCGCGCAGTTGCGGCTCATGTCGATCGAAGAATTCATCGAACTCTACAGGCATACGATCCATCATCAGGCCCGGCAGATGGGGAAAACGGTTCGGATCGTTCTTTCCGGAGGAGATATCAAGGCGGATGTGGCGCTTCTCGACAGGTTGCGAGAGCCGATGATCCATATCGTTCGAAACGCGATCGCACATGGTATCGAACCCCCGGAGGAGCGACGGGCGAAGGGAAAACCGGAGCAGGGAACGATCCGGATTGGGGCGGAGAGCCGCAAGGAAACCCTCGTGCTTCGGATTGCAGACGATGGAGCCGGCATTCGGCGGGAGGCCATCGAGCGCTATCTGCGGGAGCGACGGGGATACGGAGATGCCGATATCGCTTGGATGGACAAATCCTCTTTTTTCGCCACCATTCTGAACAGCGATTTTTCGACGGCATCTGCAGCCGATGAGACGGCAGGTCGGGGCATCGGGATGAACGTCATCGCTCAGGCCATCACCTATCTCAACGGAACCCTCGACATCGATTCGACACCGGGTGAGGGTACAACCATCACGGTGAGTCTGCCGATGTCGCTTTCGGTGATGCATGCCGTCGTCTTCACGGTAGGCCCTTATCGGATAGCCGTTCCGACATCGGGGCTCGATGCCGCCACCTATGGGGTTCCACCGGATGACCTCCGGGAAAGTATTCTGGATTTGAGAAAGCTCTTCGGGGTCAAGATCGATGAGCGAAGGCCTCCCGGTGTGCTGATGCTGCGTTCTCCCGGTGCGGCTTCATCCGATCGTCTTCCGATACGGGGATTGATGGTGGACTCGATTGTGGGAAACAAGCCGGTCATGATTCTTCGGCCAGGGCAATTGATCCGCAATGCCCGCATCTTTTCCGGAATCGGCGTTTTGGAATCGGGTGTGTTGACATCGATGCTGGATGTGGACATGCTGGCGAAAAACGGGCTGCAGACGATGGGGACGGCAAAGGGAACGTGAGATCCAAGAGCCTGGGAAATTGCGTGTGGCGGCGCCCCAACTCCCGGAGATGCAAATCCGTTCGTTATTCCGGGGCGATGGAGGAAATGAGATCCTTGGTCTACGTTTGACCTCGCTGGGGAGAGCCGGTGGGTCGCCCAGCAGGCTTTCGCACTACACATTTTGCATTCTTGCAGTAACGTACCCCATTTATCGCCCGATGCTGCTGGCAAACGATCGGCTGAACGGTCCGGCTGAAGTGGTATTCGGCTGAAAGAATGAAAAGGGAGAAAGCAAAGCCTGCAAGGAAGGAGGATGGGTGGTACGCCCGGCTGGACTTGAACCAGCGATCTTCAGCTCCGGAGGCTGACGCCCTATCCCCTGGGCCACGGGCGCATGATTTCAAAAGACGGCTTCTTATAAACCAACGGAAAAGCCAAGTCAAGGCTTGTGGCGAATCCGCTTCTATAAACCCTTCTGCTCATCAGAAACGGCATGCCATGAATGCACAGCATCCGGCCTTTTTGCGAAGCCGTCATTTTTCAATGCCCTTGCGGGCCGAAACCCCCTTTTCGTAGTAATGCTTGATACATTTCATTTCGGTGACAAGGTCCGCAGCCTCGATGATCTGCGGATGTGCGCCTCTTCCGGTCAGAACGAGTTCCACATGATCCGGTTTTTGGCGAATGAGGGCCAGCAAGCGTTCTAAGGGAATGAGACCGCAGGCCAGAGCAACGTTGGCTTCGTCGATGATGAGCACATCCGCTTCTCCAGCGGCCATCACCGCTTCGGCCCGGGACAACCCTTCGGATGCAGCCAGGATGTCTTCTTCGGAGGGTTTTCCCATGACGAATTTTCCGGTTCCAAACTGCTCCATCCGGACAAGTCCTCCGAACCGTTCCATCGATGCCACTTCACTGTAATCCCCTTTTTTCATCAGCTGACCGATCCATACCCGAAGCCCCGATCCGGCGGCCCGAACGGCCAGCCCCAAAGCGGCTGTTGTCTTTCCTTTTCCGTCACCTGTGTAAACCTGTACGTATCCCTTCATGGATATCCTTTCGAGTTGTAGAAGATGCACCTCGATCTCTTCGCTTGTCATGCAGCATCAAAAGACGTACCCGCCCCCATGCTCAGGCCCGGAAATACACCACAGGGGGACAGCGACTTGTTGAGAAGCCGTCCAGGATGATGGACTCGCAAAAAGTCCATCATTAGGACGGCTTCGCAAAAAGGCCGCAGGCAAGGAGTGCAAATCCCGAGGAGTGAGGCGTACTTAGACGTACGCCGCAACGACGAGGGATGCAGCACGACACAGCATCCGGCCTTTTTGCGAAGTCGTCAAGGATGGCAGTCGCCTTTCTTCTTGCGAGGCTACATATCAAAATATTTGCGGATTGAAAATGGGGAAAGCCGAAACGGTTTCGGGGAAGAGCAAGATTGGCTTGAAAGCATTACGCAAAGAAGGCTATGATGAACGGCACTCAGACAATGGATCCTTCATAGGATACAGCCCCGGAAACGACTCACAGGAACGTCTCGCGATGATCCGTTTTTCTTACCGGATGGAAAGGACATCCGTCGATGCTATTTGCTCTTCTGAACAACGCTGCGCTGTTGGTCGCCCTGTCCGCCCTCTATGGTTTGCTTGTCCGGTTTCGAAAGTCAGATAACGTCTATCACAAGGTGATTTCAGGGGTCTTTTTCGGCCTGATCGCCGTCATCGGGATGAATTTGCCGGTTCGCCTCGACTCTGGTGTCATCTATGACGGTAGATCCATTGTCCTGACCTTGGCCGGCCTGTTCGGGGGCGGGGTAGCATCGGTTTCCGCGATCACTGTGGCCGGAGCCTATCGTGCGTACCTCGGCGGGGCCGGGGTATGGGCGGGGCTGGCTACCATTGTATGCTGCACCTCGATCGGCCTGGCCTTCCGGAGAAAATGCCGAAACCGCCCCGATCTCCTCTCCTTTCTACACCTGTATGGCATTGGTCTGGTATCTCATATCGTCATGCTCGCCTGTCAGCTGCTGATTCGACCCTGGCCTCGAGGGCTGTACATCCTCGAGACCATCTGGCTTCCCGTGCTGATCGTCTTTCCGTTGGCCACCTCCATGATGGCCTTGTTCTTTTCAACCGAGGAAAGACGGGTTCGTGCCGAGGAGCATCTGATGCAATCCGAAGGGCGTTTTCGGGAAATCTTTGAAAAGGCCGAATTGATCGCTCTGATGATTACACCGGACGGGACCGTTTCTTATTGCAACGATTATCTGCTCCAATTGACCGGGTGGCGGCGTGATGAAGTCATCGGGTCTTCCTGGTTCGATCGCTTTCTGCCGGATGAAGATCGGAAGGCGATTCATCACATGTTTCTCGAGTCGATCCGTGTGGGAAACCTTCCGAAGGTTCATGAAAATTTCATCGTGACCCGAAATGGGGAAAAACGGCTTATCGTGTGGAACAATGTGCTGGTGGGAACCCCCGATGAGCCTTATGGGGCGGCCTCCATTGGAAAGGACGTCACGGAAGAGCGCCGGATGCAGGCCCTGCTGAGAGCGGCCGACGAACGGTTTCGTAAGGCATTTCTGACGAGTCCCGATTCCATCAATATCAATCGTCTCTCCGATGGGCTGTACATCGATGTCAACGAGGGGTTTTGCCGGATCACCGGATATCGGCCGGAGGAGGTTATCGGGAAAAGCTCGCTCGACATCAACATCTGGGCCGATCCGGAGGATCGAAAACGCCTGGTCGAAGGCCTCCTGCGGGATGGCGTCGTTCGCAACCTCGAGGCGCAGTTTCAGATGAAGGACGGCCGACATCTGGATGGATTGATGTCTGCGGCAGTCATCGAACTGGAAGGGGTTCCTCATATTCTGTCGATTACCCGAGATATCAGCGATCGCAAGCGTCTCGAAAACGAACTGCGGGAGAGCGAACGGCGCTACCGGGCACTGTTCGAAGACCATGCCGCCATCGAACTGCTGATCGATGCCGAAACCGGCCGTATCGTGGATGCAAACCAGGCTGCTGTGAGCTTCTATGGCTGGAGCCGGGAGCAGCTGACCGGCATGTGCATTCAGGAGATCAACACCTTGACCCCTCAAGAGGTCCGACAGGAAATGGAAAACGCCCGAAATCGACGGCGCAACCATTGCGAGTTTAAGCATCGAAGGGCCGATGGCTCCATCAGTGATGTGCGGGTGTTCAGTGGCCCGATCGAGATCGCAGGAAAGTCGTTTTTTCATGCCATCATCCTCGATATCAGCAACGAAAAACGGTTGGAGGGGCAATTGTTGCAGGCCCAGAAGATGGAATCCGTGGGCCAGCTGGCGGGAGGGGTCGCTCATGATTTCAACAACCTGCTGCAGGTGATGAACGGATATGCGGACCTGCTGGTTGCCAAATATGGACCGGAGCACGAAATCGGTAAATATGTCCAGAAAATACTGGATGCCGGGAACAAGGCCTCCCAGCTGGTCCAGCAACTGCTCGCCTTCAGCAGACGGCAACTCATGCGGCCGGAAGTGCTCAACTTGAACCATGTCATTGAGGCGACCTTGAAAATGCTGCATCGGGTCATCGGCGAACATATCGGTATTCGATTCATTTCCGGGCACAAACTCGGTGCCGTCTATGCCGACAGGACCATGATGGAGCAGGTGTTGATGAACCTCTGCGTCAACGCCCGGGATGCCATGCCGGAAGGCGGTGAAATCGTCATCGAAACCGAAAACGTGTTCATCGACGAGCAGTATTGCGAACTGCACGAATGGGCCCGGATCGGTCGGTACGTGCTCCTCAGCGTGACCGATTCGGGGTGTGGAATGCCCAAGGAAGTGATGAATCACATTTTCGAGCCGTTTTTCACTACCAAGGAAACCGGAAAGGGTACAGGGCTCGGGCTTTCGACGGTGTACGGTATCGTCAAGCAGCACGAAGGCATGATCCATGTCTATAGCGAGGAAGGTAAGGGGACGACGTTCAAGATCTATCTGCCGGTTTCGGAGCGGGCGGCGACGGATGTCGGAAACAAGATCAAGGATCCCGTGCCCCTTGGCAACGAGACAATCCTGGTGGTGGAAGACAGTGAAGAAGTCCGCCATCTGGCCAAAGAGATTTTGGAACGGGCCGGGTATCGGGTGATCGAAGCCCGAGACGGACAGGAAGCCATCGAGATGATCGAAAGCGGGGCTGTGCAGGATGTGGCGGCCTATCTCCTCGATGTGGTCATGCCCCGGAAAAGCGGTTGGGATGTGTACAAATGGCTCTGCAGTCAAAAGCCCGGCTGTCGGGTCCTCTTTATGAGCGGATACAGCGAGAACGCTGTCCACATGAATTATGTCTTGAAGAGCGGATGCCATTTGGTGCAGAAACCGTTTTCCCGGGAGAGCCTGCTGAAGGAGCTTCGGAAGGTGATCGAACAAGGGTGACATATCCGCATGGGGCGCAACACCTACGATTGTATCACGGCGCACGAGGCATCTCGTTGTTGTCGTGAAAATAGTCGGCAGGCGGCAGTGGGCGGTGGGCAGTGGGCAGTCGGCAGTAGTGGGCGGTTTGGCCTGTTACTCCTGCGAAAGCCTGGAGTGATGGACAGGGTATCTAATGACGGGGATGGCGAAAATCTTCCGCTATGAGCATGAAGCGAAAAGATATGATGGCCCCGCAAAAAGTTGCTGTACTCCCGATTGTGGGGTATTTTCGGGCCCGCTCTCATGCGGCTCGCTGGAGACTCATGGACTTGTTGCGAGGCCATCTGGGTATCAAAATTTTGTGAGAGAGGGTGGAATGATGGGCTCTATGGAAGAGCAGGTGTTGAAAACAGCCAAGGAAATCGTCGTCAAATTCATCGAAACGGGTAGGGTTTCGCCGTCCGGGTTTCCAGAGGCTTTTCGAAGTGTTTACCAGGCCGTTTATGAGA
This sequence comes from uncultured Desulfatirhabdium sp., assembly GCA_964549995.1. Taxonomy (GTDB): domain Bacteria; phylum Desulfobacterota; class Desulfobacteria; order Desulfobacterales; family Desulfatirhabdiaceae; genus Desulfatirhabdium. Next base: position 2,195 of record CAZJXF010000059.1, on the reverse strand, counting down.
CAGTGACTACAGTGAAAGAAGGGGCTATCCGGGAAACGCCGGAGGCGAAATGAAGATGTGCTTCGGATGCTGCTGAATTCACTGATTGCCGAAGCCGTTGATGTTGCCGCAATCCGGGCAGTACCAGGTGATTCCGTTGCAGGAAAGCCATTGCACCCATTCGTTCATGCAGTTCTGGCAGATGGCAAACCCGCAGCTGCGGCACTGCCAGCAGAACCGATAGGTCTTCCTGCAGCAGTGACATTCGGTTTCGGCCTGACCGCGCTTGGTGCGGCGGGAACCAGCGTTGGAATTTCGACTCGACATATTCTCCTCCACAGGATGCCGATGGAAATGGTTCGGAAGATTCAAAACTGTTTGATTATACTATAGAAAAGAATTGCGATCCGTCAATGGCATTGGATCAGGAAACCGATACGGAAAACGCGGCGAAAGAGCCTCGCGGCCTTCCCTCCACCCGAGCGCTTCTCTTTTTGAGAAGAGGATCCCAGACCCTCTTTCTGCTCTATTGTTTGCTGCTGCTCGTTCAGACAAGGCTGTCCACGGATGTTCTGATCGATTATTCGATGGTCTTGGAAGGCTCCCGCCCCTTTACGATCGAGCATCCGGTCGATTTCTTCTTTCGGATCGATCCGCTGCTTCGCCTCACGACCCTTTTGGGTGGACAAGCCTGGTGGTCCGGTGCGGCATGGGCTGTTGGGCTCTTGGTTCTGACGACACTGCTGGGCCGAATCTTCTGTGGGTTCATCTGCCCCTTCGGTACACTTCACCACCTTGCCTCTCTTGGGGTGCAGCCCCAAGGAAACAAGCGGAATTCCTCCACCACCCGGTTGTTGAAATATGCGGTGCTTGCCGCTGTCGTCGTCTCTGCGCTGTTGGGTCTTCAGCTTTCCGGCGTTCTCGATCCGATCTGCTTGCTGTTCCGATCCTTGGCTCTTGCCGTCTTTCCCGGAATAGGCGTTCTGCTGAAGACTGGATTCGACGCTCTGGCTGCCAGCGACACCAAATGGTTGAACTGGATCAGCTATGCCGCCGAAATGGTCGTTTCACCGGTGTTTGGATACGGTTATCCCGGATATCAAACAGCCGGTGCCATCGGAATTCTTTTCTTCACGCTGTTGTGGATCAACCGGCGTTCGCCCCGGTTCTGGTGTCGGGTTCTCTGCCCACTGGGTGCATTGCTGGGACTGGTTTCCCGATGGGCGCCGTTGCGGCTTGTGACGAATGCGAAGCGATGTACATCCTGTGGAATCTGTCAAATGGGATGTCCGGCTTCGGCCAGATCGACAACCTCTCCGGACATCTGTGATCCAGGCGAATGCCTCTTTTGCCTTCGCTGCATGCGCATTTGCCCGCAGGAGGCCATCTCCCTCCGTTTCGAGCCGAAGTCTTCGTCGATTCCGTTTGCCCCCAAACGGCGGATGCTGCTTTCCGGCATGGTTGCAGGCGTAATCCTTCCTGTGATCGGCCGTGCAGACGGGCGGCTGTTTGCTGTATCGGACCCGTCGTTGATCCGTCCACCAGGTGCGCTCAACGAAATCGATTTTTTGGCCGTATGCGCCCGGTGCGGCTTGTGTATGAAGGCCTGCCCGACCAATGCGATTCAGCCGTCATTCGGCGAAGCCGGTTGGAGCGGCTTCTGGACACCTATCGTCGTCCCGAAGCATGGGTATTGCGAGCTGGCTTGTACCTTGTGTTCCCAGATCTGTCCGACCGGGGCCATTCGGCCGCTCACCCCCGAAGAAAAGAAACACACACCGATTCGAATCGGTTCTGCGGCTGTCGACAGGGGCCGATGCCTGCCCTGGTCCGGAAACGGTCCTTGCATCGTTTGTGAAGAGGTTTGTCCGACGTCTCCCAAGGCCATTGTCTTCGAAACGATCGAAATCCGGGATGCGAGTGGTGCTCCGATGTCGCTCAAGCTTCCGAAGGTGCTGCTCAGGCATTGTGTGGGATGCGGCATTTGCGAAAACAAATGCCCCGTTTCCGGAACGGCGGCCATTCGGGTGATTGCAGCCGGAGAAACGCGCAACCCGCTTCATCGGCTGCTTCTGTAAGGGGGCTTCTCTTTATTTTGGTCATGCATGATGCTCTCGCAAAAAGTCGCCGTCCCCCCGATTTTGGGGTATTTCCGGGCCTAAGCATGGGGGAAGATACGCCTTTTGATGTTGCATCGGATACTTGTTTGAAGCCGC
>CAZJXF010000058.1:0-20592 GCA_964549995.1 uncultured Desulfatirhabdium sp. | reverse complement strand
GGAAACGTGTTTGAAGCAGCCGGATATCGTTGGATCGGGCGGACGCGCTTCATCTATTTTGGATTGAAAATCCGGATGTTGCCTTTCAGAAAGCCATCGTTTCCATCTTGGCCATCCGCCCGATCCTACGAGATCGGGCTGCTGAGTTTTTCCGCTGCGCAAGCAAAATGCGCCCGCTCTCCTGCGGGTTAAACAAGAGCACCTGACTTTTTGCAAGTCCATCAACTATCCGACATGTGGGAGTCGAGCTTGAACACGAGCTCATACTCGCTCGATTCCGGAATCCGGGTGATCTTGAACCCCAGCTTGCGGCCCAAGGCAAGCATCTGAAGGTTTTCCGAGAGAACGACGCCGTAGATCGTCTTCATACCGCGCTCTTTTGCAATCGACAGACACTGCCGCAGCAGGTTCGCACCGATCCCCTTCCCCTGATACCCATCCCGCACCACGACGGCGAACTCCCCGCTTTCCATGTTGGGTTCTCCGATGACCCGAGCCACCCCCAGCATGGCATCCTCTTCCGGAGCATCCTCCAGAATGGCGACCTGAGCGATTTCCCGGTCATAGTCGATCTGGGTAAAGCGGGCGAGCAAGCTATGCTGAAAGGTGCGCATGGGGGTAAAAAAGCGCATGTAAATGCTGCGCGGAGAAAGGGACTTGAACAGGCCGAGAAGCATGGGCTCGTCTTCCGGCCGGATGGGTCGGGTCAAGATCGTCCCCAATCCGTCGACGTAGAACTGGGATTCGTACTGACTGGGATAGGGGCTGATCACCAGATGCATGGGGGCGGCAACCGAGGCGGGCCGAAGGCGAAGATCGCTTGAAACGACCCACGGCCCTCCCTTTTTCCCAACCACGAGGGTCAGGTCGAGTGCTTCGATTTCCGAAAAATCGATAGCCAATTGTGCCACCCGGATGATGGTATCCTCGAGATTTTCAACGGTTCGTCGTTCCGTCAGCTGACAAGCATTCAGCAGGATATCGATCCGACCTTCATGCATCAGCTGTCTTGCCAGCAGACGATTGACCGGCGGAAGACCGATGGCCCGCACACCGAACAATTCATCCGATACCGCCGCCGGGCTGATTCGGATCACCGGCCCGAATTGTGCATCCCTCATCAGATGAAGGCGAATCAGACAATCGGAAAGATCGTCCCGGATCCTGCATTCCTCACCCTTGTCCAACAGCGCAAGGCCATAGGCTTCCAATACGGCCGCTGTTTCCGAGGGATCCGGATGATGGCGGTTTTCCATCAGGCATTGAAGGATCCGTTCCCGAGCCCTGTCCGTTTCAAACCGAAGCCGCTTGTTCACGATGGGCGGGATCTGCTGCAGCATCTCGATCTGCTGGCCGTGCCGCAGAATGTTCATGTAGGCCCGAACCGCCCGCTCCGGGGTGTCGTAGGTCGGAATCTGGGCATTGTGAAACAGGGTTCGAGCCCCCACCACACTGCCCGCCCCCAGCCAGGACGTGACGGCCGTGACGGGCTTGGTTTTGATGGCATCGGCTACGGCCTTGGCAACAAGATTGCCGTCGACCAGAACATTCGGGGAAAACAGGACGATGAGGCCGTGGACTTCCGGCGAAGAGAGGCAGGCTTCGATGACCCGCCTATAGGTTTCGGGCTGGACGTCGCGCGGCAGATGGACAGGATTGCTCCGGCTCCATTTCGATCCGATGATCTCGTCGATGGCGGCAAGCGTTTCGGTTGATAGTTTGGCGAGGTTGCCTTCCTTTTCGAACAACATGTCCACAGCCATCACCCCGTGTCCACCCGAATTGCTGACGATGACCACACCGGAACCCGTCGGCCGGGGCTGTTTGGCCAGGATGCCGGCACAATCGAACAGCTCTTCGAAGGTCTTGACCCGCAGAATGCCGGCCCGCTCGAAGGCCGCATCGTATACGGCGTCATCTCCCGAAGGGGCTCCGGTATGTTCGAGCGTCATACGGGCGCCGAATGGCGTTCTGCCGGTTTTCAGCGCGATGATGGGCTTGACCCGGCTTACGGCACGGGCCGCACTCATGAATTTGCGGATGTTGGTCAGGTTCTCGATATAGAGGAGAATGCTCGACACCTGGGGATCGCCTCCCAGGAAATCGAGTAGATCTCCGTAATCGACATCCACCGCAGATCCGACGTTGACGATATGGCTGAAGCCGACGGGTATGTGAAGAGCCATGTCGAGAATGGCGGTACAGACGGCCGCACTCTGGGACAGGAAAGCGATGGTTCCGATTTCGGGCATGACATGACCGGCACTGGCATTCAGGCGGATCTTCGTGTGGATCAGGCCCATGCTGTTCGGGCCGATGATCCGGATGCCGTGCTCCTCGGACAGGGCCCGCAGCCGGTTTTCGATGGGTTTTCGATCTTCGGCCCGGCCGAGGGTGGACAAAACGACAAGCCCCCGGACGCGGGCCTGGATACAATCTTCCACGATATCGAAAATGGACTCCATCGGTGTCGCGACGACTCCCAAATCTATGCGCTCTCCGATATCGGTCACCGAACGATGGCATTTCAAGGAACCGATCGTTTCATGAAGCGGGTTTACGGGGAAAACATCCCCTCCGAACCCCCGTTGAACCAGGTTTTTCAGAACGATACCGCCCAATTTTTCGGTGTTCGGGCTGGCACCGATCACGGCAACGCTTCGAGGCCGAAACATCCTGTCGAGTTCTTGAATCCCCATGGTCTCCCCTGTCCTTTGGTGGTGGATTGTCGACATCCATCTCTGCAACCGGCGACACATTCCTTTTTCGCTTGATATACATGAACCTTGCTACGTCTTTCAACCGACTTTTCCATGATGGCCTCGCAAAAAGTCAGTGAGTCTACAGCGAGCCGCATGGGTGCGGGCCCGGAACTTTCCGAAAATCAGGGATAGATCGACTTTTTGCGAGGCCATCTTCCATGACGCTGAGGCACGCTGCGTTTTTCGTCTTGCCATTCCGAAGGACACCTTGTAAAGGGCGGTAGTCAGAAGTGACGGCTTCGCAAAAAGTCGCCTCTTACCGATTTCCTTCCAATGCCGGGCTTCCAGCAGGAGGACGGGTGGTGTTTTGCGAAGCAGCGGAAACGTGTTTGAAGCAGCCGGAGATCTGCCATGACTGGTATCCGAATCGAACATGCCACCATCCTCACGGTCGACCCCGACTTCAGGATGATCCGCGATGGATGGATCGCCGTAGAAGCCGATCGGATCGTCGCCGTCGGCTCGACGGCCGAAGACAATCCCCCAGACGCTTCGGAAGTGGTGGATGCCACCGGTTGCATCGTACTTCCGGGATTGATCAATGCCCACACGCATCTGCCCATGAGCCTGTTTCGCGGGCTTGCCGACGATCTTCCCCTGATCGAGTGGCTCGAAAAGCACATGTTTCCCGCGGAGGCGGCCTTCATCACCCCGGAAACCGTTTATCCGGCCACCCTGCTTTCCTGCGCCGAAATGCTCCTATCCGGTACCACCACCTGCTGTGATGGGTATTTCCTGGAATCCAACGTGGCTGAAGCCGTTCGGGATTCCGGCATGCGGGCCGTTTTGGGGCAAGGCGTGATCGATCATCCGGCCCCCGGGGTCCCCGATCCTTCCCGGAACATTGAGGTGGCCCGATCTTTCCTATCGGAATGGACACACCTTTCTTCGCGAATCCGACCATCCCTCTTCTGCCATTCTCCTTATACCTGTTCGGAGGAAACCCTTCTTCGAACCAAGGCCCTGTGCCGTGAAACCGGTATCCGCTTCCAGATTCATACTGCGGAAACCCAATGGGAACGGGACCATCTGATACAAACGACTGGCGCCACCCCCATCGCCTATCTGGATCGACTGGGTCTGTTGGATCCGGATACCCTCCTCGTTCACGCCATTTGTGTCGATGAAGCAGACATCGAGCGGATCCACAGATCGGGGGCATCGGTTGTCCATACGGCCCAGAGCGCCATGAAGCTCGCTTCGGGAATCGCTCCGATCGAACGCTACATCGAGCTCGGCATTCCCACCGCCCTCGGTACGGATGGTAGCGCCAGCAACAACACCCTTGACATGTTCCGGGAAATGGACATCAGCGCAAAACTGCACAAAATCGCGAACCAGGATCCGACCGTCCTGAACAGCCGAACCGTCATTGAAATGGCCACCATCCAGGCGGCGAAGGTCATCGGTCTCGAACGGGAAATCGGTTCCCTCGAAGTCGGCAAGAAAGCCGATCTCGTCATCCTGGATGCCGCAAGGCCCCACCTGGCGCCGCTGTATCACCCGGAAAGCCAGATCGTCTATGCAGCCCGGGGAGCCGACGTCCGGGATACGATGCTGGACGGCAACTGGCTGGTACGAAACGGGAAATGCATTGCCTTAGACCTGGAAGGGGTGCAAGCGGAAGTGAGGAGAATCGCCGATGACATTCGAAGGAAAGGCCCTGAAAGCCATCGTTGACAGGCTTTCTGAAACCATCGCCATTGCCCGCGGAGAAGCGCCCGCAGACCTTCGGCTGGAAAACTGCCGGATCATCAACGTCTTTTCCGGAGAAATTCTTGACGGCGACATCGTCGTATCCGGAGGACGGATCGTCGGCTTCGGTCCTCTTCCGGCAAGGGAAGTGCAGGACATGCACGGAATGTACGCCGCACCGGGGTTGATCGATGCTCACGTTCACATCGAAAGTTCCATGACCTGTCCGGCCCAATTTGCTGCAGCCGTTCTTCCCCGGGGAACGACGACCGTGGTGGCCGACCCCCACGAAATCGCAAACGTAATGGGAACGGCCGGGATCGCTTACATGCTCGATACGTCGGCCGATCTTCCGGCCAACATTCACTTCACCCTCTCCTCCTGCGTGCCCGCCACCTCGATGGAAACCTCGGGGGCCGTGATCGGCCCTGCCGAGATCGCCGAATGGATTTCGAACGACCGGATTCCGGCGCTTGCCGAAATGATGAATTTTCCGGGCGTGCTCTTTCGGGATCCGGAAGTGCTGCAGAAAATCGCCGTTGCGACAGCCGCCGGAAAACCCATCGATGGACACAGCCCCGGACTGTCGGGATCGGACCTGACAGCCTATCTCGCAGCAGGCATCCGAAGCGACCATGAATGCGTTTCCCTGTCCGAGGCCCGGGAAAAGCTGCGACAGGGGATGTTCATTCTGGTGCGGGAGGGCTCCGGAGCCAAGAATGCCCGGACCCTGATGCCGCTGGTCGGCCCCGACACCTGGCATCGGATGATGTGGTGTACGGACGATCGCAATCCGCACGACCTGGTGCAGGAAGGCAGCATCGATGTCCTGCTGCGGATGGCCGTTTCCATGGGCGTTTCTCCGATCACGGCCATCCGGATGGGAACCCTCGTGCCTGCGACGTATTTCGGGTTGAACCATGTGGGGGCCATCGCTCCGGGACGTCAGGCGGATCTGGTGTTTTTTCGGGACCTCGAGTCTTTTACTGCCGAAGCAGTTTACTGGAAGGGGAGGCGGGTGGCTGCCCGAGGAACTCTGGAGCCGACGGTGTCTTTTGCGCAGCCCGATGTGCCGCCGTCCACAATGCACATCGAGGCCGAACAGCTCGATTTCCGGGTGCAGGCAACCGCCGGAAACAACATCCGGGTCATCGAGATCGTCCCCGATCAGATCGTCACCCGGGCGGGTATCGACGACGCATGTGTGCAGGAGGGTCTGCTCATCTCCGATGTCCGCCGGGATCTTCTCAAACTTGCCGTCATCGAGCGGCATGGGCGCACCGGCACCAAGGCCGTCGCCTTCGTTCGGGGATTCGGGCTTCGCTCGGGTGCGCTCGCCAGCAGTGTGGCCCACGATTCCCACAACGTCATCGTCGTCGGAGCCAGCGACACCGACATGCAAGCAGCCGTCACCGCCATCCGGGACATGGGCGGCGGTATTGTCGTGATCAACGAAGGCCGCATTCTCGAGCGTCTGGCGCTTCCGATTGCAGGGCTCATGTCCACCCGTCCCGTGCGCGAAATCGCCGAACGCCTGACGCACCTCGTCCAGGCCGCCCGAAGCCTCGGCTGCCCCTTGAACGATCCGTTCATGACCCTGTCCTTTCTCGCTCTTCCTGTCATTCCGGAGCTCAAACTCACGGACATGGGCCTGGTCGATGTCGGCCGCTTCGAGATCGTTCCGCTGCAATACGGTTAACGGAAAGGATATGCTCTTGTCCAAGGAAATTCGCCTGATGCAAGGCAATGAAGCTATCGCGGAAGGGGCCATCTATGCCGGGGCGAGGTTCTACGCCGGCTATCCGATTACGCCCTCCTCCGAGATCGCAGAAGTATGTTCGCAGAAGCTGCCCAAGCTGGGCGGTATGTATATCCAGATGGAAGACGAGATCGCATCCATCGCTGCGGTCATCGGCGCCTCACTGGCCGGGGCCAAGGCGTTTACGGCCACAAGCGGACCGGGCTTTTCCCTCATGCAGGAAAATCTGGGGCTTGCGGTGATGGGTGAGGTGCCTTGCGTCATTGTGAACGTGCAGCGCGCCGGCCCCAGCACGGGCCTTGCGACTCGGCCGGCCCAATCGGATATCATGCAGGTTCGATGGGGTCGTCACGGGGATCAGACGCTCATCGCACTGTGCCCTTCGAGCGTGAAGGAATGTTTCGCGTTGACCGTGACGGCCTTCAACTTCGCCGAACGCTACCGGGTGCCCGTCGTGCTGATGCCCGACGAAATTGTGGGCCACATGCGGGAAAATGTCGAGCTTCCCGCCCCGGACGCGTTGGAGGTGGTGAACCGCAAGACCCCGACAGGACCTCCAGCCGACTACAAACCTTACCAGGCCGATGAGGATGGGATTGCACCGCTTGCCGCATACGGCAGCGAATACGTTTTTCACGTCTCGAGTTCCATGCATGGCCTCGACGGATACAGCAACAACGATCCGAACAATGCCGCCTGGCGCATCCGGCAGCTCCACGAGAAGATCGCCCGTCATCGGGATGAGATCGTGCTGACCCAGACCTTCGATACGGACGATATGGATGTGCTGTTGGTAACCCTCGGTGCGACGACCCGCTCCGGGCGTGCCGCAGCCATCGAGGCCCGCAAGCGGGGAATCAAGGCGGGTGTGCTGCAGTTGCAAACCGTCTGGCCCTTTCCGGACCGCGAAGTGGCCGAACTCGGACAGCGCGCGAAACGGATCGTCGTTCCGGAGATGAATTACTCGGGGCAGATCGCAGACGAGGTCCTCAAGGCTGTAGGTCCCGATATGGATTTGCGGCGCGTCAACCGATACAACGGAACGATCATCACCCCCCAAGACATCCTCGCAGAAATCTTCGATGCGACATAGAAAGGAATCGGGTGTGGCACACGCAACGGGAATGAAATATCTCAAGGGCGGGATCCTTCCGCACATGTGGTGCGCTGGCTGCGGCATCGGCATCATGCTCGGAGCTCTGCTGAGGGCTTTCGAGGAACTCGACTACGCCGCAACCGACACGGTGGTCGTCACAGGCATCGGCTGTACGGGCAAAGCGGATGACTATCTGGTCACCAATGCCCTGCATACCACCCACGGCCGCGCGCTTGCCTACGCGACTGGCATCAAGGCGTACAATCCAAAACTCCACGTAGTGGTCCTCATGGGCGACGGCGACGGCGTGACCATCGGCGGGAACCATTTCATCCATGCCTGCCGCCGCAACATGGATCTCACCGCCATCATCCTGAACAACTTCAATTTCGGCATGACGGGCGGCCAAGTGTCGGGCACAACCCCGCAGGAGTGCCACACGAGCACCACGATCTACGGCAATCCGGAGCGGGGTTTCGATATCTGCGCCTTGGCCGAAACGGCTGGAGCCAATTACGTGGCCCGCTGCATACCCTATTACGGATGGGAAATGAAGGAAACCATGAAAGAAGCCCTCACCCAAAAGGGCTTTTCCGTCGTAGAAGTGGTCAGCCCCTGCCCCACACACTTCGGCCGTCGCAACGAGATGAAAGGCATCCCCGATATGCTTCACTGGTTGCGGGATCGGGCCGTAGCGGTCGATGCCTACCGCAATCTGCCCGAGTCCGAGCGCGGCGAGCGCTTGGCCATCGGCACGTTTGTATCGAGAGATTTCCCGGACTTCAATACCCGATACGAAAGCGTCCGGTCCAGGGCTCAGCAAGGCTGAAAGGAAGGCGACGCATGACAACGGAAAACACCCACGTCGAGGTGATTCTGGCGGGAACGGGTGGGCAGGGCTTGATCCTCGCGGGTATCCTGCTCGCGGAAGCGGCGATTCTCGAGGGAAAGAATGTGGTCCAGACACAGTCTTACGGCATTGCAAGCCGCGGGGGCCTTTCGGTGGCGGAAGTCATCATCGATACCGATGAGATCCTTTTTCAGCAAGTGCAGCATCCCGATTGCATCCTCACATTGACGGAAGAGGCCTTACAGAAGTACGAGAGCTGGGCCGACAAGGGAGTACCGATCCTCTACGACAGCACCCTGGCACAACCCCGAACGGCCCCCAACTTCATGGGCGTTGCATTCACGAAGATGGCAAGCGATTTGGGCAACGAGATGAGCGTCAACCTTCTGGCCTTGGGAACCGTAGCTGGAAAGACCGGGATCGTGAAGATCGAAGCCCTGGAGCAGATGATCCGGAAGCGCTTCAAAGGCGCTGCCGCCGAGATGAATCTCAAGGTATTGGCGACAGGTTATGGCTTGGCGGCTTCTCAAAAAGTCGCTGTACCCCCGATTTTGGGGTCTTTCCGGGCCTGAGCATGGGGGCGGGTAAGCCTTTTGATGCGGCTCATTCAAAAGTCACCAGATCCGTTCAAGAAAGGAGTTGAGCGGTGTGCGTTGCAAACGCCAACAATCCAAAAATCGCACCGTGCCAGGCGGCCTGCCCGGCCGGCATTGACGTGCCCCGCTATATCCGGGCAATTTGCAAAGGACGCTTCGAAGAGGCCCTTGCCGTCATTCGCGAAAAAATCCCTTTTCCCTTCGTCTGCGGTTACGCCTGTGTGCACCCCTGCGAAGCGAAGTGTTCGCGCAACCAGTTCGAAGGCCCCGTGGCAATTCGCATGCTCAAGCGCATCGCTGCAGAGAAAGGCTGGCGGAAGCAGCCGAAACCCGTACGACTGAGCCCGACAGACAAGAAGGTCGCCATTGTCGGCTCGGGCCCCGCCGGGCTCACCGCTGCCTGGTATCTCTTTCTGCAAGGCCACGATGTGACGGTCTTCGAGGCCCTTGCTGAAGCAGGCGGCCTGCTTCGATACGGCATACCGGGTTACCGGCTGCCCAACGAGATCGTAGACCGGGATATCGCGGTAATCGAACAGGCAGGCGTTGAAATCTGCACCGATACGCGGATAGACACTGCCGAGTCCCTTCTGGAGAAGGGCTACAATGCCGTCTTTGTTGCCACTGGGGCTTGGCGCAGCCTCAGGATGGGCATTCCGGGCGAGGAGAGCCCCTGTGTACTCGACGGCCTCACCTTCCTGAAAGAGATCCATTCGGGAAAGACATTCCCCATCGGAGCGAAGGTACTCGTCGTCGGGGGCGGCAACACGGCCATCGACGCTGCTCGGGTTGCAAGAAGGCTTGGCGCCGAAACGACCATCCTCTATAGACGCACCCGCGACCAGATGCCTGCTGCCGAAGAGGAGATCGACCAGGCACTCGAAGAAGGCGTGGTCATTCGCTTCCTGACGGCACCGGTTCGCATCGGGAACGGTTCGGTCACATGCATTCGCATGGCGCTCGGCGACAAAGATATCGACGGCCGTCCACGACCTGTGCCCATCGAGAACAGTGCGTTTGTCCTGGAGGCTTCGGCTGTTATCTCGGCCATCGGCCAGCAGGCGGACATCCCGACGGATCGACTCAAGCGCAATCGGAACGGAACCATTGCGGTCGACGACGACTCGCTCGCCACATCGGAAAAAGGAATCTTCGCCGGAGGGGACGTCGTTTTGGGCCCTGCTTCCATCATCGAAGCTATCGGTCAGGGACGCAGAGCCGCCATATCCATCGATCGCTTCCTTGGCGGTACAGGAAGCATCAACCGGCTATCGGAAATCCCCCGCACAGAAACGATTCCTGAGGCTGCCCCTCGTGGAACGCTGCGGGTGAAAGCCAGACTGGCAGCACGCAAGAAGCGGATGGAGGGCGACTTCGATATCGTCGAGAAAACGCTGAAGCCTTCCGCTGCAATGCAGGAGGCCGGCAGATGTCTGTCCTGTGATTTGCGCGAATTCGAGGTGACGATCAACGAGGCGGCATGCAAAGATTGCGGCTACTGCCGGGATGTTTGCGGTCTTGGGGTCTTTACGCGATCCGATCGCTTCAACTCCGGCGGCTACAGACCCGCCGTGGTCTCCCGCCCGGAACGGTGCATCGGATGCCTCCAGTGCCTGTACATCTGCCCGGATTTCGCCATCACGATCCGGGATCGTCTTGAACAGTAGCGGGCGTTCCGTCCCGGAAAGTCATGGCCTTGCCCGCCAAGATATTTTGCCTATAAATGCAGGTGAGATGAGGTGATAAGAAATCGCTTTCTGACGGTTGATGAGCTCGTACCCTATGAAGGGACTGTAGTTCGAATTACCCGAAGATGAGGAATGTTTTGTGGATCATTGACTTCCCTTCGGATAATGTTGTATTCAGCCCGCCGGAAGGCAAGCAAATCCGATTCAGGTGCCGCAGGTCTTGCGGCATCAGTTATGACCGCAGGAGGAGGTGCAAAAAGGCTTTGCTGAACTGTTTGAACAGATCGGTGGGTCGGACAAGAGATCGATCATGACCCGTTTCAGTGCTGCGTCATGACCGATCCGGGAGGTCTTCTTGTCGTTGTTCTTCATGGCGTTATGGTAAGCCGAGTCCGCTGCCACCTTGACCGGAATCTCCTCTGCGATGACGCAGTATCCGGTCGTAAAACGGCTTTTCGATAAACCCTGAGTGGCTCCATTAGGGTGAAAGTATCACACAACTCCCTTACGCTTCCGATTTAGACACAAAAATGCTGCCGAGATCCTCCTGCAGCATTACCTGGTCAGTGTGGTCCATTGCTGCAAAACTGGGGCTCTTTATTAACGTTTCATAGCATGTGTACGGGTCCAATCCATAGTCCTCATGGAGGATTTCTGCAGCATAGGCCAGAACGTTTCGAGTAAGGGAATTCCTATCAAGAACTTTTTCAATCACGGCACTCCCGTTCTCGTGGAAGGTCAACGAGAAATAGCTTAATGCCTCCTCAATGACGCTGTTGTCCTTCTCTTCTTGAAGCAATTTTTCGAGCGCCTCAGAGAAGACGCGATTCTCTCTGTCTTCGAATTGGATCATTTTCTGTATGGATGCAACTCGCACGACAGGCGAAGGATCATTGAGAGCTTCAAATAAAGTTGCGTTCGTGTGGATATCTTTTTCTAGTTGGCTTATCGCCGCTGCTCGAATATTTTCATTTGAATGATAAAGTCCAAGGTTCTCAAACTCTTCCTGTGAGTCGGCAAATGTCGATCCATAACCGTACGATTTGCCTGTGTAAATTGGATCAGCACTCGTGGAAGGAGGGATTTTGGGCCCGGCTTGCCGTTTTACGCCTCCATTCTTGTTGATATGGTTTTGCCGATGACCAATATTCGCTTGGCCATTGTAATCTATGCCAGCTACTGGGGTAGATTCCCTTTGATTAGGAACCTGTTTTGGAGAGGAAGCAAGATAAGCAATCAAAAATAATGCGAAACAACCGATTGTAAGTAGGCTTAATTTTCTCATTGAAATACCTCCCAGGTGAAAATTTGAGGATCCGGATGGAGGCACCATCCGGATCCTCCGTTCACTTCGATGTGCTACTTCCGGTAATCATAGTAACCAACGATGTTGACCTTCTTCATGAGGTCAGAGATAGATACCTTTTTGCCTTTAACCGTTCGTTTATAGATCCCGGCACCCGGATAGCTTGCCTCGAGCAGAACAATACTCTTGTTGGAGCCACTGTCGTCTACGGATAGCACGACCCCTAAGTGGTCATTGCCTGAGTAAGTTCCAGATTGAATATCGATGACGGCCACATTTTTCTCGCGGGTTTTTGACGAATTTATAATATGCCTTTTCGCATCCCCAGATGTAAGGTCGACTGAGGGGAGCTGGCCCTTGCCTTTTGTAAGATTCGGCAACAACCACCGAGCATATCCCACGCAGTCACCGGGGTTGGTATAGGCTGGATTGTAGTATGGTCCTGAGGTTATCTTCTCAGACTTAACGGTAATGCTCCCGGCGTAACTTGAAGTAGCAACCAGCATCACCAATACTGCAACCATCATTGCGAGACACGGCTTCTTCATTTTTCTTCTCCTTCCATGAATGATTGATTCTGATCCTGCATCGATCCACTCTGAATCATTTCCATACCTGTTGTAAACATTGCGGAAATAAAGTGTTCCTATTCACCCCCTTTCCTTCAGCACAGTCCGGTTAATGGATAAGGTGCCCCATCCTGTGAACATCCGTAAAGCAAGGATCATGCCAAGGCTATTTCTATTCCTACGAAAGTTGCGCTGGAGGCTTTCGGTTGCCTCGTTCCAGTTGTTCCATACCCTAACCTTGCTCCTAAAATATTCCTCTGTTTCGTTCTCTAATACCTCGAGAATTACGCACCTCCCTTCTCCGTTTCTGGTTAACAGCACCATTGCGTCCGGACGCAATCCCTTCTCCTCGATTAACCGCTCTCTGTGAACGGTTAATTCGCAGTTTAGGCAATACATCTCGGCAAGCGTGTTGGTTAATAGTCGGGCGTGGTCTTTGTATTGGCTCTCACAAGTCGGCAATCGGAAGTAGTTTCCCTCTTTCACGATTTTTCCAAGCTCGGTTAGGTTCATCAAGGCTTTGTAGGTGTTGTTGACGGTAGAAACTCCCGCCGTACAGTAACCCCGATGCTCCATAATCTTGGCGACTGCGTGCTTGTCGGCGATTACCAGTCCTTTCAGTTGATTTTTTCTTTAATCGCATTTTTTATCCCTGTCAAGAAATTTTTTTCCTATTTCGAAAAAAATTTTTCTCTGTAAAAATTTGTTGACCGATAGGGAATAAATCTTTATCTTTGGGGCAAAGGAGGAAATATGGAAGAATACGACGATATAATAATAGAAGCGGATAAATTGATAAGGAGCGTTCCCCTCGACAAGGCAATTAAAGCCAGCGAGTTAAATTTACCGAAGGCGACCGTCTCTTCCATCTACAAGAAGATAAAAGAGATGGGAAAGGATTATTCTTTGGTAGATTACGTGGGCTTTTTAATCGCGAAAAACGATGTTGACATTATCAGCTACTTGACGGCCATAACTGCGGCTACCAGAGAAAATCCCAATACTAACCTGATTATTTTTATCAATAAATTATACGCAAAAGGTTGGAAACCAGCGGACGCCAATAAGGAGGAACAAATAAAAAGCCTAGTACAGAAATATAATCTGCTTGATTTGTTTTCGCCTGATAAAGAAAGCCTTGTCTGCGCTCAATCATTCTGGTCGGTAATTATCCGGACTTTCGAAAGAGACCCTGCTATTTTCTTTGAATACCCCTCTTTTCGGGTGCTCTTCAAAGAAAAGTGGGAGGCTTTTCGATTTCTATCGGCAGTTAAGCTCTGCCTTCTCTTCCCCGACGAATACCCATATAATTATAATACTCTCAATAAGTTAATCAGCGGTTAATCGGTCTTTTTCTCTCTTTCTTTTTTTAAATCTGGCTTTTAAGCGCGCCGACAGGCGCGCTTCTATTCATCTCGGGCCAGCAGGCGCGATGGAGGCGGCGGCCGAACCCTTCTTGTAGTTGGTCGGCACTCCCCCTTTGAGGAAGTCCGTAAAACAAACCCCCAAAATCCGATTGGGTTTGTCGGGCATTATCTCTTTGACCACCTTCGCTTTGCCAGGAAACCGCCTTGACTGTGGCAGTCTGACAACGATCCTTCCTTTGGCTCCAAGCCTGACACACAAAGATATGGCGATGGATGACGGATGTCGGATGTCGGATGTCGGATGTCGGATGGCAGGACTCGTCACATCGAAATCATCGTCATCAGCTGAAGGCTGTAAATCTGGATCATCATCTACTTGCCCTTCTGCTTCATTATTGACTCCCGCATCAAGCACGTCTTCTATCGGGTCAATTCCGAGATGATCCGTCGAATGGGCAGCTATCTAATCTGAACCCTGACCTGCAGGCTGTAGTCCAGTCGGATGCAACAGGCCGGTACTACTTGCGACGGCATGGGGATGCCCAGCGCCTCGACTGCAGTCCAGGGGCTGATGCGGATGCTCTATTTCCTGTGTATTCAGGTTGATGGACGATTTGGGATTGAAATGCATTTTTAGGGGCCTGCCCCCGCTGTGTGGCCTAAGGACCGGCGTGATCGTGTAAGCCGATAATCGAAGAGCGGGTCAACAGATCCAGGCGGCAGATTATGGCCCTCAAGTTCCGTCTGGTTTGAGCCGGTTGTATACGGAGCTTGTTTTACGGGTAACGGAGAACTCTACAGTATCAATTCCCGCTGTATGGTACTCACGGCATACAGCGGCACTACCCGGATTTTGTCATATGCGGAAAAATTTTCAGTTGAAACCCGGATACCGTAGGGAAGGCCGCGTTCTTTGAGAAACAGATGCATGCTCTGCATGCTTCCCTTGCTGCCGGATTTGACCTCAACAGGTACGATTTCGTTCCCCAGTTGTACTACATAGTCAACCTCGGCATTGCTGCTTTTTGCCTGGCGACGCCAGTAGTAGAGGGCAGGGGGCAGATGGGGCGGGCCATGTTTTATCAGTTCTGTGCCCACAAACGCCTCGGCAATGTTCCCCCGGTTGATCTCGTTGTGATCGCTGGCCGTAAGCAAAAGCGAGACATCGTTGCGTTGCAGCCGCTGCTGGATGCCAACATCGAACAAGATTGCCTTGAACAGGTTTGGCTTGACCTGCGCGCCAAGAGGTATCCCCTGTGCTGCGGTATGATACACCAGATAGGCGAGACCTGCCTGGACCAGCATGTCCAGACAATCCTTGTAGATGGTTGATTTTACCGATGGATCAATAGATGCGTAGGTGAATTTGTTGCCGGTCTGAAACGGAATGGCCCGAAACACCTCATCCAACCTGGCAAGGGGGGCACGCGCACGGTACTTGGCAAAGTCGTCCCGTGCAGTGATAATGATATCATCCAGCAGTCGCTGGCAGAAGAGTATGTCTCGCTGTTCAATGTACTGCTGAACCACCTCCGGCATACCGCCAATAATCAGGAAAACTCGCAGCAGTTCAAGCAAACGGTCGTGGAAAAGCTGATCCAGAGGCTGTTCTGGTGAACCGTTGTTGATCATCGCCACAAGTTGTCCCTCTCCCAGTGCGGTAAGGAACTCCTCAAAGGAAAGCGGATACATGAACAGGTTCGTCAGGCGTCCGACGCCGTGTGTTGGTATTTCGGCAAGGGCGAACTCAAGCAACGAACCTGCAGCTACCAGGTGCAGTTCCGGGAACTCTTCCTGGAAAAACCGTAAGGCGCGGATGGCATCTGGGCAGACCTGCAGCTCATCAAAGAACAGAAGCGTATTTCCTGCCTGGATGGGAGTTCGGTAAAAGACCGATAACTTCTCGCAAATGGTCCGGGGAGACAGAGAACCACTGAATACACCGGCAATCTGCCGGTCTTTTTCGAAATTGACCTCCACATAGTAAGGAAAGGTTGTTCCAAGCTGACGGATAGAGTAGGTCTTTCCCACCTGACGGGCGCCGCGGATGACCAGAGGTTTGCGCTTAGCGGCATCTTTCCACTGCTGCAGATAATGGTCAATGGCACGTTCCATGGGAGGCACCCTTGTTTTGCTATTAAGTCCACGAAAAGCCTGAAATACAGTGCAATAATAGGCATTATAAGTCTGAAAGTAAAGCCATATTTGAATTCGATGAAGGTGAATGCTGGGTGCACTCTGGCATAAGCGGTCGGTCAATGAACTGGATAAACGGCGAATCAGCCATGAGGGGGCAAGCGTGCATACATCTATTCAGGTGCCGATCCTCCGCCGTCATACTGAGAGTCGTTTACTTGTTCATGTGCACCTCCTGTGTGTGGTTGTGGTGTGATCGCGATGTCAATGCCTAAGTTTGGATGAATCGCCGCCACAGGTGTCGGCAGCCCCTGTCGCCGGTTTCAAGATGGTTTCAGGGTCACCGTCAGCCGGTTGATGTCGCCTGTACGCTGATAGTCGATCCCCTGAGCCAGGTGGTTGATAATGTTCAGCCCCAGTTCGTCGGCCAACCGGTCCTTGTCCAGCAGATTGCCGGTTGTCCCCTGGTACTCAAGCGCCACCATCAGGGACTCCTTCTTTTCCGAGTAGACGATGGCAAGGTCAAGGGGCGTTTCAGGCAAAAGCGGCCCATGTATCAGCAGCAGTTCCTCCACCAGCAACAGCAGGTTATGACGGCTCTTTCTGGGCAGGATCTGCCTTTCGCAGAAGTTCTCGATCTCGGCATTTATGGCATAGAGATCGTAATCGCTGGATTCAATCCGGTAGTTGAGGCTGCGTATCCGGTTGATGAACGCCCTGGTCTTCTCCTTTTGCGGATTTTCAAAGATCTGCTGCGGAGTGCCTTCTTCGTAGATCAGCCCTTCGTCCATGTACAGTACCCGGCTTGAGACATCGCGGGCAAAATCCATCTCGTGGGTTACGATTAGCATGGTCATGCCGTCTTTGGCCAGCCGTCGGATCACCGCCAGCACCTCGCTGACCATGGTAGGATCAAGGGCTGAGGTCGGCTCGTCAAACAGGATGATTTCCGGCTCCATGGCCAAGCAGCGGGCAATGGCCACCCGCTGCTTCTGACCGCCGGACAGTTCATCCGGGAAGTGATGGGCCTTTTCCGCCAGCCCCACCAGTTTGAGTATCTCCAGAGCTTTCTGTTGTGCTTCCTGTTTGTGGATTCCCCGCAGCTTGATCGGTCCAAGGGTCAGGTTTTCCAGTACCGTCAGATGGGAAAACAGGTTGAAAGATTGAAAGACCATGTTCATCCGCTGGCGGATCTTGGGCAGATCGCTCTTTTTATCCATCAGATCGATGCCATCCACGATAATGGAGCCGCCGCTGGGACGCTCCAGCAGGTTGAGGCAGCGCAGGAAGGTGGATTTGCCGGTGCCGGATGGCCCGATGATGGAGATGACGTCACCTTTTGCGACCTGCAGCGAGATGTCTTTCAGTACGGTGAGATCACCATAGCTCTTGGAGAGGTGTGTCACCTGGATCATGGCGTGGCCACCTTTCTTTTTGTGTATTTCGGATCGGTGATCCGTTCCAGATAGGTCAGGGACTGCATCAGGGTCCAGGAGATCAGGAAATAGAGGATCGCCACCATCACCAGGGGGAAGAAGGCGTCAAAGGTGCGGCTTCTGATGATGTCGCTGGCCTTGGTCAGATCCTGCACCGCAATGTACCCCACAATGGAGGTCATCTTGACCAGTGAGATAAACTCCCCCTTGTAGACCGGCAGGATCCGCCGGATCATCTGAGGGAGGACAATGTAAAAAAAGGTGCTGGTTCTGGTGAAGCCCAAAGAGATACCTGCCTCGGTCTGCCCCTTTTCCACACCTTCTATGCCGGTTCTGAATATCTCGGCGCTATAGGCGGCAAAGTTCATCCCGAAGGCGATCACTGCCACAATCACCGGATTGATGTTGACCGAGGCAAAGACCACGTAAAAGATCAGCATTAAAAGCACCAGTACCGGAATGCCTCGCAGGATGGCGATGTAGAGCTTTGCCGGTACAGAGAGCAGACGGCTGTTGGCCATCCGCATAAAGCAGACCAGTGCCCCCAGCAGGGTGCCGAAGAGGGTGGAAAAGATCGAGATGATCACCGTGGTTTTCAGGCCATCCCAGATGAGCAGATACCGTTTTTCCTGGATGATGTTGCTCTGAAAGCTGGTGACGATGCCGGTGATGAAGGAGGGGGTGCGAGAGGAGGAAGCGGATTGGGTGACGATATTTTTTTTAAGCGCTACAGCCAATGAATCGATCGTGTAGTACGGGTCTGAAAAGGCAACCTTCTTTTTACGCTCTTCCGTGATGGCCAGGGGGGTGGCGATCAGGTCGATCTTCTGGCCTGCCAGGGCAGCGATCTGGCTGTCGAAATTCAGATCGATATACTGAATTCTGCGGTTGCAGAAAGCACCAAAACGCTCCATCAACTCAATGTTAAAGCCGATCAGCTTGTTGTCCTTCATAACCATAAAGGGCAGACCGTTGTCGCTCAGAACCGCCACTCTCAGTGGCTTGCCGGTTCCGGTCACGTTCAGTTTCGGCATCTCGGTGGCGCCTTGCTCCATCCAGCGCTTGAGCATGTCGTCATAGGTGCCGTCCGTACGGAGCTGCTGCAGAAAGCGGTTAAAAGAAGTGAGCAGCTCAGTGTCCTGTAGCTGGAAAGCGATGGAGACCGGTGTGCGATAGAGCGGACCACCCACAAACCCTAGGTCATTGCTGCTACGCATATATTCCATCAGTTCGTCGCGGCTGTAGATGGCGGCGTCGGCCTTGCCGGTTTTTATTGCCAGCAGCATGTCTGAAACAGATTTGTACTGCAGCACTGTAGCCTTGGGATAGTGCTGTGTTGCATAGGCTTCATGGGTGGAACCCTGTAGCACAGCGATCCGCTTGTCTTTCAGATCATCGGCAGTGCGGAGCAGGCTGCCTGTTTTTTCCGGTTTGGTGCTGGTGCTGCCGGAACGGGACGAAAAATCGCTCCGCCTGACCAATACGCTGATATCGTTTGTGATGTACGGATCGGAAAAGTTGATCAGTTTCTTTCGTTCGTCGGTTACGTTGAAATTTGAAAGCGCAAAATCGATCTTTCCTGATTGCAAGGCAGGAATCAGGGCCTCAAAATTCATATCAACAATCTCTATCTTTTTTCCAAGCTGCTGGGCGATCAGCTGACTTAACTCAATATCCAGACCGGTCAGTTTACCGTTGGACTGAAAAGAAAACGGTTCAATATTGGCACAGGTACCCATCTTCAGCACGCCATTGACGGCTGTCACGTTAGAGGCGGGCAGCGGTGGCGTTACGCTGTACCTTGCATCAACCCACTTCTGCCTGAGGCGTTGCAGGGCTCCTTCCGTTTTCAGCTGTTGTAGTGCCTTGTTCATGTCGGCAAGCAGTTGGCTGTTTTCCTTTTTTATGGCTGCAGCCACCTCCAGCTTGGCCACCGGTGTATCAAGAATCATCAATTCAGGGTTCTTTTCAACCAGGTTCAGTAGTACGCTTTTGTCATACACAAAGGCATCTGCCTTGTTGGACATGATTGCCAGGGCAGCATCAGCTGCTGCAGTAAAGGTCTGGAACTGTGCGTCGGGGAACCGTTTACGGGCAGCCAGATCTCCTGCTGAACCGGTCAGCACGCCGATTCGCTTGTTGCCCAACCCAGCCAGTGCATCGTCTGACACCGTTGCAGTTTGAGCAGTCTTTTTCACCAGCATCACTTGGGCATTGGAAAAGTAGGGCTGGGTGAAGTTAACCGCTTTTTTCCGTTCCTCAGTGATGTTTATGCCGCTCAGGATCATATCCACCTTGCCGGACTGCAGAGCCGGGATCAGGGCCATGAACTTCATGTTTGAAAACAGGATCGGCCGGTTGAGCCTGACCCCGATCAGGCGGGCCAGCTCACCATCATGACCGCTGATCCGTCCATCTTTATCAACAAAGGTTAGCGGTTCACGGGTGGCACAGACCCCGATCTTGAGCGGTGTGCCGGTTGTGGGCGGGGTGTAGCTGATCTCTTCATAGGGACCAAGGTCAGGCTTGAGCCAGCGTTTCCGCATGGAAGCCAGAGTGCCGTCTGCATGCAGCTCTGCAATGATACGATTCAGGTCGTCCAGTAGCTGGATGTCGCTCTTTCTCACGGCAATGGCGGTATCTTCATGATCCAGCGGTTCCTGAAGGACCGTAAACTCTTTGTTTGTCTTTGCCACCTGCACCGCGGTAGGCAGGGCGGTGACGATCGCCTCAAGCTGCCCCGACTTCAGGGCCGCCACCGCATCCATCACATCGTCAAAACTTTTGATCTGCGCCTGGGGAAAACGTTCTTTGGTGATCTGTTCGCCGGTGGTACCCACCATCACGCCGATCCGGGCGGTCTTGGCATCATCCAGCGAGGTGATCGGCTTTTCCTGTTTCTGGCAGCCGGTCATGCAGGCAATGGTCAGCAAAAGCAGTATGACCAGGCGCAGTATCTTCCTCATGTCGTATCTCCATGTCTCAGTGTACGATTTATCATCGCCATAATCCTGCCAAAAGCTTTTGAAACAGGGAGCAACTGGGCAACAGAGTAAAAGCAGGAAAGAAAATCCTGAAAACGTCATCTTTTGCTACAATCCATCAAATAATCTTTTTTCGTTTAGCATCCATCGCCAAAAGATCCGATTTTTCTATATTCTTCTTTCCCAACATTTCGATCAGCCATGATCTTCCGAAGAGTTCTACATTACACAATTTCGCTGCGGTTAGAGTACGTTTTGTAAATTTTTTAGCGGTCGTATGTAGAAACAGATTGTGGTGTTGATTTTCAAATTATATGGACTGCAATTTCCTGATTATTTTGAACTTCG
>CAZJXF010000057.1:0-20977 GCA_964549995.1 uncultured Desulfatirhabdium sp. | reverse complement strand
TTCCTCCTTGAATGAAAATCGAAAGGTTCAAAAAACTCTTTATTTTTATTTGAGACGGCGATTTTGTCAAGAAACATTTTGAATCGGAAGGGATTCAAGGAGATGGAGGCGGCTCTTCCAGACCGAGTTGTTCGACGACATAGTCGATAATCGCCGATTTTTCGGGATCGTTCCGAAAGAGGGTGCGAAGATCGTAGAATGCATCGAAATCGTCGGAGATGGTATTGAAAAAATACCCCTGGACCAGCTCGGCGAAGGCCTCCGGATCGGTTTCCAATCGACAGGCCCGGCGATAGCCTTCTGCAAGTTCTTCCAACATGAAGGCATGTGCATGCACATGGGCCAGATCGTTCAGTAGGGCGGGATCCGACGGATACCGTTCGATGCAGGCCAGCAGCAACTTCTTGAGATTCGGCGCCCCCTGTAGGAAATAGCGGTAAAACAGCTCGTAATTGGGGCTGTCGGCATTGGCTTCGTCCAAATAGGCATCGATCATGCCGGGATGAAAATCGACGTTTCCATCGAAATAGGCGCAAAGCCATTCCTGGTTGAGGGTTTCCATGGGAGGTCTTGCAGAGATCAATCGATCCGTTTCTATCGATTGGTATTCCCTTGGAAAGTCCTCGAAGGGGATGGGGTCGTTTCCCATGACCCCATCGATCAATTCCGGAAGGCTTTCACCTGGAAAATCGCGGTAGTCCGGAAAAAAGGATTTACGATACTTTCCCATTCGAAGATCCCTTCTGCGCCTCGACAGTGGAATGCCCAAGCATCGATCCAGTGGCCAACAGATTTCGATGCAATTCGTAGCAGGTTTCGAGGTTATGAGGGATGTGGCCCTGACGGGCTGTTTCGAGGTAGCGGTGGAGGTAATCCCGGTACATCGGGTGGGCGCAGGTGTCGATGATGGCCTTGGCGCGTTGGACGGGACCCAGACCCCGCAGGTCGGCAAGTCCATGCTCGGTCACCAATACCTGAACGGAATGCTCGTTGTTGTCGATATGGGGGCACATGGGCACGATGCAGGAGATGGCGCCGTTTTTGGCGATCGAGGGCGTCATGAAGATGGACAGGTAGCTGTTGCGGGTGAATTCACCGCTTCCGCCGATGCCGTTCATGATGTCCATGCCGCAAATGTGCGTGGAATTGACGTTTCCGTAAATGTCCGCCTCGAGAGCCGTATTCATGGCGATGACTCCCAGCCTGCGAATGATGCCGGGATGATTGGAAATTTCCTGAGGTCGCAGGACGATTCGTTCGGCAAAGAAATCCATGTGATCGACAATCCGCTCCAGCTGCCTTTTGGAAACCGTGAGCGCGCAGGCACTCGCTCCCAGAAGTCTTCCCGATTCCATCAAGTCTACCTGGGAATCCTGAAACACTTCCGTATACATCTTGAAAGCCGGAATTTCCTCTGCCTGCCCCAATGCAGCCATGACACCGTTCGATAAGGACCCGACCCCTGCCTGAAGCGGCAAAAAGCTTTCCGGAATGCGGCTGCACCGCATTTCATTCACCAAAAAGCGGACGATGTGCTCTGCGATCTGTTCGCTCACGGCATCCGGAGGCGGAAAATCGTCGAGTAGGTCCGGTTCGTTGTTTTCGACGATACCGATCACTTTTTCGGGATCTACGGTAGCGTAGGACCAGCCGATCTTGGAGAGCGGGTCGAAAATGGGAATGGGGCTTCGGTGGGGCGGCCTCGGAACCCTGAAAATATCGGCCATTTCACGAAGTCGTTTGCTGTGTCGCTGGTTGATCTCGATGATGACCTTGCGGGCCTGCTCGAGATAGGTCGGGGATGCGCCGATCGATGTCGTGAGAAACACCCGTCCGTCCGACGTGATTTCGGTAGCTTCGATCACCGCTACATCGATGTTGCCGAGAAATCCAAAGGCGATGAGTTGCGGCAGATGCGACAAATGAATATCGATATATTCGACATCTCCGGTATTGATCCGTTTGCGTAAAGCAGCTTCCCCCATGTAGGGCGCCCGCCAGGCGATGGCATCCGCCTGAGCCAGCTCTTCGTCGACGCTTTTTCCGCTCGATGCGCCCGTCAAGACGCGAAGCCGAAAGGGCCGACCCTTGGCGTGTTCTTCTTTGGCCCGTCGAGCGATGGCTCGCGGAACGGCTTTTGCTGCGCCAGCCGGTGAAAACCCGCTGAAAGATACCGTGTCACCATGTTGAATGATGGAAACCGCTTCTTCCGCAGTCAATATCGGATAGGATCTTCGAATCATGCCTGTTCTTCCTCCAACTCCTGCTTTTCCAGTGCCAAGGTCATTTTTTCGAGCAATTCGTCGATACGAACCGGCTTCAGCAAGTAATCGAAAGCCCCCAGCTTGACCCCTTCGATGCTCGTTTCGATGGAGCCGTGACCGGTCAGCAGAATCACCTCGGGTTCCGGCCAGGTTCTCTTGATTTCCCGGAGGGTTTCGATCCCGTCCATTCCGCCCGGCATCTTGATATCGAGAACGATCACATCAAAAGACTGCTGTTTCAAGGCTTCGATGGCTTTTTCCCCGCTATCGACGCCCACCGCTTCATACCCTCTTCTGTTCAATCGAATGACGAGGGTTTCGAGAAAATCCGTTTCATCATCGACGACCAACACACGATAGCGTTTCATACCATCTCCTCGGAGATTTTTCCAGTACGTTGTATTTCCGAAATCCGATGCATCGGGTTTACAGCTGCCGAACGATGTCATTTGCGGGCAGGCGGCTGCAGCGGAATATCCACCGTAAACACCGAACCCTTCCCCACCTGACTTTGAACCGAAATGCCACCGCCCATTTTTTCCATGATGTTATAGCTCACCCACAGGCCGAGCCCCGTTCCTTTACCGCTTTCCTTGGTTGTGAAGAAGGGATCGAAAATCCGATTCAATCGGTCCGGAGGAATTCCCGGGCCGTTGTCCCGAATTTCGACAAGAATGCGGTCTCCTTTCGCTGCCGTCGTTACATCGATTTTACCGTCCTTGCCGATGGCATCGATGGCATTTGAGATGAGGTTCAGAAACACCTGTTGCAGCTGGGCCTGATCGCCTGCAGTGATGGGCAGATCCTGCTGAAAATGGGTTTCGATGGCGATGGAATTGTTCTTGGCATAATTGTCGAGCAGCCCGATGGTCTGGACCAGGGTGTCGTTGACATCGACATCTTCCAGCCTCGGCTCCATTTTTCGGGCATATCCGAGCATGCCATGAACGACTTTCCGGGCCCGCTCCACATGGTGTTCGATCTTTCGAATCGCCTGACGAAATTCCTCGATGTTCTTCGAGTTTTTGAATTCCTCTTCTTCCAGCAGATCTTCCATCCAACCGGTTTTCTGGAGGATGACGGCCAGGGGATTGTTGATTTCATGGGCGACACCTGCGGCCATTTTTCCGATAGCTGCCAACTTATCGGATTGGATGAGTCGGGCGTTCATCTCCTTCATGCGCTGATCGTTCTCTTCGAGTCTTCCGATCATGATCCGGGTCGTCCAGAAAGTCGTCAGAACGATGGCCACGACACCGAGCACAATGACCACGATTTCCATGTGCTGGGTGGAAAAGAGACTTTCCATTTCTTCGACGGCTTCCTGACTCACAATAAAGAGCCATCCGGTGCTTTTCAACCAGTTTCCGGCGTAATAGATCGTTTTGCCTTCAGGGGAACGTTCTTCCCAGACCGTTGTCGTCGAGCCGAAGCGATCGGTGCGGATGCCCGAAGAGGCCAAAATATCTCCTCGAAATCGCGGTTTCGTCTGATAAATGCCTTCTGCATTCACAATAAAGGCATCTCCGGTTTTGCCGACCTGAGCCGAGCGAACCAGGGAGGCAAAGACATCGAGATCGATGGTGGCACGCAAAATCCAGTTTTGGAAATGGTCTTGCCCGCGAACGGAAATGGTGAAATGGGGCAGCTTTCGGAATCCCATGTAGACGTCACTGATATAGACACCCTTAGCCATGGTTTCGTTGAACCAAGGCTGTTCTTCGTAGTTGAGCCCTTTGAGGGCATAAGGGCCGATATAGGCTTGCTGAACACCGGCGTAATCGATGACGCCCAGATCGACGAAATTGCCCTGCCGAAAATTCATCACCCGAAACAGGCGTGCCAGGTGGGTTTCATCGGAAAGTTGGTTATAACTGCCCGTATCGACCATGATTCCCAGGAGAGCCACCCGCTTTTTCAGGAACAGGTCGAGCATTTCCGCCTGTGCCTGTGCTCTGTAGCGGATCTGCTCGATGATCTTGTCCCGATACATGCGCTCGAACTGGACATAGAGCGTGAAACCCAGTACGATGAGCGGAGTCAATGAGACGGCGAGGGTAATAGCGGTCAGTTTTTGCTTGAGACCATGATACAGAGGATGCTGCATGATGCACGCTCCGAGAGTTGACGTCGAATCCTACAAGCCGTCCCAACCGGCGGGAAACCGGGGGAATGCTCTGAACGGATAGAAGGCCGTTCTTCATGAACAGCAATAAACATACCAGGAATATGTAGAGGGTGAGCTCCTGTCCATCATGAATGAGAGCGGTTCATTGTCGGATGCCTTTACAGTGTGTAAATCCATTTTGCTTCTGACCGATTCGTTACGTCTTCACGATGATATCGTTATCCCGTTTTTTCTCGTGAAAATGCAAAGATAAGGAAAGGGGAATAGGGGCGGATGGAAACGTGTCGATGTTGCAGGGGGGTACCCGTCGGGTTGCCCCTGCAAATTTCATGGATTGGGGCGAAACCCCGCTTTGCATGAGCGATTATCTTGTGCGTGTTGGTTCCTGCCTTTGCAGCAACTGCTATGACCCATGACCCATGACCCATACCCCATAACCCATAGCCTTTAGCCTATAGCCCATAGCCCATAGCCTATTTTGGATCCCATGTTCAAACTGATTTCCGATATGGTCCCAAGAGGGGACCAGCCGAAGGCCATCGAAACGATGAGCCGGTATCTGCTTGCCGGCAGTCCCCACAATGTCTTGATCGGGGTGACAGGGTCCGGAAAGACATTCACGATGGCCCACATCATTGCCAGGGTCAACCGACCGACCCTCGTTATTGCTCCGAACAAGACGCTGGCGGCCCAGCTTTACTATGAATTCAAGACCTTGTTTCCGGAAAATGCGGTCGAGTATTTCGTCAGCTATTACGATTATTACCAGCCGGAAGCCTATATTCCGGCAAGCGATACGTATATTCAGAAGGATTCCGCCATCAACGAGGCCATCGACAAGCTGCGGCACTCGGCCACCATGTCGGTTCTCACCCGAAGGGATGTCATCGTTGTGGCGAGCGTTTCCTGTATTTACGGATTGGGCGCCCCCGAAGACTACCTCGAAATGCGAATCGAGTTGGAAGTCGGCCAGGAAATGGATCGCCAACACCTGTTGCGAAGCCTCGTCGGGATTCAATACGAGCGAAACGACATGGATTTCCACCGCGGGGTATTTCGCGTTCGAGGTGATCGGGTGGAAATCTTTCCGGCCTATGAAGAGGACAGGGCCATCCGTGTCGATTTCTTCGGGGATGAGATCGAGCGCATTGCCGAAATCGATCCGCTTCGGGGTACCGTATTGCGTTCCATGCCACGGGTGGCCGTGTTTCCTGCCAGCCATTACGTTACGCAGAAAACCACCTTGAAACGGGCCGTCGATACGATTCTGGAGGAGCTCAAGGAACGAATCGCATTTTTCCGTCAGGAAAACAAATGGATCGAAGCCCAACGGATCGAAGAGCGTACCCATTTCGATGTGGAAATGATGATGGAATTGGGGTACTGCAACGGGATCGAAAATTATTCCCGACACCTGACGGGAAGAGCTCCCGGTGAGCCGCCGCCGACCCTGCTCGATTATTTCCCGAAGGATATGGTCGTGTTTTTCGACGAAAGTCATATCGGGCTTCCCCAGATGCGCGGGATGTATCACGGTGACCGCTCCCGAAAGGAGACCCTGGTCAACTACGGGTTCCGTCTGCCTTCGGCACTCGACAACCGCCCGTTGACATGGGAAGAAGCCCAGCAGCGCATTCCGCAGGCTGTCTATGTTTCGGCGACACCGGCGGAAGAAGAACTCGGCAAGGCGAAAGACCATGTGGTGGAGCTGATCGTTCGGCCGACCGGACTTCTGGATCCGGAGATCGAGGTGCGATCCGCCAAACATCAGGTCGATGATCTTCTGGGGGAAATCCGTCGCCGGATCGCAGCCAAGGAGCGGGTCCTGATCACCACGTTGACCAAGCGAATGGCCGAAGATCTTACGGAATACTATGCCGATATCGGCATTCGGATTCGATATCTGCATTCGGATATCAGTACCATCGAACGGATGGAGATCATCCGGGATCTCCGCATGGGCGAATTCGATGTGCTGGTCGGCATCAATCTCCTGCGTGAAGGGCTGGACATACCGGAGGTGTCCCTTGTCGCCATTTTGGATGCCGACAAGGAGGGGTTTCTCCGGTCGGCCAGATCCCTCATCCAGACCTGTGGTCGGGCGGCCCGCAATCTTCACGGCAAAGTCATTCTCTATGCGGAAACGATTACGCCTGCCATGCGACAGGCGATCGATGAAACCAACCGACGTCGCGCCATTCAGGATGCCTTTAACCGAGAGCACCACATCGAGCCGAAAGGGATCACCAAGAACATCGCGCCTGTTTTCGAGGCCGTCATGAGCAAAGCTTCTTCGGAGGGAGAGCGGCTTCAGGCGGCGGAAAGTACGGCGGTCTTCGGGTCGATGGAAGCCCTCGAAAAATCGATTGAAAAGCTGGAAGCCGAAATGCACCAGGCCGCCAAAGAACTCGATTTCGAAAAGGCCATTCTGCTGCGGGACCGTATCAAGACCCTTCGGGCTGCAGCGGTCTTTTCCTGATGACAGGCTGCTTTGGTACCTTCCATGCTCAGACCCGTCAGGAACCATAGACGGAGATGAAGCGCCTTTTTGCGAAGCGCTGAAAAAGGCACCATTCGGCCTTTTTGTATTACCCATCGCCCATCACCCATCGCCCATCACCCATCGCCCATCGCCCATCGCCCATCGCCCATCGCCCATCGCCTATCGCCTATCGCCTTTTCTTGTATTCGGTCATCGAATCGGATATGAAGACGAACAGGAAAGCAGCGTCTCGAACGGTTGACGGTTCATTCGGAATTGCCAAGGAAAGCAGTTTATCCATGAAATACCTGGGACATCTCGGTCGCAACGATCCCCTGTATGGTTATTTCTGCACGGACATTCTTCCTCAGATCGGAAACTTCGGTCAGGAACCGGATTTTCGGGTGTTTCGGTTTGATGGAAATCGGGATGTCTATCTGTATTCGGATCAGGTGATCGGTGTCAAGCTGGTTGGCAAATTTTTCCGGATGCCGAATGCCGATCAGGCTCGATATGCTGGACAGACCGAATTCAACAACCTTCTGTTTCTGAGAAGAATCGGGCTGGCCGATCCACCCTTTCGCGTGGTTCGGCCTTACGGATTCAGTCCGGCCGTGGATCATGTGCTTGTTACGGAATATGTTCAGGCGGAATCCTTCGGTTCCATCATCGAGAGCGCCATCCATCGAGGAAAAACCGATCGCTTCTACAGAAAGCTTTCCGCGCTTGCCGCCTTCATGGCCTATTTTCACCACCGGACCGTCGGGGACTGGCCGGTCGATTTCGACCGAGTCTGCGTCTATTTCGACGGACTGATCCATACGCTTCAATCCAGGGGATTTATCGGGTTCGATGCAGCAGCGGATTTTCGGTATGTGAAGGAATTGTGGCGGAACCAGGCCTTCATGTGGGAAGATCGGAGCGTTCTGGTTCATGGCGATCCAACGCCCTCGAACCTTTTGATCGGACATGGTTCCGATGTGACGGCCATCGATCTCGAACGCATGCGTTGGGCGGACCGGGCCTTCGATTTGGGTAGGCTATGCGGTGAGATCAAGCATTTCTTTTTCCGAGCCACGAACGATCCCATGAATGCAGAGCCGTTCATTGGACATTTCCTCTGGGAGTATGCCCGGTATTTTCCGGATCAGCAGGCGGCATTTCAATCCATTACGAGACGATTCCCTTTCTATCTCGGTATCACGTTTCTTCGGATTGCCCGAAACGACTGGGTGTCTTCGGGATACCGAAAACGCCTCATTCAACAGGCATCAGCGATTCTTCGGGCGATCGTATGAAGGTTACGGGAATCCTCTTTGACGTCAACGGTACGATGATCGATATCCTCACCGACGAGGGGAAAGAGGAGATCTATCGAACCATCGCGTGCTTTTTGGCCTATCAAGGGGTCTATGTCGCCTGGACGGAGCTGCGGGACGCCTATTTCCAGTACATGGAAAAACAGCGTCTCAAGCGCGGTGGATCCCATCCGGAATTCGATGCCGTAGGCATCTGGAGCGATCTTCTCGATGCATACGCGGACAGGATGTCCATTTCCAAAATCAAACGTGCCCAACTCCCCCGTATTCTGGCTGAAATGTATCGGGCGCTTTCACGGATTCACATGGGACTTTATCCCGATGTGCAGAGGGTTCTCGATCAACTGGCAGGCCGTTATCGATTGGGAATTGTGTCGGACGGTCAGAGCGCCTGGGCGCTTCCCGAATTGAGAGAAACGGGACTTGCACACTATTTCGACCCGATCGTCGTTTCCGGAGATTTCGGCTTTCGTAAGCCGGATCGAAGACTCTTCGAAGCGGCGTTGCATCGGATGCGTTTCAGGCCGGAAAATGTCCTTTTTGTCGGTAACGACATGTATCGAGACGTCTATGGTGCCCGACGCGTCGGAATGAAAACGGTTTTCTTCCGATCGAATCAAGGTCGGCAGGAAATGGAGGGGGTCGAGCCGGACTACATCATCTATCGCTTTCGGGAATTGCTCGATGCGGTGGCATTTCTCGAGCAGAACCGATGATGGAACAGCACTCCCGATTCCCTATGGGGTAGGGGAGACGTAGCGGTGCCTTTTGCAGGAATTGCCCATGCAGTCGGGGCTACACCGCTGGATGAAAGCCTCCAGCGCGAATTTCAAAGGAATATGGTGGTATGACAGCGGCCATACTGCCCACTGCCGACTTTTGTAGGAATTTCTTGATGCTGGACCGCCGTATTTTCAGAAAGAGAACGAATGCTTATCGAAATCAATCCGGTCAATCCGCAGCCCAGGCTGATCAAACAGGTGGTCGACTTGCTGCTTGAAGGCGGTGTCATTGCCTATCCAACGGATACGTTCTACGGAATCGGTTGTGACATCATGAACAAGAAGGCCATCCAACGTATTTATCAGATCAAACAGCGGGATCCGGGCAAACCCTTCAGCTTCATCTGTTCGGATCTCAAGCACATCAGCGACTATGCCAAGGTTTCCAATTACGCTTACAAGACCATGAAACGTCTTTTGCCGGGTCCCTATACCTTTATCCTCGAGGGGTCGAAGAAAGTTCCCAAGATGATGCTGACCCGCAGAAAAACGGCAGGTATCCGTGTTCCGGACCATCCGATCAGCATCGAAATCGTAAAGGCCCTGGGAAATCCGATCATCTCGACCAGTGCGGCTACACCGGACGGGGACATTTTTTTAAATCCCTCTCTGCTTCACGATCATTACGGCAAACAACTCGATTTGGTCATCGATGGTGGGCCCGTGCCCGGAAAACCTTCGAGCGTGATCTCTCTGATCGATGATACGCCGGTGGTGATTCGTGCCGGGCTGGGAGATATCGGAATCTTCGAAACGTCCTGATGATGAACGAAATATTCCGTCTTTTTTCTTGAAAACCAATGCATCCTCACCTATAATGAGAAAACTAAATCGGTTTATAAGCCGTCGCCTGCGCGGATATTATCTGCAAGCGCAAGCCATTCGAAGGAAGAGGGGGGGTAGGAGCGGTTGAAGGAAATTCATGTCAAGGTGTACGACAACGATCTTGAAAAGGCCATGCGGATTCTCAAGAAGAAAATTCAGAACGACGGCCTGTTCAAGCGGCTCAAACTGAAGAAGAGTTATGAAAAGCCCAGCGAATACAAACGCAGAAAACAGCGTGAGGCCATTCGCAGACAGCGGATTGCCATCGCCAAAAGCAGGGCTGGAAGGTAGCATTCAACCCGTTTTTTTTGATGTATGAAGAAGATAGGCCCGGCAAAGCATTCTCATCGCTTTGCCGGGCCTTTTTTATGCCATGACGGCTTCGCAAAAAGGCCGGATGCTGTGTCGTGCTGCATCCTTCGTCGTTGCGGCGTACGCCTAAGTACGCCTCACTCCTTAGGATTTGCACTCCTTGCCAGCGGCCTTTTTGCGAAGCCGTCCATATGTTGGACTTTTTGCGAGGCCATCATGCCATGACGAAATCGGATATCTCTCTGCAGGCGTGTCTGAAGGAATTGTACAATCTCAGACGTTTCGGCATCAAACTTGAGTTGGGTACCGTCCGGCGGATGTTGGCCGGGCTGGGGAATCCGCAGGATACATTCAAGACCATCCATATCGCCGGAACAAACGGCAAGGGGTCGGTCGCCGCAACCCTCTATGCCATTTTAATGGAAGCAGGGTACTCGGTCGGCATGTATACCTCCCCTCATTTAATCCAGTTCAACGAGCGCATTGTCGTCGATGGTCAGATGGCGACGGATGACGAAATCCTCGAAGCCTATTTGGCTGTCCGCTCGGTTGCTGCGGGCAAACGGGAACCGACGTTCTTCGAATATACGACGGTCATGGCCTTTTCCGTTTTCGCAAAACGGAGGGTCGACTGGGCTGTCGTGGAAACCGGCATGGGGGGCCGGATGGATGCCACAAACGTGATCGTTCCTGCCGTTTCCGTCATCACCAATGTTTCCCTCGAGCATCAGCAGTATCTGGGAAGAACCCTTGAAGACATTGCCTGGGAGAAAGGGGGCATCATCAAGAAAGGAATACCGGTGGTGACCGGTGCCAGCCAGCCGAAGGTGTTGTCCGTTCTGCAGGCCATTGCCGACATTCGTAGGAGCGAGTTGTATCAGCTGAAGAAAGACTTCCATATCCGGCAACAACCCGACGGTACGGTCACCTATCGAGGAATCAACCATACGTGGAAACATCTCGAACTTCGGCTGGTCGGCGCCCATCAGCTCAAGAACGCGGCTCTGAGCCTTGCGACGTGTGAGCTGCTTCGGGAAAAGCGGGTACTGATCGATGAGCGTGCGATCCGGGAAGGGCTTCGCCATACCCGTTGGCCGGGAAGGCTCGAAATCGTGCGACGGTCTCCGGATCTCATTCTGGATGGAGCGCACAATCTGGATGCAGCCAGAACTCTGGCCAAGCATTTGGAAACCGCATATGCCGATCGTGACATTACGCTGGTGATCGGCATCCTGTCGGACAAGCCTTACGATAAGATTTTGAAGATTCTGGTTCCGTTGTGCAAACGGGTTATTTGTACCAAACCCAAGATCGATCGAGCGCTGCCCGTCGAAACCATCGCAACCATTTCACGGAGATTGGTTTCGGACGTCATCACCGTTCCAAAGGTGGATCGTGCCATTCAAACGGCTCTGGAAAAGGCGAAGCCGAACGACGTCATCTGTGTCGCCGGATCGTTGTATGTCATCGGTGAGGCCAAGGCCTATCTCGATGGGGTTCGGCCAATGATGGGGCCGATTTGAATCGCCATTCGAGGTGTCGATACCGTCTTGGCGGTTTGAGGGAGTCTTCCTGATGCCGGGTTGCAGCGAGGGCTGGCCAAAGCCGGTGCAACCGTAAAGCCGATAGGGACGTGGACCGGGTCCATACCGATTGAGGTACGGTGCCGCTTCCATCGAGGTGAGCGAGCACAATGTGTGCTGGATGCCGCCTGTGAGACGATCGGCTTTGTGCGTCATCGGTACAGCGAAGACCTCGATCGCGACCGCCAGCTCGTGTGGGTGTTGGTCAAGGCCATCGAGGTCATCGGGGAGGCAGCCTGATCATCAACGCACCCTGCGGGGGGCCTCAGCGTTATTGGTGCTTTTTCTTCTGCCCAAATACCAATAGAACAAGGAGAAGGCAAGTAACCCAATGCCTGCTGTCAGCCAATAGATGCGGGTTTTCTCAAACCAACTCGGTTCCAGGGCGATACGAACCGTGGCGGAAGCCATCTGGCAGCGGTGGACTTCCGGCGTGTCGTATTCGAAGAAGGCGTATACTGGATAGGCTGCACCATAGAGGGCCGCAAAATTTTCCAGCCGGACGGGAAACGTCTGCTCGGATCGCTTGGGTATTGAAAGCTTTCCTTCCCTGGCCGCTACGGAAAGCTCTCGAGGGACCAGCAGTCGGTAGGAAACGGTGCGGTCTTCCTCCGCAAGGTTCTTGACACGCAAGAGCAATTCTCCCCTCCGATCGATCGATAGATCCCCTGCTTCGATCGCCAGATCGTTCAAGGCATCTACATTCACGTTCACGATCAGCGCCGATAGGGCTGTAAAGGGGTATCGATTCGTGTCGTGAAACTGCACCCGCACAATGAGGGGGTATTGGCCGGGCTTATATTCGCTCCATGCATGGGTGGACGTGAGGGAGACGGGGGTTTTGGGGGGAAGGGCTTCAATGAGCGGGGGTTTTTCGGTTTTCCCCTGAAACGTCACCTCGCAGGTGATGGATTGCGCCGTTTCGTCTCCTTGATTGATCAATACGACACGCGTGGTCAGCCCCGTATCGGTGTGGGTGACCTCCGTGTGGGTTTCGATCGTGATCGTTCCGGCGAATGCCGAAAGGTGAAACCCGAACAGAAAACAGATCACCACAAAGCACATTCCCGTCCGGATTCGCCATCCGGTGGTTGTTGCAGCATGGAATCGATCAACCATTCGATAAACTCCTTCCCCATTTCTGCCGCAGGCATTTTCCGGTTTCCGATATCGGGCATGCGGCGATGGCTTCCGGTGTTCCGGTCGCGACGATCTCTCCTCCTTTATCGCCTCCATCCGGTCCCAAGTCAATGACATAATCCGCAGCCTGAATCACGTCGAGCTGATGCTCGATCATGATGACGGTGTTTCCGGCATCCACCAGCCGGTTCAGTACCAGAAGCAGCTGGCGAATATCCTCGAAATGCAAACCCGTCGTCGGCTCATCGAGGATATAGAGCGTTCGGCCTGTATCCCGTTTGCCGAGTTCCCGGGAGAGTTTGATGCGCTGCGCCTCTCCACCGGACAGGGTGACCGCTTGCTGCCCCAACGTGATGTAGCCGAGGCCGACATCGGCCAGCACCGCCAACTTGGATCGGATCGACGGAATCCGCTCGAAAAATCGGATCGCTTCCTCCACCGTCATATCCAGCACATCTGCGATCGACTTTCCCCGATACGTCACCTCGAGGGTTTCCCGATTGTAGCGCTTTCCCTTGCAGGTTTCGCAGGTGACGAAAACATCGGGCAGAAACAGCATTTCGATCCGGTTGACGCCGTCTCCGCCGCAGGCCTCACAGCGTCCGCCCTTTACGTTGAAACTGAACCGGTTGGCCTTGTAGCCGCGGGAGCGGGCTTCTTCGGTTCTGGAAAAGACCTCTCGAATCGCGGAAAACAAGCCGGTGTATGTAGCCGGGTTCGATCGAGGGGTTCTACCGATCGGAGACTGATCGATGTTGATGACCTTGTCGACGGTCTCGATGCCGGTGATTCGCTCATGTGGGGCTGCCGGAATCCTGGATTTGTACAGCCGCTGCAGGAGGCTCTTGTAGAGGGTTTCGATGACGAGGGTGGATTTGCCGCTTCCCGAAACCCCCGTGACACAGGTCATGCAACCGATGGGAAAGGCGACGTTCAAGCGACGCAGGTTGTTGCCGCTGGCTCCCTCGATGCGGATTTGCTGACCGGTTCCCCTTCTTCTTGGGCTGGATTCCACGATGCATCTATTGCCGGACAGATACTGACCGGTCAGCGATTCGGCGGCTTGAAGGATACCGGATACCGATCCGCTGTACACCACCCGCCCGCCGGAATTTCCGGCGCCGGGCCCCATGTCAACCACATGATCTGCAGATCGGATCATCTCCTCGTCGTGTTCCACCACGATGACGCTGTTTCCGAGATCCCGCATCCGGCGTAAGGCATCGATCAGTCGACGGTTGTCCCGTGGGTGAAGACCGATGCTCGGCTCGTCCAGAACATAGAGAACCCCGCTCAGCTTCGATCCGATCTGCGATGCAAGGCGGATCCGCTGGCTTTCTCCTCCGGAGAGTGTGGCTGCCCCGCGATCGAGGCTGAGGTATCCAAGACCGACTTGATCGAGAAAAGCCAGCCGATCCCGAATTTCCGAAAGGACCCGATCGGCGATGGTGTGCTCTCTGGGGGTGAGCTCGAGCCTTTCGAAAAAATCGATGGCTTCGGTAATGCGAAGAGCCGTGATGTCGTAGATGTGCATGCCGCCGACCAGGACCATGCCAGCAATGGAATTGAGGCGGGTTCCATGACAATCGGGACAGGTGCGGTAGGTGCGAAACCGGTCAAGTTCGGCCTTTTCCGAAATGCTGCCTGCCTGCTGGTACTGCTTTTCGAGAATCGGCAGAATACCTTCGAATCGGTGGGGGGGATGGGTTCGCTGTTTTTTCGAGGAGCGGCCTTTCGGGACGGTTGAATCATCGGGTTCTCCGAAAAGAAGAACGTTGCGAAACGATTCCGAAAGCGATTTGTACGGCTGATAGATGTCGGCATAGTATCGAGCTGCAAGAGACTCGAGCATGTCGATGAAATCGAGCCGAAAGGCGTCTTCCCAAACAGCGATAGCCCCTTCCCGAAGGGACAGCTCCGGATTGGGAACGATCATATCCGGATCGAAGGAGGATGTCGTACCGAGTCCGGAGCAGGTGGGGCAGGCACCCGTGGGCGCATTGAAGGAAAACGTGGCCGGGGTGATCGTCGGCGCCTGGATACCGCATTGGTCGCAGACGGCCGTTTCCGAAAACCGCATGCGCTCGCCTGTCGCCGACTGTACGACAACCATTGCTCCGCTCAGGGAAAGCGCCATTTCGATGGAATCGGC
This sequence comes from uncultured Desulfatirhabdium sp., assembly GCA_964549995.1. Taxonomy (GTDB): domain Bacteria; phylum Desulfobacterota; class Desulfobacteria; order Desulfobacterales; family Desulfatirhabdiaceae; genus Desulfatirhabdium. The sequence continues at coordinate 5,990 of CAZJXF010000057.1, read as the reverse complement.
CAGTCGGTTGGAAATACCTTCTTTCAAGACGATACGATCGACGACGATATCGAGCGTCGTTCGCTCGTCCGGATGTCGGTGCAGTATGTCTTCGAGATCGACGAGGCTGCCATCGATCATTGCCCGGGAAAATCCCTGTCGGATCAACTTTCGGATCGTTTCCTGCCGTAGGGCCGGCTGGGGGTCGATCGGAACGGGGGCCAGCACCGAAAAGCGGCTTCCCACCGGAAGTTCAAGTACGGCATCGAGCATTTCATCGATGCTTTGCGACTGGATGGGGCGGCTGCAGACGGGGCAGCGGATCTGACCGATGCGGGCGAACAACAGCCGCAGGTAATCATAGATTTCCGTGATGGTGCCGACCGTCGAGCGGGGGTTGTGTCCTGTGTTCTTTTGGTCGATGGCAATGGCAGGCGAAAGGCCATCGATGCGGTCCACCTGGGGTTTTTCCATCCGTTCGAGAAATTGACGGGCATAGGTCGAAAGGGACTCGACATAGCGTCTCTGGCCTTCGGCATACAGGGTGTCGAAGGCCAACGAGGACTTGCCGGATCCGGAAAGGCCGGTGATGACGACGATGCGGTTTTTGGGCAGGTCCAGATCGATCGATTTCAAGTTGTGCTGCCTTGCACCACGGATTCGGATCTCATCGACTGTCATGGGAAGGGGTCCGTTTGCGTAACTTCGGTTCATTGGTAGACGATATTGATCGAAATCGAGAGAAATTGAAAGCTATGAAGAGATCGGCCGGTCGAAGGGTCGTTCGTGCAATTTGTCGATAATCCCCCAGTTGACCAAGATCATTGCCAAAAAAGTACCGCTTCTTCGTTGGCATACTTCGGGTATGTTCAATGGAACATGATCGATATCATCTTCCCTGTCAGTAGGTTAAACCCTGTTCGAAATTTGGGGATGGAATTCGATCGACTCAAACATATGCGGTTTGACTCCCTGGGCGCTCTTGGGTAAAACCCTCGGCAACTTGTCAGCGAGGAGTGCTCCCGTCGAAACGTGCCGGCAACCCGATCCGAACGAGACTCAGAGAGGCTTGCCTTCGGTCGGTCGTCGGTCGTTGTCCTGCAGTTGCCGGTATTGGTCCGGCTCTTTTGACGTCGCTTGCACTGTTGTCCGGTACCCACGTCGTATTTTCTTCCTATCCTTGTTGGATTCCTGGCAAGGATACATCATGGCGTTTTGGATAAACGATCATCAAACTCTGAAGGTGGATCATTCATGGAAATCGTTTGGAATCAAGTCAAATCGGCTTTGAAAGAACGAGTCAGTGAATCGAGCTATCGCATGTGGCTTGAACCGGTTTCGTTTATCCGGAGGGACCAGGATGCCATCTACCTGTCAACCCCGAACGTCTTTTCCAAGAAACGGCTGCTGGAGCATTTTGCCGATCTGGTTCAAAACGAATGGCAGGCGGCGTTGGGAAGGGCCTGCAGGATCGTTTTCGAGATCAGCAATACCCAGGGGGCGATCAAACCCTCCGATCTTCCAGAACCGCAACTGGTACTCCCGGATGCCGCAACGATGAACTCCAGCGGTCACATGCTCCGAAAGGAGTTTACCTTCGATGAATTTGTGGTCGGTGGAAACAACGAATTTGCCTTTTCCGCCTCTTTGGCGATGGCTACCCGCAAGAAGACGCCTGACAACACCCTGCTGCTGATTTCGAAAACAGGTCTTGGAAAAAGCCATCTGACACAGGCTGTCGGCAATCACATCCTGAACGAACGGCCCCAGGAACGGGTATATTACATTTCTGCGGAGGATTTTTCCAACGAAATGGTATATGCCATGCGAAACGACAGTGTAGACCAATTCAAGAAAAAGTACCGCTCTGGTTGTGATGTGCTGCTGTTGGACGACATCCATTATCTGACCGGAAAAGATCGTACCCAAATCGAGTTGGCGATGACCTTGGATTCTCTGATCAATTCCGGGAAGCGGATCATTTTTTCGAGTTGTTATCTGCCGATGGAAATTCCGAAGTTAAACGATACGTTGCGAAGCAGACTGTCCGGAAGCATCATTTCGCCGATCGAACCGCCGAATTTTCGAACACGGCTGCGCATCGTCCAGAAGAAGGCTGCGGCAAAGCGTCTCCAGGTGCCGGAAGAAGTGGCCCGATATCTGGCAAGCGAGCTGACCGAAGACATCCGGCAGCTGGAAAGCGGCCTCATGTCAGTGGCTGCAAAGGCTTCCGTTGCCAATTCGCCCATCGATGTGAGTCTTGCGGAAAGCGTGATCCGCAATATCGCCCGCCGTCAGAAACGGATCACGATCGACATCATCAAGAAGCTGGTATGCAAGGAATTCAACATCTCCTTGCAGGATCTGCTCTCTCCCTCTCGCAGGCAGGCCATCGTCCGCCCCCGTCAGATCGCCATGTATCTTTCACGCAAATACACCGACTCTCCGCTTCAAACCATCGGAAAGAGTTTCAACCGGTACCATGCCACGGCCATGCATGCCATCACCCTCGTTGAAAAGTCTTTGAAGGAAAACCGAACCCTCTTCAGTCAGGTGGAAGTCCTGAGTCACAGGCTGGAGACGGGTGAGTTCTGAATCGGTGGCGACATGGACATCTCATGCGGGATATATGGGAATGAAATGGTGCGCAGCTCGGGTTGAAATTGATTCCGGGAATCCTCAGGCGGATATGGAGGCCATCTCGGAAGTGTTTCTCGAGTTGGGACTTTCCGGTGTCGTCTTAGACGATCCCGGGATGGAGCCTCTGGAAGGGTGGGGAGAGGATGCCGTCCCACGACCGGATCGGTATGCCGTTACCGGTTATTTCCCCATGACGGATACCCTCAACCGGCAGCAGCAGCGTCTGGAGAATCTGCTGGCGGATCGGTTGCCGGAGGAACCCGGGCGATCGATTCGGATCGCCTATTCGTTCATCGAAGAAGAAGATTGGGCGGAGGCATGGAAAAGTTTTTTCCATCCGATTCGGGTATCGGAGCGTTTCGTCGTCAAGCCTACGTGGCGGGACTATACGCCCGCAGCCGATGAAATCGTTCTTGAAATCGATCCGGGGATGGCCTTCGGAACCGGGATGCATCCGACCACGGTGTTGTGCATCCGAGCACTCGAGTCCGTCGTTCGGCCGGGCATGTCGGTGTTGGACGTGGGAACCGGGTCGGGAATTCTGGCCTTGGCTTCTGCCAAATTGGGGGCGTCCCGGATCGTTGGTGTGGACATGGATCCCATGGCTGCAGCCATTGCCGGCCGAAATCTCCGGCTGAACGGAGTGGACTGTCCTTTTATGATGGTAGCTGGAAGGCTCGTCGAAAGCATCCGGATGCAAGCCGATGTCGTTGTGGCCAATATCCTGACGGAGGTGATCCTTACCCTTTCAAAGACAGTACGGGAAGTGATGGCTCCCAAAGGCGCTCTGATCTGTTCCGGCATCGTCGAGGCCAAGGCCCCCCAGGTCGTTCAGGCGCTTACCGATATTGGATTTCAATCCATCGATGCGATATTGCTGGAGGGATGGGTGTGTATTCGGGGGCGGAGGGCGTGAGGGTGGCCGGAAGCCGGAACCCGGTAGTCGGAATCAAAGCGGAGATTTTATGGAGGGTTTTACCGAACCCGTCGTTTAGCATCCTTCATCTGCTTTCATCCATCCCATGAGTACTGATCCATCGCCTGCACCAACGCCTTCACGGTTTTCTTTGGCCAAGTATCCATTGGCAAAGGAGCTTCTGGAGCGCTTGGTGATACCGACTCTCCTTCTTGTCGTCACGTTTTTCTTCGGAACCGCCGGATTTCTTCTGATAGGGCGCGGAAAATGGAGTTTCTTCGACTGCGCCTACATGACCAGCATTACCTTGACAACAGTCGGCTATGGAGAGGTTCTGGACGGCATGGATTCAGCCAGCCGTCTATTTGCCATGGTCGTCATGTGGGTGGGGATGGGGGTGACGCTGTATGCCGTATCGGCGATTACCGCGTTTCTTGTCGAAAGGAACCTTGGACGCATCCTGAAGGAGCGAAGGATGGAAAAACGTATCGCCGCTTTGAAAAACCATATCATTGTCTGCGGCGCCGGAAAGACCGGGTTCAATGTCATCAAGGAGCTTCACACGACCCTTCACCCCTGTTTGGTCATCGATGGAAACCTGGAGCGCCTTCAATGGGTTCAGAAGCATTTTGAAAAACTGCTCTTTCTCCACGGGGATGCTACGGAAGAAGAAATCCTCATGCGGGCAGGAATCCAGCGGGCATCAGGTGTCGTGGCTTCTCTCAGTGAAGACAGCCACAATCTTCTGATTACGGTTCAAGCGCGTTTCGTGAACCCACAGATCAAGATCGTCGCGCGCTGCAATGAAAGAAGTCTGGAGGACAAATTCTTTCGGGCCGGGGCCAACTATATCGTCAATCCGGCTTTCATCGGCGGCTTGAGGATGGCCAGCGAGATGATACGTCCCCATGTGGTGACGTTTCTGGACCGAATGCTGAGAGGGCAGGATCAGTCCATCCGTTTGGAAGAAGTGGAGATCGGCGAGCATTCGCCTTGGATCGGATCGTCCCTTGCGGAGCTGAACGTTTACGGGCGCATCGGGCTTATACCATTCGCGTTGAAACATCCGGACCAAGCGGATTTCAGCTATAATCCTTCTATGGAAGAGGTTTTGCGGCAAGGCACAGTCATGATTGTCATCGGCAACCCGGAACAAATTGCAAAACTTCGATCCTTCTGTTCAAGGGGGTAAGCGGTGAGGCCGGATCGGGAATCCGGCCTGCCGCTCTCTTAAAGGAAGGTTTGCTTGAAAAACCTTTTCCTTTGCCTTTCGCTGCCCATCATTTCTGAGCCAGTTTGGTCTGGATGTCGGCCAGTTTCGCTTCGATGACCTTCCGACTGGTTTCACCGATTGCCGATTCCTTTACCCGGATAAGAATGTCCTTGGCTTTTTGGAGGCTACCCGGTGTTCCCTTCTCGATAAGCACCTCCGCCCGATATAAATCGGCGACATGGCCCAGTCCTTTCAGCCGCAGATCGACGGCGTTTTTCAAGTCATCGGTGATGGCATAGGGAGCGGCCTCATGCACCAGAGATTGAATCCTTCCTGTGTCAAGGTCTCCGGGCTGTTCAATGAGGAGATCGGCCTTGTTCAGGTAGTACCGACAAACGAAGGGGAACACATCGGCTTTGGAGAGAACGACATTCGGTCGAATGCATCCTGGCTGCATATCGGGCAGACTCACCAACAGCTTGTATCCCATCGGGGCAAATCGGCCTTGCCAAATTTCGATTCCCTTGCCGGATTCCTTGACGACGTATTTGCACATGTTGGAGGCGCTGACGCCGATCAACAACAGCAGAATCGCTGCGATGCAGCCTGCGAGGATTTTGATGGACTTGTCCATAGGATCCTCCTGTTTGGGGGGTGGGGTGTCGCATTTGGTTGAGTAGCTGACCGTGACGGAGGCGGCTGCCTGAGCCCGCTGTTGGGCCATCGCTGCAAGCTCCACCCTGGCCTGCTCCTCGGCCTTTCGCTTTTTCTCGGCCTCCTCCGCTGCCTTGCGCTCGGCTTCGAGTCTTTGGGCCTCGGCTTTTTCTCGAGCGATGCGTTCCGCCTCGAGGCGTTCGGCTTCCGCCTTCTCTCTTGCGAGGCGTTCGGCCTCGGCCTTTTCTTTGGCGATGCGCTCCGCCTCAAGCCGCTCGGCTTCTTCTTTTTCCCGGGCGATCCGCTCGGCTTCAAGTCTTTGGGCCTCGGCTTTTTCTCGAGCGATGCGTTCCGCCTCGAGGCGCTCGGCTTCCGCCTTTTCCCTTGCGATGCGTTCGGCTTCGGCCTTTTCTTTGGCGATGCGCTCCGCTTCGAGTCGCTCAGCCTCTTCTTTTTCCCGGGCGATCCGCTCGGCTTCAAGTCTTTCAGCCTCGGCTTTTTCTCGAGCGATGCGTTCCGCCTCGAGGCGCTCAGCTTCCGCCTTTTCCCTTGCGATGCGTTCGGCTTCGGCCTTTTCTTTGGCGATGC
>CAZJXF010000056.1:11642-21084 GCA_964549995.1 uncultured Desulfatirhabdium sp. | reverse complement strand
GTCAAAGGCAGCCAACTCAAAAATACTATCGTTAACTTATGCAATTAGACACTAGTGACGGTATCCGGTGAAGGGTTGGGAATAGCCATGACGGAAGGCCAGACAGCTATAAATACATGTTAACGGTACAAGGATAGATGATGACGGTATGGCCGATTCATACCGTCAAAAATACCGTCAAAAGGGGTTGGCAGTCAATGGATTTTGTTGGAAAGCAATGGAAAGGAAAAACCCCTAAGTCGTTGATTTGCCTTAGGGGTTTGGATTGGGATGGACTTCTTTGGACTTCTATTTGGCGGAGAGAGAGGGATTTGAACCCTCGGCACCGTTTTTAGACAGTGCACACGATTTCCAGTCGTGCTCCTTCAGCCGCTCGGACATCTCTCCGGAACGCAGTGAACAAGGCGATATTTCGAAGGTGACTCATGACGATGTTACAATCCCTGGGGCCGATCTGGCGGAGAGGGTGGGATTTGAACCCACGATCCCGCTTTTAGACAGGATACCGCTTTTCGAGAGCGGCGCCATCAGCCGCTCGGCCACCTCTCCCTTGCTTCGCCTTCGAAAAAAGCGCCTCTTTCTACCGTTTTTTCCCATACCTGTCAACATGGATATCGCAAAAAGAAACTTGAACTTCCAGTCACGATCCGTTAGAAAGAGCACCTTTTGGCAGCGATTCTCCATCATGCAATCCAACAGGAAACGGTATGGCAGACATTCAACCCATTCGAGCACTGGTTTACAATCCACTCAAGGTACCGGATCTGTCGGCGGTCGTCACCCCGCCGTACGATGTCATTTCTCCTGAAGAGCAGGAAGCCTTTCACAACAAACACCCCTTCAACATCATCCGCCTGATTCTCGGCAAAAAATATCCGACCGATACCGATGACGACAATCCCCACACCCGCGCGGCAGCTACGTTTCGGCAGTGGATTGCCGAAAATGTTCTCGTTCGGGAACCGGCGCCAACCTTGTATGTAATTGCGCACGATTTCGATCATCAGGGCAAGCGGATCACGCGATGGGGATTTCTGGCGGGGGTTCGGCTCGAGCCTTTCGAGAAGGGGATCATCCTTCCGCATGAAACGACGTTTTCCAAGGTCAAAACCGAGCGCCTCGGCTTGATTCAGGCATGCAACGCCAATTTGAGCCCGATCTTTTCCATCTTTTCCGATCCCGGAAACGGCATGATGGAAGACATCCGACAGGCCATCGTTTCGAGCCGACGAGCGCCCGAGCTCGCCTTCACCGATGGGGAAGGGCAGGGGCATCGCGTCTGGAAACTGACGGAGCCCCGTCTGGTAGAGCGCATTGCCTCTCATTTGAAGAAGGGTCCAGTTTTGATCGCAGACGGACACCACCGCTATGAAACGGCCTTGCAATACCGGGACCTCATGATTTCGCGTCATCCGGAGTACGGTCCATCGCATCCTGTCCATTTCGTGCTGATGTATCTTACCGCCATGGAAGACCCAGGTCTGGTGGTACTTCCTGCGCATCGGATCGTGCATCGCGTGGCCCCCGAACGCTTGGAACACATGCTGGATGCGCTTCAATCCTGGTTCGATATCGAACGGTTGGAGAAAGGGGAGGGGGGAGACATCGAACAGGCGGCACACTGGCTCGAACAACGGATGGCCTCGCAAGTGCCTGGAACACGCATCGGGGTGATTCGCAACGATCGGCCGCAGGCGATGGTGCTGAAGCTTAAGGCCGGTGTCATGGAGAGCCGCTACGGAAACGAATTGTCCAAGGAGCTTCTCGAACTCGACGTTACCGTATTGACCCGACTGGTGTTGATGGATGCCTTGGGGCTTTCTCCTGCCGACTTGGATGAAGAGACCACCATATCCTATTCCAAATCGATGTCGCAAGCCATCTCGACCGTATTTTCCGGCAACGCCCACCTGTCCTTCATCCTGAACCCGACCCGGGTGGACCAGGTCCAGCGGGTTGCGGCAGCCGGGCATATCATGCCGCGCAAGTCGACCTATTTTTATCCCAAGGTATTGGACGGCATCGCCATCCACCCGCTATGGATCGATTGATCCGATATCGGATGGTTGGACTGATGAATGGTCCACCATCTTCTCCGAGACGAACGAGGGCGGCCGAACGATCAGGCCGCCTGCCTTTCCTCCCCGAACGCCCGACACCAACACCATCCGGGCAGTTGCCCCCGCATTGCCATGGACGAACTGCATCGTTTTGGGTTCGATGCCTGCCGCTGACAGGACGTTCACCAATTCCGTCAATCGATCCGGACAATAGATGAGATCGAGGCGGCCTCCCTTTCGAAGCAGGCGCGATGCCGCCTGGACGATATCCTGGATGGTCGCCGTCATTTCGTGTCGGGCGATTGCCTCTTGAGAATGGGGATTGATTCTGCCCGATCCGGCCTTGTAGAAAGGGGGATTGGTCACGACTCTGTCGGCTGGCTGCCCGATGTCCCGAAGCGACAGCTGCCGAATATCCTTGCAAAGCACGTCCATACGGGTTTCCATCCCGTTCAGTGCAATGTTTCTTGTGGCAATCTCGGCCAGTTCCGGTTGGATTTCGACGGCACGGATGCGAAGGTGGGGATGATGAAAGGCGAGCAGTAACGAGATGACCCCGCACCCGGTACCGATTTCGACGATGCGCTCAGCGTTTGTCGGCCGGACGAAGTCCGCCAGAAGCAGGGCATCCACCGAAAACCGATATCCCTTTTCAGGCTGCAGGATGCGCAGCTTCCCCTCCAGCAGGGTGTCCAGCGTGCATCCACCGACGTTCATACGGGGCCGATCTTGAACTTGATGTCCTTCAGGGGTACCAAGGCACCGACGTTCTCGTGTATCCGTTCGAGAATACCTTGTTTTTGAAAATGCAGGTGATGCACCCAGACGGGGCTGCTGACGTGAACGAGCAACAATTCCCCTTTGATGGCGCTGGGCCTTGCTTCCTGAGCGGCTTCTTCTCCGACGATCTGCGGCCAGCATTCGCAGATTCGGGCAAGAAGGGAAGGGGCTTCCCTGCGGCAATCCTTCATCAACCGCTCGATCAGGGAACCGATGGATACGGGATCAGCCATTTATTCGTCTTCCGATCGTTCCATTTCGGCCATTCGGGCCCTGGGGGATAGACCCAATTTCTCGATTCGGTAGCGGATCGAGCGGAGATTGATTCCCAGGAGTTCGGCCGCCTTCTGACGATCCCCCTTGGCGAAATAAAGGGCTTTTTCCACATAGGCGCGTTCGATTTCCTCCAGAATCGCATCGATGTTCACCCCATCCTTGACTTCTTCGAGATCGAACCGCCGATTCTTCACGCCTTCGATCCAGCGTCGTCTGTGAAGCTTCTTGTGGGTGGCAATGGCCAGGCTGTCCGGCAGGATGATGTTCGTGTTGGACAAGGCGACACTGCGTTCGATGAGGTTTTCGAGCTCCCGGACATTTCCCGGAAAATCATACCGGTTCAGCAGATCGACGGCATAGGAGCTCAGCTTGACGATCTGCTTGCCCATTTGTCGGGAATATTTTTCGATGAAATGCTGGGCCAGATAGCGGATGTCCTCTTTTCGCTCCCGAAGCGGGGGTATGCGGATTTCGATGACATTCAGGCGGTAGAAGAGGTCTTCTCGAAAACGGCCTTCGATGACTTCGGTTTCCAAGTTCTTGTTCGTTGCAGAAACGATACGGACATCGACCTTGATGTCTTCGGTGGCCCCGATGGGTTTGACCACTTTCTCCTGGACAAGACGCAGCAGCTTCACCTGGATGGCCGGACTCAGATCACCGATCTCATCCAGAAAAACCGTTCCCTTGTCTGCGGATTCGAAGAGACCTTTCTTGTCGTGCAGGGCACCGGTGAAGGCTCCTTTGCGGTATCCCATCAGCTCGCTTTCGAGCAGGGTCTCCGGAATGCCACAACAATTCAATGTCACGAAGGGATGGTCCCTACGGTTGCTCTCGTCATGGATGGCACGAGCCACGAGCTCTTTGCCGGTGCCGCTTTCGCCCGTAATCAGAATGTTGGTGGTGGTGTTGGCCACCTGTCGGATCATTTCATAGACCTTCAGCATGGCCGGGGTGTTGCCGATCAGTTTTCCGAAATGCAGGGTCTGCTCGACTTCCCTTCCGATCAAATCGCTTTCGGGAACACCGGCTGCATTCCGTAGCTGCAGTGCCCGCACGATGGTCTGCTTCAGCTCGGCATTGTCGAAGGGCTTTGGAACGAAATCGTAGGCCCCGCAGTTCATGGCTTCGACGGCCAATTCCGTAGTGGTATAGGCCGAAATCATGATGACCGGAACCTTGTCGTCTGCCTCCTTGGCCGCTTTCAGCACATCGATACCGGTCAGATCCCCCAGTCGAATGTCGCAGATGATGCAATCGAAGCGATTTTCCTTTAAGAGTCCAAGGGCTTTTTTCCCGGTTCGAGCGGAAGTGACCCGGTAGCCTTCCTCGCCCAGCAGGATTTCGAGCAGTTCGCACATGCTGAGCTCATCGTCGACGACAAGGATATGGGCGGATTCTGGAGATCGTGTTTTGGTCATGCAGGATTCAGCTCCGAAAAAACCGTTTTACCGCCTACCATCGTCAAGACGGCCTTTCCACGGAGATTCCAAAAAGCGAACGGGGTGTTGCGGCTTCGGGACTGCAGGCTTGCAGGATCGAGCACCCATTCTCGATTCGGATCGATCAGGGTGAGGGTTGCCGGAGCACCTTCCCGCAGGCATCGCTCGATGCCGATGAGTCGTGCCGGATGGATCGACCATTTTTCGACAAGATCCTCCCATCCCAGCACTCCGTCTGAAACGAGCTTCAGGGACAGGGGAATCAGGGTTTCGAGGCCGATGATGCCGAAGGCCGCCTTGTCGAATTCGACGTCTTTTTCCACCGGAGAATGAGGGGCATGATCGGTGGCGATGACATCGATCGTTCCGTCCGCAAGGCCCATCCGAACGGCTTCGACATCGGCCCGGCTTCGCAGCGGCGGGTTCATCTTGGCATGGGTGTTGTACGCCTCGACGGCATCATCACTTAAGGTGAAATAATGGGGAGCGGTTTCACAGGTGATCGGAACCCCCCGAGCCTTGGCCTCACGGATGGCCTGAACCGATTCCCGGGCGCTGACATGGGCGATGTGGACCCTTGCACCGGTGAGCTCCGCCAAGGCGATGTCCCGCATCACCATCACGGTTTCTGCGGCATTCGGGATGCCGGAAAGTCCGAGCCGGGTAGCTACGGGTCCTTCGTTCATGCATCCACCGGCTGAAAGATCCGGATCCTCACAATGGGAGATGACCAGAAGGCCGAGGCTTCCGGCATACTCCATCGCCCGCCGCATCATCAGGCTGTTGGTGACGGGCTTACCGTCATCCGTCACGGCGACGATACCCGCTTGCCGCATATCGGCCATTTCGGCCAGTTCGAGGCCTTTCAATCCCTTGGATATGGCGCCGACCGCATACACCTCAACCCCGTTGGCTTCCCTGGCCCGTTCCAGAATGAACGAAGTGACCTGGGCATTGTCGTTTACCGGTCGGGTGTTCGGCATGGGGCAGACGGCGGTGACACCTCCTGCTGCAGCCGCTCTGCAACCGCTTTCGATGGTCTCCTTGTATTCGTGTCCCGGTTCCCGCAAGTGAACGTGCATGTCGACGATCCCCGGAACGAGCACCAACCCGTCGGCATCGATGCGAAGCTCCTCCTTCCGGTGGAGATCGACGTCCGGATGTTCGGAGCCATGCGGCACCATGCGTGAAATACGCCCCTCCTCGATACAGACATTCATGCGGCCGCCCAATCCTCCGGGATTGACGACCAATGCATTTTCAATCCACATCCGCATGTCGCACACCTCCACTGCCGGCTCCTCCGCCGGTTGCCAATAGAAAGAGAACCGCCATCCGGACCGCAACCCCGTTGGTCACCTGATCCAGAATGATCGAGCGCCCGCTGTCTGCCACATCCGGTGCAATTTCAAGCCCCCGGTTGATGGGACCTGGATGCATGACGATGGCATCCGGTTTGGCAAGAGACAGTTTTCGGGCATTCAATCCGTAGAGGGTGGCGTATTCGCGCTCCGACGGGAAAAAGAAACCGCTCTGGCGTTCCTTTTGGATTCGGAGCATCATGACGACATCGGCATCGGCAAGGGCTTCCTCCATGCGTGTGGTGACATCCACACCCAGCGATTCCATCCCCTTGGGAATCATGGTGGAGGGGCCGCAGACCGTCACCCGGGCACCGAGTCGGGTAAAGCCGATGCAGTCGGATCGGGCGACGCGGCTATGGAGAATATCGCCGATGATGGCGATCTTGAGACCTTCGATTCGGCCTTTGTTTTCCCGGACGCTCATCATGTCGAGCAGGGCTTGGGTGGGATGGGCATGGGTGCCGTCACCGGCATTGACGACGGAACATTGCATGGCTTTGGCAATGATGTAGGGCGCACCCGAGGAGGAATGCCGGAGGATGACGACATCGGGATGCATGGCTTCGAGGTTTTTTGCCGTATCGTAGAGGGTTTCTCCTTTGACGGCGCTGCTCGAGCTTCCTGTAAGCGATATGCTGTCCGCACTCAGCCGTTTGGCGGCGATGTCGAACGATGTTCGGGTCCGGGTGCTGGGTTCATAGAAATAGAGGATCACCGTTTTCCCGCGCAGGGTGGGGACTTTCTTGACAGGCCGCAGAGAAATTTCCTTCATGCCAACGGCCGTATCGAGGATATGGGTGATCTGTTCGGGCGTCAGCAAGTCGATATCGAGGATGTCCTTTGGGAGGAACGGCATGGTATCGTCTTTCGTATCCGCCTTTGGATCACAGGAGGACGTCAGTTGTGGGGTTGTGGTTGCGAGGGCCGTTTCATTCAAGAAGATGAAACAGCCGGTTCCATCGTACGTTGAAGCGGTCCTTGTCCCAGGACCAGTAGATGATAAAGGCCTTTCCCTTGACGACTTTCAGGTCGACGAAGCCCCAATAGCGACTGTCGTAACTGTGGTCGCGGTTGTCGCCCATCACGAAGAGACAATGGGGGGGGACGGTGACAGGTCCGAAGAAATCCCTGGGTTGCAGCTGGGGAGGCATGACATGAGGGTCCAGGTGAACGGCGTAGGATTCCTGCTGCAGCTCGCCGTTGACATAGACTTCTTTGTTGCGGATTTCGACCACGTCTCCCGGCAGTCCGACCACCCGCTTGATGAAATCTTTGTCTGGATCTTCCGGAAATTCGAAAACGACAATGTCCCGACGCTTCGGTTCGGAAACGGGGATCAGGGTGTAGTGAACGAATGGCAGCTTGACGCCGTAAATAAATTTGTTCACGAGAATGTGATCGCCGATCTGCAGGGTTTCCTTCATGGAACCGGAGGGAATCTTGAAGGCTTGGACGACGAAGGTTCTCAGGAACATGGCCAGAATGACGGCGACGACGATCGCCTCGACGTTTTCACGAAGCTTGCTTTTGATCCTGGGTTGAGGTTTCGGTTGGGTATTCCCAATGGGTTCGGCTTTCAACACAATCGACCTTTCCTAAAGAAGATGGCACATGGCAGCAAGATGCAAGATCCCATTGCCCAACATGCCGGCAACGACATCGTCCACAACGACACCCGCCCCTCCCGGGACTTTCTTTTCGAGAAGGCCGATCGGAAAAGGCTTGAGTACATCGAGAATGCGAAACAGGAAGAATCCCGCGAGAACGATGCCGATGGTGAAGGGATGACCGAACAGGGTCACCATCATGCCTGCGATTTCATCAATGACGATGAAGCCCGGATCGTCACATCCGGAAATGGTTTCCGCCCGATCGGCAGCCCATATGGAAACGAGACAGACGGCCAGAAGAAGCATCCACCCGGCCCTTGTCGGAACGAGCGAGAGAAAAAATGCCGGAAGAAGGGCAACGGCGGAACCGACCGTTCCGGGCGCAAACGGGAAGAAGCCGCAGTAGCCGCCGGTTGCAAGCCACATGGCCACGCTGTTGCGATGAGAAAATCCCACGTCTGGTTCCTTGTCAGCCGGATGCGTGGATGCGCAGGATGCCGAGAAGCAGTCGGGTGGCATCCACCATATCCGCCAGGGCGACCGACTCCCGTACCGTATGCATGTCCTTCATCCCCGTGCCCAGCACACCGGTCATGATGCCGTGCTCGAAGAAGACGTTGGCGTCGGCCCCGCCTCCCGTAGTCTTGGTAACGAACGGCATGTTCAACTCGGCGGCAGCCGTCATGGCCAGCTGAACGACGGGGTGATCGTCCGGCAGGTAGGTACGGACGAAATCGGATTCGATATGGGTTTCGAGCGACGGAACCGAGGTCGGTTCTCCGGGAATGGGCTGGGTGTGGTGCACGGCATGCTCGAAGGCGGCCGTCATGATCTTGGTGATGTCTTCGAGTTTGTTCGGATCGTGACTTCGGACTTCTCCCTTTACGACGACTTTGTTCGGAACGATGTTGGTGGCCAAGCCGCCCTGGATGATGCCGATGTTGCAGGTGGTTTCATGATCGATTCGCCCCAGTTTGATTCCGGCGATGGCCTTGCAGGCGATGGCGATGGCGTTGATCCCCTTTTCGGGTGCGGCCCCTGCATGGGCGTCTTTTCCGTGAACGATATAGGTCAGCTTGTTGGCACCAGGTGCACGCGTAATAATGCCGTGAATGTCCGTGGCATCGAGAACGTAACCGATGCGGGAGCGAATTTGGGACATGTCGAGGTGTTTGGCTCCCAGCAGTCCGATTTCCTCGCATACGGTGAGCACGCATTCGATGGGTCCATGAGGAAGCCCATCTTCCTGAAGAACCTGAAGCGCTTCGAGCAATACGGCAATGGCGCTCTTGTCGTCCGCCCCCAGGATGGTGGTGCCATCGCTGCGGAACACGCCGTTGTCCAGGACAGGTCGAATGCCGCAGCCCGGTTCCACCGTATCCATATGGGCGCTCAACAGGATCGGTTCCACATCGACGGTTCCGGCAAATCGTGCAATCAAGTTTCCCGTGTTGCTTCCGGTTTTTGTCGCCGAATCATCGATGGATGTTTCGGCGCCGAGGGCTTCGAGTCGCTCCCGAAGCATCTTGCAGATGGCCGCTTCGTTTCGGGAGACACTGTCGATTTGTACCAGGGAGAGAAAGGTATCGGCCAGGCGCTTGGAGTCAATCATCGTATCACCTCGTCAGAAGAATGGCATCGAGGGGTCGGCATCTACCGATCCAAACGAACATTTCCTTTTGACATTCAGCGGTTCGGAAATCAAGTGAATTTCGAAAGGAGATCTGGAAGGATAGAGTGGATGGGGGAGGGGGCGGCAAACGAGAGCCCGTCATCCAAGAGCGTCAAGGATGCTGGACTCGCAAAAAGTCAGATGCTCTGGTTTAACCCGCAGGAGGGCGGGTGCATTTTGCTTACGCAGCGGAAAAACTCAGCAGCCCGATCTCGTAGGATCGGGCGGATGGCCAAGA
>CAZJXF010000056.1:0-11570 GCA_964549995.1 uncultured Desulfatirhabdium sp. | reverse complement strand
GATCTCCGGCTGCTTCAAACACGTTTCCGCTGCTTCGCAAAACACCACCCGCCCACCTGCTGGAAGCCCGGCATTGGGAAAAAGTCACTTCATCCCCGGCTATGGTTCTTGACGGGCCTGAGCATGGGTACGGGTACGCCTTTTTCGCTGCATCGGAAAAACTCAGCCGCCCGATCTCGTAAGGGTCGGGCATGGTGCCAGACGCTCCAGGAGAGGGCATCTCATTGAAAGAACATGCTTTGCAAACACAAGCCGAAGCGTTTTGCATGCCCGACCCAACGAGCTCCGGCGGCTTCAAACAAGTTTCCGCTGCAGCATCAAAAGGCGTACCCGTACCCATGCTCAGGCCCGGAACTACCCGAAAATCGGGGGTAGATCGACTTGTTGCGAGTCCATCATATGGGCGGCTTCGAAACGACAGGGGGAAACACTAGGCCCTACGACCGCTTGTCTTTGAAGATGTTGTCCGAAATGACGATCCGCTGGATTTCGCTGGTTCCTTCGTAGATGGTAAAGACGCGGGCATCCCGATAGAGTCGCTCGACGACGTAATCCTTGGTGAATCCATAGCCGCCATGCAATTGGACGGCTCGGGCCGTCACCCGGTTCACCATCTCGGAGGCAAACAACTTGGCCATGGATGCCTGGAGCGTGAAGCGCTCTCCCCGATCCTTCATGGCTGCAGCGGAGAGCATCAGCTGTCTGGCGGCCTCGATTTCGACGGCCATGTCGGCAACGATCCAACGAAGGCCCTGGAATTTGGAGATCTTCTGCCCGAATTGCTCCCGCTCTTTCATGTACTTGATCGACGCATCGAGGGCTGCCTGGGCGACTCCGATCGATTGGGCCGCGATACCGATTCTTCCGCTGTCGAGAGCTTTCATCACGATCTTGAAGCCTTCGCCTTCGTCTCCAAGACGGTTTTCAATCGGAACCCGACAGTCCTCAAACATGAGATCGGTTGTATCCGATGCACGCAAGCCCATTTTGTCTTCGGATCTTCCGACAATGAGTCCCGGCGTCGATTTGGGAACGATGAACGCGCTGATTCCACGATGGCGCTGGGTTTCGTCGGTTTTGGCCGTCACGATCACGAGCCCGCAGTTCTTACCGGTCGAGATGAAGCGCTTGGTTCCGTTGATGACGTAGTGATCGCCCTGCCGCACGGCTGTCGTCGACTGCGAAACGGGGTCGGAACCAGCATGGGGCTCGGTGAGGGCGAAGGCTCCGATGATTTTCCCCTGGGCGAGCGGTTTGAGAAACCGCTTTTTCTGATCTTCCGTTCCAAAGCGTAAAATGCTTTCGCAGACAATGGAGTTGTGCACCGACATAACGACTGCCGTCGATGCACAAGAATAGGCGATTTCGGATAGGGCCAGCACATAGCTGATCGTATCGGCCCCCTCACCGTTGTATTCGGGAGGAATGGTCATGCCCATCAGGCCGAGTTCTCCCATTTTCTTCAGAATATCCGCAGGAAACGTCTTGGTTTGGTCCCGCTCGGCTGCGCCTTCTGCCACGACTTTCCGGGAGAATTCGCGCACCATGGTTTGAATCATCAATTGTTCATCGGTCAAATGGTAGCTCATCGAGAAAGCTCCCTTCCACAAAATCGGAAATGGGGCAGCGCATGCCTGCCTGTCCCTATTGAACGAATCGCCCCAAGCGATCCTGTCCCCCTTCAAACCCTGTCGCTCGGCTCACGGAGGTCGAATCCCATCAAGGGCTGTAAATGACGACGATGAGCTCCGCCACTTCCTCGCCGACATTCTTCAGGTTGTGCTGAATACCGGAATTGAAGTGGAGGGAATCTCCAGGACCGAGCCGGTTGACATTCTCCCCGACCATGATTTCGACATTTCCCCGGAGCACATAGGAGAATTCTTCTCCCTCGTGATGGTACCCGACGCCGCTATGGTCCTGATGGGGGTCGATCGTCACCCGAAAGGCCTTCAAATGCTTGTTTTCCGCACCTGGGGTCAACGTGGTGTAGGCATAATGTTCCGTGCGTTTGGTATATTCCTTGACACGTTTCTTGAGGGATTCTTTTTGGGCTTCGAGCAACAAACTCGAATCGATCTTGAGGGCTCTCGAAATTTGCAGCAGAGCGCCGACGGGAGGGGTGATATCCCCGGATTCGATCTGTTTCAGCCGTTCCACCGAGAACCCGGTTTCGTTGGCGATGGCTTCGAGGGAAATATCCTTTTCGAGGCGATAGGCTTTGATTTTCTGCCCGACAAGGCTCTTGGGCTCGGATGACGCTTTCTTTTTTGGCATAACCACCTCAGTCCTGATCCGAGAGGGATCGGTTGACGGTTCAGCAAGCACACATGGAGCGTTTGGATGTGCGTAAGACGCTACGTACGACAGTGCGCACGTGCGAGGGTTCGAAAGTGCGAAAGAGCGTTTGTGCGTAAGAACCGCTGTTCATCGTGCGAATGAGCGAGCTTGTGCAGAACAAAAAGGCGGCCCGAGATGGCCGGGGAGGTACCCCGGCCATAAGGTATCAGGAATAGTCGTAAAAACCTTTTCCGGTCTTTCGTCCTAACCATCCGGCTTCGACATATTTTTGGAGGAGCGGGCAGGGGCGATATTTGGGATCTTTGAAGCCGTTGTAGAGCGTTTCCATGATTGCCAGACAGGTGTCGAGTCCGATCAGGTCGGCAAGCGCCAGGGGACCCATGGGATGGTTCATGCCGAGTTTCATGACGGTATCGATGTCTTCCCGCTTGCCGACACCGTGATACAGACAGTAGATGGCTTCGTTGATCATCGGCAGCAGGATGCGATTGGCGATAAACCCGGGATAGTCGTTTGCAAGCGCCGGGGTCTTTCCGAACCGAATGGCCAGATCCCAGGTCGTTTGAAAGGTTTCATCGGAGGTGGCGATGCCGCGGATCACTTCGACCAGTTTCATGACAGGAACAGGATTCATGAAATGCATCCCGATCAGTTTGGCGGGTCGTTTCGTCTGAGCCGCAATCCGCCCGATCGGAATGGAGGAGGTGTTGGTCGCCAGAATCACTTCAGGCTTGCAGACCTCATCGAGGGTCTTGAAGATTTGAAACTTGATTTTTTCGTTTTCGGTGGCTGCCTCCACCACAAAGTCGGCATCCGCCATGTCATTCAGAGAAACGCTGGTCTTGATCCTGCCCAGAATGGCCGCCTTTTCTTCGGCCGTCATTTTTCCCTTCTCGACGCTACGATCCAGATTCTTCGAGATCGTCTTCAAGCCTTTCTCGACGAATTCCGGAGCGATATCATTCATGATAACCGTGCAGCCGCTCATGGCGGCGACCTGAGCAATACCGTTACCCATCTGCCCAGAACCGATAACACCGAATGTTTGAATGGTCATTTTTGACTCCTTTCTTAATCAAGATGCGTGGTGCGACAGTGCGCGTTTTCTACATTACCCTTGATTGATTGGCTCGCAAAACGTCCAAGAGACTCATCCGAGTCGCATAGGGGGAGAGCTACATTCCCGCCGTTCGGATAATCGATCGTACCATCATCGTTTGACGATGAGGGCGACGGCTTCTCCACCCCCCAGACACAGGGAAGCGAGACCCGTCCGAACATTTCTTCTTCCCATTTCGTAGAGCAGAGTCACCAGCACCCGGCAGCCGCTTGCGCCGATCGGATGTCCGATGGACACACTGCCTCCGTTGACGTTGACCTTGGTGGGATCGAGCTTGAGCTCCCGCAGTACGGCGACGGTCGATCCGCTGAAGGCTTCGTTGATTTCGAAGAGATCGACGTCCTCCATGGAAATGCCTTCTTTCCGGCAACATTTGGGAACGGCCAGGATGGGAGCGACCAGAACGTATTTCATGTCGATGCCTGCGGATGCCTGTGCTCCGATGGTCGCAAGAACCTTACACCCCAGCTTCTCGGCCTTCTCGCGAGACATAACGACGACTGCTGCAGCGCCGTCACTGATGATCGATGCATTTCCGGCCGTTCCGACGCCGTCGGGTTTGAAAGCGGGCCGCATCTTGGCTAAGGTTTCGTATGGGGTTTCTTGGCAGCATTCGTCCGTATCGAAGCGTTTGACACCGCCTTTTCGTTGGGGGATGTCGATCGGAACGATTTCCGCCTGAAATCGACCGGTGCGGATCGACTCCATTGAACGGCGATACGATTCGGCGGCATATCGATCCTGGTCTTCCCGGCTCACTGAAAACTTCTCGGAACACAATTCGTTCGACATGCCCATGTGGAAATCGTTGACAATGTCCCATAGACCATCGTGAACCATATGGTCTTCGATTTTGCCCGGCCCCATGCGGTATCCGAAACGAGCCTTGTCGAGGTAATACGGAGCCCGGCTCATGGATTCCATGCCACCTGCAACGACGACTTCGGCATCACCGGTTTGGACGGCCTGGGCTGCAAGCATGACGGCCTTGAGTGCAGAGCCGCAGACCTTGTTGATGGTCAGACATTCGACTTCCCAGGGAAGGCCGGCCTGAATGGCCGCCTGTCTCGCCGGGTTCTGTCCGTACCCACAGGGAAGCACCTGCCCCATGATGACCTCGTTGACTTGGGAAGGGTCGACGGCTGCCCTTCGAATGGCTTCCTGAATGACAATGGCTCCGAGCCGGGTCGCTCCGAACTCGGCCAGCGATCCGTTGAAACTACCGATCGGTGTTCGAACGGCACTGACGATGACGGCTTCCTTCATGACGATTCTCCTCTGCTTTCAACGATTCGATATGGGGTCCAGATGGTTATCTTCCCGATCCGCTTTTCTTGATGGTCTCGCAAAAAGTCCACAAGTCTCATCCGAGTGGCATGGGAGAAGACACGCCTTTTTCGTTGCATCGGATAAACTCAGCCGCCCGAGCTCGTAAGGGCCGGGCATGTGGCCAGACTTTAACGATGGGTCATTGGAATGCAACATCTTGTTATTCAAACAGATATAACTTGAATGAGCATGCCCGGCCCAACGATCTCCGGCGGCTTCAAACAAGTATCCGATGCAACATCAAAAGGCGGTTCTCCCCCATGCTCAGATCCGTCAAGAACCATAGCCGGGGATGAAACGACTTTTTGCGAGGCCATCTTTCTTGACCGTAAAAATGCAAGATGGGTAGCTCACAAATGCGAAAGTGCGAAAGCCTGTAGGGGCGACCTGCCGGGTCGTCCCTACAGGATCCAGCGTAAGCCAACGATTTGAATTCCAGCAATGGTTCGGAATGCCAACCGGATTTTTATCCACGGGGGTGGCGTTTTGTCACGTGCCTTGAGCCTCCTGACTGCGGAGACCTGAATTACATATTCCTTCGATATTTCCCTCCGACGGCATACAAGGCATTGGTGATCTGCCCGAGGGAGCACACCCGAACCGTATCCATCAGCTCGGCGAAGATGTTGCCGCCGCTCAAGGCGACCTGCTGCAGCTTCTTGAGGGCTGCGGGTGCTTCGGCGGCATGCCTTTTCTGAAATTCTGCAAGCCGTCGCAGCTGGCTTTCCTTTTCTTCCTCCGTCGCCCTGGCCAGTTCGATATCGTCGCTCAGCTCATCTCCTGTGGCGTTGGGATCGCGGAACGTGTTGACGCCGACGATGGGGTATTCCCCGGTGTGCTTCAGCGTTTCGTAGTAGATGGATTCTTCCTGAATCTTGCTGCGCTGATAACCGGTTTCCATGGCCCCGAGAACCCCGCCCCGCTCCGTGATCCGATCGAATTCCGACAGGACCGCTTCCTCGACGAGCTGGGTCAGCTCTTCCACGATGAAGCTTCCCTGATTCGGGTTTTCGTTCTTGGCAAGCCCCCACTCCCGATTGATGATGAGCTGGATGGCGAGGGCCCGACGTACGGATTCGGTCGAAGGCGTGGTGATGGCTTCGTCGAAGGCGTTGGTGTGCAGGCTGTTGCAGTTGTCGTAGATGGCGCACAGGGCCTGCAGGGTGGTTCGGATGTCGTTGAACTGAATGTCCTGGCTGTGCAGGGACCTTCCCGATGTCTGGATATGGTACTTGAGCATCTGGGAGCGGTCACATCCCTTGTACTTGTACTTCATGGCGATGGCCCAGATGCGGCGTGCCACCCGGCCGATGACCGTGTACTCGGGATCCATGCCGTTCGAGAAGAAGAAGGAGAGGTTCGGCGCAAAGCTGTCGATCGGCATGTTGCGGGAGAGGTAATATTCGACATAGGTGAACCCGTTCGACAGGGTGAGGGCCAGCTGGGTGATGGGGTTGGCGCCGGCTTCTGCGATATGGTATCCGGAGATCGATACGGAATAGAAGTTTCGGACCCGATTGTCGATAAAGAACTGTTGGATATCCCCCATCATCTTGAGGGCGAAGTCGATCGAAAAGATGCACGTGTTCTGACCCTGGTCTTCCTTCAGGATGTCGGCCTGAACCGTGCCGCGGACGTTCGAGAGCACATCCGCGCGTATTTTCGCTGCCTCGTCCGCCGACGGTTCTCGACCTGTTTCGGCTCGGAATTTATCGAGCTGTTGATCGATAGCCGTGTTCATGAACATGGCGAGCATGATCGGGGCAGGGCCGTTGATCGTCATGGAAACCGAGGTGTTGGGCGAGCACAGATCAAAGCCGCTGTAGAGAATCTTGACATCTTCGAGTGTGCAGATGCTTACTCCGGACGTACCAATCTTGCCATAAATATCGGGTCTGCGGTCCGGATCGTATCCATAGAGCGTTACGGAGTCGAAGGCTGTCGAGAGCCGTTTGGCCTCCGATGCCGCAGAGAGCAGTTTGAAGCGGCGGTTGGTTCTGGCCGGATCGCCTTCGCCTGCAAACATCCGGGTGGGATCCTCACCGACCCGTTTCATCGGGAATACCCCGGCCGTATACGGAAAACGACCGGCCACATTTTCCTCCCGCATCCAGCGGTAAATTTCGCCGGGATCCGTAAACCGAGGAATGGCCACCTTCGGAATCTTCTGATGGGATAGTGATTTGGTGAAGAGCGGCACACGTACATCCCGTCCCCGAACCTGATAGACGAGCTCGTCCTTTCGGTAGGCGTTCTTGATATCGTCCCATTCCCGCAGCAAGGCTTCGGTTTCGGGTTCGACGGCCTGTTTGGCTTCTGCAACGGCCTCGCGCAGCTTGGCCAAGAGCTCGTCCCGATCACCCTCGATGGCCGATCCAAGCTGTTTCATGGCTTCTTCCAGATGCCACACCTTACGAACAGCAGCCGCCTGTTGTTTCGTTTTCTGGTGGTATTCCCGGATGGTATCGCTGATTTCGGAAAGGTAACGGGTTCTTTCCGGTGGAATGATGATCGTCTTGGAAGAGGAGGTTTTGGTGGCCGGGCGTTCGAGTCGGGATTGGAAACGGGTGCCGCATTTGGCGTTCAGGGCATCGAGAATCCCCTGATACAGAGCGGTGACCCCGTCGTCGTTGAACCGGGATGCAATCGTACCGTAAACGGGCATATCTTCCGGCATCTTGTCCCATGCCTTGCGATTGCGCTGCACCTGTTTTCGGACATCTCGGACCGCATCTTCACCGCCCCGCTTTTCGAACTTGTTGACGACGATGATATCGGCAAAATCGAGCATGTCGATTTTTTCCAACTGACTTGCGGCACCGAATTCCGCTGTCATGACGTACATGGCCAGATCCGTCAAATCGACGATGTGGGAGTCTCCCTGGCCGATACCTGCGGTTTCGGAAATGATGAGATCGAAGCCGACGACCTTGAGGGCTTGAAGGATTTCTGCAAGAGCGTCAGGAATTTCGGTGTGGGACTTTCGAGTGGCGAGCGAGCGCATGTATACCCGAGCGTCTCCGATCGCATTCATGCGGATCCGATCGCCCAAAAGCGCCCCGCCGGTTTTCCGCCGGGAAGGATCGCAGCTGACAATGGCGATATGGATGTTTTCCAGATCGTGCAGCATGCGAAGAATGAGCTCGTCGGTGAGCGAAGACTTACCGGCCCCCCCGGTTCCCGTAATGCCGAGGATCGGCACTGGTTTTGGCGCCGGTTTGGATTGAATCTGGGCAAGCAACCGCTCGAGTCGGTTGGGGTCTGTTGCCTTGGCTTCTTCAATCGCTGTGATCAAATTGGCGACGGCATACTTGTTTTCTGGAGAAAGGGCATCCAGATCGACATCTCCATCCCGAACCGTCGAGAAATCCATCTTCCGGACCATGTCGTTGATGATGCCTTGAAGGCCCATCCGTGCCCCGTCTTCCGGAGAATAGATTTTTGTCACCCCGTACGCCTCGAGTTCCTTGATTTCGAAGGGAACGATGACGCCTCCGCCGCCGCCGAAGATCCGAATATGGGACGCGCCTCTTTCCCGGAGTAGGTCGACCATGTATTTGAAAAATTCCATATGACCGCCCTGATAACTCGATACGGCGATTCCCTGGACGTCTTCTTCGATGGCGGCGTCCACGATTTCGGTGACGGACCGGTTGTGTCCGAGATGGATGACCTCGACACCGGTATCCTGAAGGATCCGGCGCATGATGTTGATGGCTGCGTCGTGTCCGTCGAAAAGCGAAGTGGCGGTAACGACCCGTATGTGGTTTTTGGGGATGATGGGTTGGGTTTCGAAACTCACGCGTCCTCCTTTGGCTGCGTGCAGCCGTTTGCGTTCGATTTCTCGAATGCCGATTCAGTGATTGAAAAGGACATCAATCCTTTTTGCGATACTTTAGTCCAAGGATAAGGCGGGTTTGCATGGCGATGTAATCTTCAATGCTGTAATGTCTGGCCAGAAACCATCTGCGAAATGTCCACATGTGACCGAGAACGGTGATGTTATGAGCGGCAAGCTCGATTGTCTGGTCGTCCATTTCGGGCAAATCTCCGGAAGCGATCAATCTGGCGAGAATTTCGACGAAAAGACCGGTGATCATGACCTCGTTTTCAAGGACTTTCTTTCGCCAGGTTGGGGGAAGAGACTGGGTTTCTTGATAGATGAGCAGGATGTGGTCGCTCATGCGGTGACATACCAGGAAATATTCTCGAACGGCCGCAGCGAGTGCATTCGTCGCTTCCGTTGCCTGGGCAAGTGCTTCCGTTACGCTGTGGATCATTTCCTGGTGGATGGCGTCGCAAACAAGATACAGAATATCTTCTTTGGACTTGACGTATTCGTACAAAGAACCTATGGAGAACCCCGCAGCCGCTGCAATCTGACGGGTGGTGGTTTTGTGAAAACCGTTTTCGATGAAGAGTTCTACGGCTGCATCGATGATTTGCCTTCGACGCTTCTCGACGAGATCGGGATTTTTGACAAGTGTCGGAACGTCTTTGGCTGTGATGTTGCGGCTGGTCATATGGCGTGTCCCATTTCAAAAACCACTTGAGGTGGTGAAAGCCAAACTGGGGCTCAAGAGCGAACCTGAACGAGCGCTCAGTCGTGTTTGGGTTTCCTATCACGGCGGAAAATTGTTTGTCAAGCATATATTCTTCTCGGGGGTAGCGCAGATGACCCGTTTATCCATCGTTGATGATTTAAAGCGTACAGACCCTTTCGAAATCCTGGATGACGCCGTTTTGGAAGATGTCGCCCGTCAAACGGAGGTCAAAACCTATGCCGCAGGGGATTACGTTTTCCGACAGGGAGATGTCAGCTTGGATCGGCTCTTCGTAATCCGCTCCGGTCTTGTCGAGATCACGGTTTCAAACGACAGAGGTATCGAAACCGTTGTCGGACTGCGAAAGCCCCATGATTTTTTTGGTGAGACGGTGGTACTTTCCCAGCAGCGATATCCCGGTTCGGCAAGGGTCAAGGAAGAGACGACCTGTCTTCTGATCAAGCGAAGGACACTCGAAAGTCTGATTTACAGCTATACGGATTTTTCGAGCTTTTTCAGCGCCCTGCTGGCAGAGCGCATGCGCCTGCTCTATGAAGGCATGGTGGAGGAACATTCCTACGATTCTTACAGTTGCGCCGAGTCGCCCTTGTTTCGGAAACGGGTCAGCGAGATCATGTCCTATCCGGTCATCACCTGTCAGCAGGGGGATTCGGTGACGGATGCCGCCCGAACGATGATGGAACGGGACATCAGCGCCATCGTTGTTCTGGATCGCAACCACAAACCCTGCGGCATTCTGACGGAAAACCTGTTGGTCCGTCATTTGATTGCGGACAGAAGCTACGATATCGGATGCTGCAAGGTGGGCCAAGTGCTGAACAGCAAGGTGGTATCGATTCATCCGGAGGCTTTCATTGGACAGGCCCTCGTTTCCATGATTCGAAACAAGACCAAGCATCTCATCGTCATCGAACGCCACGATCTGGTCGGCATCGTGACAATGGTCGATTTAATCAAGTCGAGAAGCACCGGACAGCTTCTGTTATCCCATCATATCGAAAATCAACAATCCATTCAGGGGTTGACCGCCATCGGCCAGGAAGTGGACAACATTCTTCATACCCTGGTCAACGAACGGGCTTCTATCACCGAAATTCTCGATGTGATGACGGAGCTGCACGACCGGATGAATCAGCGCGTGTTGGAACTTTGCGAAGAACGCATGCGGCGGGAAGGGTATGGCCCTCCCCCCGTTGCTTACTGCTGGATCAATATGGGAAGTGCTGCACGGGGAGAGCAAACCCTGCGGACCGATCAGGACAATGCCTTGATCATCGCGGATCATCCGGACGAACTATCGGAAGAGGTGGACCGCTATTTCGTCAGGTTTGCCGAAATCGTGAACCAGAGCCTCAGCGATTGCGGGTTTGCCAAGTGCCCAGGCAATGTGATGGCTGTCAATCCCAAATGGCGCAGAACGCTCTCCGGATGGATGCAGGCTGTCGACGAATGGATGCATTCGGTCGATCCGGAAGATACCCGAAGTCTGACCATCCTTCTTGATTACCGACCCGTTTTCGGTCAGCGTTTTCTTGCCGAAAAACTGTGGGAATATGTATTTGCCGAAATACGAAAGTCGATTTCGGCTGGTCATGTGCTGGCACGCGATGACAAGACGTTCCGGATTCCGGTCTCCTTTCTCGGGACATTCATTACGGAGAAGAGCGGCCCTCACAAGGATGAAATGAATCTCAAAACCGCCGGCATCGTGCATCTGGTCAACGGCATCCGGCTGCTGGCCCTGAACCAGTCGATCAGCGAACCATCGACCCTGGAACGGCTGAAGCTGCTCGAGAAAGGCGGCGCTCTGAGTCGGGACGATGTCGATCTCTTCCGAACGAGTTTCGAAGCCCTGATGATGCTCAAACTTCAAGCCAATCTCAAAAAGATCGCCATAGGAAAGCCTGCCGACAATTATATCGACCCCTACAGCCTGCGCAAACGGGAACGAATGATGCTGAAAGACGCCCTGAGCGGTGTTGCCATTCTCCAGAAAATGATCACACGGGAGTTTAACGTTCCCTGGCTGCAATTTTTCAGCTGAAGGGGTGGGGGGCGTCGTCGAAAAATTTCCGGCCAAGTGCATACGCGAGGACGCCTTCCATCCCCCCTCATGCTTTCCCGCCCTCATTCCTTCCTATCGATGCGCTTTCAGATGAGCCTTAACCCCATGATTTCCAATTCAATGCAGATGAATATCGTTTATTCTCTAATTGACCTAAAAAAAAGTTTGACTTTCATCTACGTTTTGATTT
>CAZJXF010000055.1:0-21393 GCA_964549995.1 uncultured Desulfatirhabdium sp. | reverse complement strand
TTTGCATGCCCGGCCCAACGATCTCCGGCGGCTTCAAACAAGTATCCGATGCAACATCAAAAGGCGTGTCTCCCTCCATGCTCAGGCCCGGAAATACCCCAACATCGGGGGTAGAGCGACTTTTTGCGAGTCCATCATCTTTTATTTCACTGTTCGGATCGCCAAGTCCGTCACCACATGCGACTGCCTGCCGTCCTCGTATTTGATCGTCGTGTCGATGTGCACCGTATCGGTGTCGGAATAGAGGGCATCGAGGATTTCCTTGTAGCGCTTTTCCACAAAAGCGCGGCGGAGCTTTCGGGTTCGGGTCAGCTCGTCGTCGTCCGCATCGAATTCCTTATACAGGTTCGTGAACCGATACACGCGGGCGGCCTCGGGGAGGTCCTTGTTGGCTTGGCGGATTTGCTTTTCAATGAGGTCGTAGACTTCGGGCTTTTGGGACAATTCCTGGTAATTCGTGTAATTCATTTTGCGCTCGTCGGCCCACTTGCCGACCACCGCGTAATCGATGCACAGAACGGCTGTGATGAACGGCTTCTTGTCTCCGATGACCCAGGAATCTTTGATGTAGGGGCTGAACTTCAGTCGGGTTTCAAGATACTGAGGAGAGAAGAGCTTGCCATCCCGCAGGGTGAACACATCCTTGGTCCGGTCGAAGACCACCAGATGACCGTCGTCATCGATGAACCCCTTGTCGTCGGAATGCAACCACCCATCTCGGATCGCCTTCGCAGTAGCTTCCGGATTCTTGTAATACCCCTTGAAGACGGATGCGCTCTTCGTGATGATTTCGCCTTCTTCGGTGATCCGGATTTCGGTTCCTGGTATGGGAAGCCCGACGGTATCGAACTTGATGTCCCCGTTTCGGTGAACCACCGAGATGCCGGCCACCTCCGTTTGCCCGTATATCTGTTTGAGATTCACCCCCATGGCATGGAAAAACCGAAAATGGTCCGGCCCCATGGCGGCCCCCCCGGTATAGGCGTTCCGCACCCGGGATAACCCCAGATGATCCTTGAGCTTTTTTTGAACCGTAATGTAGGCGAACCAAGACAGAAACCGCCACAACAGCGGAATGGGTTTTTTCTGGAATTTGAGATCCGCCACGTGATAGCCGATCCGGCTGGCGAGGTTGTACATGGTTCGCTTCAGCCAGGTGGCATCGAGGTACTTGACTTGGACCGTCCGCGTCATCTGTTCGTACATGCGGGGCGGAGCGAACATCACATGAGGTCCGATATCGCGGATATTCTCCTGTGCCGTCTCTGGGGATTCGGGGAAATTGATCGTGTATCCGATCTGAAGCCCGCAGGAGATGGACATCATCTGCTCCCCGATCCAGGCGAAGGGCAGATAGGACACATAGTCGTCCGTCGGGAAACAGGGATCTACGGACATGAGACTCTGTCCCATGGAGAGCATGTTGTGGTGGGAGAGCAGCGCCCCCTTGGGAAGGGATGTCGTACCCGATGTATAGAAGAGCAGGGCCGTATCGTCGCCATGCCCTCTCTGAATCAATTGTTCGAACAGCTCGGGCTTTTCCCGATCGAGCTCCCGACCAAGAGCCTTCACTTCTTCGAGACTCATCAGGATGTCCTGATGGTAATGGCGCATTCCCTTGGGATCGTCCCAGATGATTTTCTTGAGTTTCGGGCACTCGTTCACGATCGACAAGGCCTTGTCGACTTCTTCCTGACCTTCTCCGAACAGGAATTTCGTATCCGAGTGATCGATAATGTACCGAACCTCCTCCATCAAACAGTCCTGAAACAGCCACACCCCGATCCCTCCGGCGCACAAGGCCGCCATCTCGGCCCACAACCCTTCGGGTCGATTGGCTCCCATCATGGAAACCTTGTCCTCCGGCTCGAGTCCCAGCCGGATCAACCCCAGGGCGATCGCCCGGACATTGTCCAAATAGTCCTGCCAGGTGATGGGCCGCCAGATGCCGTATTCCTTTTCACGCATGGCCACCCGGCCCGCACCGAAGCGCTTGGCCTGACGGTAGAAGAGTCTTGGAATCGTCAGATCGGTCGTAATGTCGGCTGTCGCATCGAATGGTTTGGTAAGATCATGCTCTGGTTGCATACAAATCCTCTTCCCCGAGATAGGCCTTGATGACGTCCGGATTGCTCTGCACCTCCGCCGGTGTGCCGTCCATGATCATGTTCCCGAAATTCAGGACGAACACCCGATCCGACAGATCCATCACCACCCCCATGTCGTGTTCCACCAGAAGGCAGGTTACCTGCCAGCGTTTCTCCTCGTTGATGTCGAGAATGAAGCGAGCCATATCTTCGACTTCTTCGAGATTGAGACCTGCAAGGGGCTCATCGAGAATCAACAACTCCGGTTCCAACGCAAGCGCTCTGCCGAGTTCCACCCGCTTCTGCAGACCGTATGGGAGCATGCCGACCGGTTTGTTTCGGATATGCTCGATTTCCAGCAGATCGATGATCTCTTCCTCGATAAATTTGCGGTGTTCGATCTCCTCGCGGGCCGTCTTTCCAACATAGAAAGCCCCGCTCAGGATGCCGGACTTCATGTGGATGTGTCGCCCGAGCCGGATGTTGTCGAGCACCGTCATTCCTCCAAAGACCTCTACCTTTTGAAAGGTTCGCGACATGCCGAGTTTGGCTCGTTCATAGGGTCGAAGGTGGTTGATGACCTTTCCTTTATAACGGACCTCTCCCTTCTGGGGCCGATACACCCCGCTGATGCAGTTCATCATGACGGTTTTTCCGGCGCCGTTCGGCCCGATGACGGAGTGGATCTCTCCTTTTCGGATCTGGAGCGTCACATCGGAGAGGGCGGTCACCTTTCCAAAAAACATGGAAACATTCTGGAGTTCGAGAAGGACTTCTTCGGAAGGATTCGGCTTGGCTTGCACCCGTTACATCCTCCTTTTATCTGTTAGAAATCATTGCGCGTGGCGAAGGGGTTTCGCCACCTCCGGAGATGGACATCCGGTCGTCATTTCAGACCGATGCAGCATTTCAGAATGTCGGCTTAGGCTCGACCTCGAAGGGCCGATCCAGCGGGTCGGCCCTACAGGCTTTCGCACGGTTGCACTTGCGAACGATGCATCTCCCGTTTTCATGATACAAATTCAATGAGTTATGATAGGCTGTCATTGATATGAAATCACAATATGAAGATTATTTAGTTTTTATTCGATTTAATATTGGATGGAATCTATTTAGTCAAGAAGAAAAGCGGGGTTTTCACGAAAAAGTTGACCACGATGGGGTCGCCCACGATCTTCCAAAATCTTCGATTCTTGAACTTCATTCGAAATTATAAAAGCATTCAAAATTCTCTTGACGTATCAATAAGGAAGCGATAGGGTACACTTCAACAGAACTTCCCCCTCGGATAGAACCCTCAACAGGAGAGCGGCAATGGATTTCGCCTTCACCAAAGAACAGCTGCTGTTCAAGAAAGAAGTCATTCAATTCGCCAAAAAGGAAATCGTCCCGCGGGTCCGGGAACATGACCTGAAAGGAGAATTTGACTTCGAGTCGTTTCGAAAGATGGGAGATTTCGGAATTTTGGGGCTGCATTTTCCCGAAGAATTGGGTGGTCAAGGCGCGGACGTCATCACGACCGTGCTGGCCGGTGAGGCATTGGGCGAGGCTGGGGTCGATGGAGGGCTTACCCTGGCCTATGGCGCTCACACGTTCTTGTGTGCCGACACCATTTTCCGTCATGCAACCGATGCCCAACGCAGGAAGTACATCCCGAAACTGGCCTCCGGAGAATGGATCGGCTGCATGGGACTCTCCGAGCCGGATGCTGGATCGGATGTCGCCTCCATGCGCACCGTTGCCGAGAAGCGAGGGGACACCTATGTACTGAACGGCACCAAGATGTGGATCACCAACGGTCCCATCGCCGATGTGGCTGTCGTCTATGCCAAGACCAACCCGGAGGCACAGCATGCCGGCATTTCCGCTTTCATCGTCGAAAAAGGAACCCCCGGCTTCAGCGCAGGCCCCCCGCTCATCAAAATGGGCGTGCGGACTTCTCACACATCGGAGCTCATTTTTCAGGATTGTGTCCTGCCGGCGGAAAATCTCCTGGGAAAGGAAGGCGAAGGATTCCTTATGGCCATGCAGACCGTGGAGTGGGATCGCTCGGCCCTGCTGGCTCCATTCGTCGGATCGGCCACCTATCTGCTGAAGAAATGCGCCCAGTATGCCAAAGGAAGGGTCCAGTTCGGTCGGCCCATCGGACAGTTTCAGGCCATCAAGCACAAACTGGCCGACATCCGGATCTTCGGTGAGGCGGCCCGTGCCCTCGTCTACCGCATCGCCTGGTGCAAGGATCAGGGCAGGCCCCTCAACCATCTGGAGGCTGCCGTGGCCAAGCTCTTTGTGGGCGACTGGAGCCTCAAGCCCACCAACGATGCGGTCGTTCTTCACGGCGGCTACGGATACACCCACGAATTCGATGTAGAGCGCATCTTCCGCGACAGCCGTCTGGCCCCCATCGGTGGCGGGACGAGCGAGGTTCAGAAGATGATCATTTCCAAACTCATGTAGTCAGAAGCGACATCACAAGTGCATGATGCGAAAGTGCGGAAGTACGATGCGCCATTTTTAGAATAAGGCGTTTTCCTTCCATGGGTCTCGAAGGAAACTTCCGGCGGACAGCCCTCTCTGGCACCATCTTCGAGAGGTGTCCGCCCTGGATGCCAGCACCCGGACCGACGCACCGTGCATCCGATCGATAAGGAGACGTCATGAATTTCGATTTTACAGCAGAAGAACGATCGCGATTGGAAGCCCTCGACGGGATCTTAGCCGGATGGGCATCCTCGATGGAATTCGAGACACGCTCACCTATTCCTGCCGTCCGTGACCGTGCATTGTCGGCGGCCCGTTCCCTGCAATCCCTTCCCTATGTGGCCTTCGGCAGGCAGGATACGCCCCTCTCCAGAGCCTGCCTCATGGCCTGTTCTCAGAAACTGGCCGCCTTCTCCCCCTCGCTTCATCTGACAATCGATATGGGGATCCGACTTCCGGTTGGATTGCTTCAGGCCGTTGGGGCCGATGCGGTATCCGACAAATGTGCGGAGCTTCTCGAAGGGAAACGGCTTGCAGCCGTCGCCTTCCGCGAATCCACGATGAACGTCGTGAACGACCCGCTCACCACCCGGGCCCAAGTCGATGGAACCGACTGGGTGATCCACGGCACCAAGTCCTGGGTCGTCAACGCACCCATTGCAGATAAACTGTTGGTGGCTGCAACCGTGGATGACGGCTGCGGGCTCTTTTGGGTAGCCACCGATGCCCCAGGGGTCTCGATTGGAGAGCCGCTTCCAGCACTCGGCTTCGACGGTGCGGCCATCGCCCACGTAACCTTCGATGGTTGCCGCATTCCTCCATCCCATCAGATAGGGCGCTTCGATAGACGCGTTTTGATGGGTCGCCTTCAGGACATCGAAAATGAAATCCTCATCGCATCCACCATCGGACTCATGAAGGCCGCCTTCGAAGAAGCCAAAAATCATGCCAAGACCCATCGAAGCGGCGGAAAACCCATCATCGCCTACCAGGAAGTCGGCTTCAAACTCTCCGAAATGCTCACCCAACTCCAGACAGCCGAACTGCTGGCCTATCGCACGGCATGGAGCATCGAAAACGGAGCCGAAGACGTGGAATCGTTGCTGCTGTGCGCCAAGGTGTTTTGTGCCGAAGCTGCCGAAAACGTCACGGGCGCAGCCCTCCAGCTTCTCTCCGGAAGAGGCTATTTCGGACAATCGGTCTCGGAGCGGGCCTACCGATGTGCCAAATTCACCCAGATCGCCGGCACATCCACGGAAATCGCCCGGGTCCGCATCGGAGATGAGGCCCTCGGTTACCGATGAAACGACAGAAGAACGGCACCCAAACGAAGGCAGTCGATATGGAAAACGAAACGACACCGGAACTTTCCATCGCCAAAGGAGCATCCAAACCGCTCACCCGAAGCGCGTTGCGCCGCCAACGGGAGCGGGAAGCCCGGTATCAAACCATTCTGCGTTCCGCAGAACACTTGTTTGCGACCAGCGGCTACCATCAGACGAGCATGGAGCAGATCGCCGATCTGGCCGAGGTGTCGGTCGGAACCGTTTATTTTTATTTCAAGAACAAGGAAGACCTCCTCATCCAGCTTCTCGATGAAATCGGCTTCGAGCTGCGGAACATGCTCGGGAATGAATTCCGGAAGGCCGACGTCAAACTGGACGGGTTCCGTCGAGCAGGCGAAATTTTCTTCGACGAGTTCTGCAGAAAATATCCGAACCGCATCGTCATCATTTACCGGGAATCGGTAGGCCAAAGCAACCAGGTCGAAATCCACCGAAAGCAGATCTTCGAAAAATTGATCGGCGACGTTCGAAACGCCCTGATCCGCATGAACGAAAACAGCGGCGCTCGTTTCTCGAGCGCCGTTTCGGCGGAGGTGATCGCCGTCAGCATCATGGGCATGTTCGAGCGCCTCGCCTACCATTATATGATCTGGCAGGACCGGGCCGACGAGATGAGCACCATCGGCAAGGATGCGGTGGATTTCATCATCGGCGGCATCACCCGCCTGATTCAGCCGTAGGGATGCGCCATGCTGCTTCGGGGCGCCCTGCACGTCCACACGACTTGCTCGGACGGCGAGCTGACCATCGAGCAGGTCATCCGGGTTTACGAAAACCTGCATTTCGATTTCATCGCCCTGACGGATCACGACTACCTGCTGCGATCCGGGGCCTATGACCGGATCGATGACATCCAAACGAATCTTCTGGTGTTCCGGGGAATCGAACTGACGGTGTTTGAAAAAGGCTATGTCCACGTGAACCGGATCGAGGGAGAAGAAGAGCGGTTGTTCGTGTTGAACCATCCATCGGAACTTGGGCTTTCGATCGAAAAAGTCATCGAACGCATCGAAACCCTGCGTTCCCGAATGCCCCTGGATGCCATCGAAATCACCTCCCGGGGATTCAAGACCCCGGAATACGACACGGAAGACATCGATCTGGTGAAGGTCGCTACAGACGACGCCCATACCCGTCTGGGATGCGGCAGAGCCTGGATCGAAATGGAGTGCCGGAAAGACAGGGATGCCATTTTGCGGGCGATCCGGAAAGGGGATTTCTGGAATTGCTATGCCTGACGTTTTCCGTGACTTACACAAAAGGAGCTGAATACCCATGAGCAGACGAGTCGGTATCTGTGCAGTCGCACAAACCCCGTTCAAACGGGATTATTGGGAAGAGCGCTTTCAGGGGATGGCTCTGATCGTGCTCGAATCGCTTCTCGAACAGACCGGTCTGAAATTCGATGAAGCCAACGGCATTCAGGCCTCCATCAGCGTTTCCGATGACATTTTCGATGCCCGGACCATTTCGGACAACGCCATGACCGATGTGCTGGGCGCACATTTCGGATGCGAAGAAAAGGTGGCCCAGGAAGGCGCCCAGGCGCTCTACTACGCCCTGGCGATGATCCAGTCGGGGCATGTCGATACGGTTCTAGTGCTGGGGCACTGCAAGGAAAGCCAGGGACAAAGCCGCAACATGGTCACCCACACGGCCTTCGATCCGTTCTACACCCGGCCGGTAGGGCTGGATTTTCAGGCAGCCGCAGGCCTTCAGGCCCAGGCTTACCTGCAGAAATCCGGTATTCGGGAAGACCAGCTCGCCCGCATCGTCGTTCGGGCCAGAAACAATGCCAAACGATTTCCGCTTCCGCTCGAAATCGAGCCTGTGGACCCATCCGATGTCCAGAATTCCCCGATGCTGGCGGATCCCATCCGCAGCCTCCACGCCTATCCCGTCACAGACGGTGCGATCGGCATGATCGTCGCTGCGGAAGAGCGGGCCCGTGCCATCTGTCCCAACCCGGTCTGGATCACGGGTGTCGGCAACTGCATGGACAGCTTTTTCCTGGGAGACCGCGATATCACCTCTGCTTTCGCTATCGGCAAAGCACTGGAACGAGCCTGCCGCAGGGCTGGCATCGATCGACCTCAGGACGCCTTCGATGTG
The DNA here is from genome assembly GCA_964549995.1 of uncultured Desulfatirhabdium sp. Classification (GTDB taxonomy): domain Bacteria; phylum Desulfobacterota; class Desulfobacteria; order Desulfobacterales; family Desulfatirhabdiaceae; genus Desulfatirhabdium. Next base: position 13,367 of record CAZJXF010000055.1, on the reverse strand, counting down.
ATCGAGCTCTCCGACCAGTACGCCTACCAGCTTCCCCTCTGGTGTGAAGGCATCGGCCTGTGCCCCGAAAACCGGATGCGGGATTGGCTCGATGCCGACGGCCTCGACAAACACCATGTCAACCTTTCCGGAGGAACGCTGGCCGGCTCCCCGCTCATTCTCGGGGGACTTTCCCGTGCAGCATCCGTTGTCCTCCAATTGATGGGAAAAGCGGGCGATGCCCAGATCGACGGCGCCAGACGAGGCCTTGCCCACGGGGTCATGGGACCTGCCGGACAGTTTCATACCACACTCGTTCTCGAACGAGACGGATCAGGGAGGTAAAGACAAACCATGAGAAAGAATCGCAACGTCGGGATCGTCGGCGTCGGTCAGTCGGTCTTTTCCAGCCACAGAGAGGAAGTGAACCAGCCGGAGATGATCCACGAGGCCGTCGTCGAAGCCCTTCAGATGACCGGTATCACCATGGCGGATGTGGATTGCGTGGTTCACGGAAACATGGAGCTCTTCGAAATGGTGCATCAGCCCGATCTGTGGCACACGATCGGCACGGGAGCATGGGGCAAGGAAACCCTGCGGATCACCACCGGCGGCACGACTGGGGCAACCCTCGTGGCTGCAGCCGATCACCTTGTCGCCTCCGGGCTTCACGACATCGTCCTGGCCATCGGTTTCGAGAAACTCCAGGAAGGCCACACCACGGGCGGAATCACGAACATGGCCGATCCGCTCTGGGGAAGACAGCTTCAGACAGGAGCCCTCACCGGCATGACGGCAGCGGCCATCATCGACGAATTCGGCGCCGAGCGTGCCCGGAAAGCGGCGATGACCTACCGCATCCTGATGGACAAGCACGCCATGAGAAACGAAAAGGCCCATCGCAGGCTCGGGCTCGAATTCGACCAGGCCGATGAGCTGGCGGTCAACTCCCCGGCACTGGTCGGCGAGCTTCGGATGATCCACATGTGCAGCCAGAGCGACGGGGCCTGCGCCATGATCTTCGCCTCCGAAGAAAAAGCCAAACAGCTCTGTCCCCAACCGGCCTGGATCCGAGACCACATCACCGTTCACCGGGAAGAGATGTTTTGCATTTTCGGCAATGCCCCGGTCCTCTCCACCCACCGCTATGCGGCCCAGAAGCTCTTTGCCCGAAACGGCATCACCGATCCCCTTTCCCAGATCGATGTCTTCGAAATGTACGATCCCTCGAGCTGGTGGGGCATCGACTGGCTCCGCGAATTTCTGATGCTCGAAGGAGACGCTCACATCCGAATGGTGGAAAACCACGATATCGCCATCGAAGGAAAATTCCCGGTCAATCCATCGGGCGGGGTCATCGCCTCCAACCCGATCGGCGCAACGGCCATGGTCCGGGTAGCGGAAGCAGCCCTGCAGATCATGGGAAAAGCCGGTCAGCATCAAGTACCCAAGCCGGTCAATCAAGCCATGGCTTCGGGATTCGGCGGTACGATGTGGACGGTGTTGTTCTTGTTGACCAGAGACATACCTGCGATAGGCGATGGGCGATAGGTGATAGGCGATGGGCGATGGATTGGTTTCAGCCCGGGACTCCAATCCCGGAAATCGCTACGACCCGCTCAGATTGCAGAAATCGATTCATAAACGGAGGACATATGAACCTTGGACAATATTTGGACCAGGCCGTACAACGGTATGGGTCTGCGCCCTATCTGCGGTTTTACGAGGAAACGCTCACCTTTGCGGATTTCGGCAGGCGAGTCGACATCCTGGCCAACAAACTGGCCACACTCGGCTTCCAGCGCGGGGACTTCATCCACGTGCTGGTTCAGAACAGCCCCGAAACCCTGATCAGCTATTTCGCCATCCAGAAGATCGGCGCCGTGGCGGGCCCCATCAACGGCTGGTGGAAAGGCCCGGAAATCGAATACCTCTTGAACGACTCTCAGGGGGTTGGGCTCATCATCGAAGACCAGTATGTGCCGATCCTGAAGGAGATCCGGGATCGCTGTCCGCATCTGAAGACCGTGATCGAGGTCGGAAAGGATCCGCAGCCCGGCCACATCCCCTTTGCATCGCTTCTCGAAGACCCGGATGCCACCCCGGTCACCTGCCCCTGCGAGGCAAACGACACCGCCTACATTTTCTATACATCCGGGACGACGGGAAATCCCAAAGGCGTTCTCCTGTCTCACAGAAACGTCATCGCAGACGTCGAAGGGGTGACGGAGGCGCTGCACCTCGAAGCCGGTCAGACCGTGCTCTGCTTTCTGCCGCTCTTTCACGTAAACGCCATGCTCACCTGCACCTTCAGTCTGGGGGCGGGCATCACGGTGGTGCTGCGCCGGGCCTTCAGCGCATCGGAATTCTGGGAAGTGGTCGACCGGTACAAGGTCAATTTCTGGTCCGCCGTTCCGGCCGTCTATCAGATTCTGCTGAGTGATCCGAGCCGCCAGAAATATGATTTGAGCTCGCTCAAATTCGGGATCTGCGGTGCAGCCCCGCTCACCCAGGAGACCTTCACCAAATTTCAGGAAACCTTCAACATCCCCATTGTCGAAGGCTACGGCCTGACGGAAGCCACCTGTGTGAGCACCCTCAACCCGAGGGACGGGGTTCGCAAGGTCGGATCCATCGGGCTTGCCCTCCCCGGCCAGCAAGTGTTGATCGTGGATGAGGAAGGCCGGGAGCTGCCGCCTGGGCAGGCCGGTGAAATCGTCATTTCGGGCGATGTCGTCATGAAGGGGTATTTCAACCGGCCCGAGGAGACGGCTGCCACCATCGTAAACGGTTTTCTGCATACCGGAGATGTCGGCTACAAGGACGAGGACGGCTACATCTTCATCGTCGATCGGATCAAGGACATGATCATCCGGGGCGGGGAAAACATCTACCCCAAGGAAATCGACAACCTGCTCGCCACCCACCCCAAGATCCAGGAGGCCGCCACCGTCGGCGTGCCCGACCCGACCATGGGCGAGGAAGTCAAGGTGTTCGTGAAGGCCCTCGATGACAGCCTCACGGAAGAAGAAGTCATCGAATACTGCAAGCAGCATCTCGCCAAATTCAAGGTTCCCAAGTACGTCGAAATTCTGGAAGATGACTTCCCCAGGTCCCCGATCGGAAAGGTCTTGAAGAAGGAGCTGCGCAAATGGGGCCTGACCCCGAGGCCCAAAAAGGCCAAGGGGCCCGAAGTGACGGTATCGGACATTTTCGGAACGATGGAAGCCCGGGTCAATCCCGAAGGGGTTCAGGGCATCACGGCCAATTATGGCTACATCATCACCGGAAGCGGCGGCGGCGAGTGGACCGTGTGCGTGGCAGACGGAAAGGTCAAGGTCCTCGAAGGGCTCCACAACCCCAACGTCACGACCACCGTTTCGGCAAAGGACTGGATCGATCTCACCCTCGGAAAGCTCGACGGCATGACGGCCTTCACTTCCGGAAGGCTCAAGGTCGAAGGAGATCTGGGCCTGCTGACCAAGGCCACCAAATTCTTCAAGAAATACACCCCGCCCAAGCCTGCTCCCGAAGTGACGGTAGCGGACATTTTCGGAACGATGGAATCCCGGGTCAATCCCGAAGGGGTTCAGGGCATCACGGCCAATTACGGCTACATCATCACTGGAAGCGGCGGCGGCGAGTGGACCGTGTGTGTGGCAGACGGAAAGGTCAAGGTCCTCCAAGGGCTCCATACCCCCAACGTCACGACCACCGTTTCGGCAAAGGACTGGATCGATCTCACCCTCGGAAAGCTCGACGGCATGACGGCCTTCACTTCCGGAAGGCTCAAGGTCGAAGGAGATCTGGGCCTGCTGACCAAGGCCACCAAATTCTTCAAGAAATACACCCCGCCCAGCGCAGCAGGCGAAACCGAAGAAGTGCGGGAGGAGCTCATCGTTCTCAAACAGGTTCCCAGCATCGCCCAGCGATTCGCCACAGGGCCGGTGATGGGAAAATTCCTCAAGGCCCTGATCGACAAGAAAATCCTCGCCAACAAATGCCCGCAGTGCGGCAGGCTTCAGTTGCCGCCCCGGGAGGTCTGCGCCGAATGCAAGGTGCGCGCCACCGAATGGGTGGAGGTCGGCCCCGAAGGAATCATCACCATCCCGGACATCACCTATTACGCCAGCCCGGATCCCTTGACCGGCGAAACCCGGGAAACACCGTATATCGCAGCCCACTTCCTGCTCGACGGCTGCAAAGGCCACGAAACCCTGTGGCACGAGCTCAAGCCCTCGGATATCGACAAGGCCAAGGCAGGTGTGCGGGTGCGGCCGGTGTGGAACGAAAAGCGGACAGGGACGATCAACGACATTCGGTATTTCGAGGTGATTGAATAGACGGGCGATAAGGAGAAACCATGGACACCACATACGCCGACAGCTTCATCGTGGAAGGAAAACTCTCCCTTCCCTACCAATATTTCGCCGGAAGAACCGGCAGCAAGTTCATCATCTCGCTCCGGGATTCGAAGAAAATCCTCGGGGTGCGCTGCAACACCTGCAACAAGGTTTTCGTCCCGCCCCGATCGACCTGTGAGCGTTGCTTTGCCGATCTCACCCAAAGCTGGGTCGAGCTCAAGGACACCGGAGTGGTCACCGGATTCACGGTCATCCGCTACGAAGAGCCCCATCAGCCGGTGAAACCGCCGTATATCCTCGGCATGATCCTGCTCGACGGAGCCGATACGCCCTTTCCCCATATCGTCAAGGGCGTTCCCATCAGCCAGATGAAAACCGGGCTCCGGGTGAAGGCCGTTTATGCCAATAAGACCACATCCACCATCCGGGACATCGACCATTTTCTGGTGGACGAAAGTCAAAAGATCGAAATCGGCTACACCTACGACGAGCTTGAAATCGGCATGGCGGCCACCTTCACCAAGACCATCACCGAAACCGACGTGTATCTGTTCGCCGGGATTTCGGGGGATTTCAACCCGATGCACCTGAATGAGGAATTTGCCAAGAAGACGCCCTTCGGCACCCGGATCGCCCACGGTGCGCTGCCCCAGTGCCTGATCGCACCGGTTCTCGGCATGAAAATGCCGGGGCTGGGCACCGTGGCCCTCGAGATCACCACCCGTTTCCGGGCACCTACCTATTTCGGAGACACGATCACCGCCAGGGCGGAAGTCGTCGAAAAGATCGAGGCCAAGCGCTGGATCCGAATGGCCCTCAGCTGGACGAACCAGCACGGAAAACTCGTGGCGGAAGGTTCGGCTCTTGTGATTCCGCCCACCCCGCTCTCATAAGGAGGATACGCCATGGTCATGACCGGCGGCAATCCGCTTCAGGTCTATTTTGGAAAGACCCACGATCTTGTCCGAAAATCGGTTCGGGAATTCGTCAGCAAGGAAGTGACCCCCTTTATCGAAGAGTGGGAAGAGGCAGGGGAAATCCCGCGGGAAATCTATCGGAAGGCGGCGGATGTCGGCATTCTCGGCACGGGCTTTCCGGAAGAATACGGCGGAACCCCAGGGGACATCTTCTTCCAAATCGCCGTCTGGGAGGAGCTGATGCGGGCAGGCTCCGGCGGGTTCGTTGCCGGGCTGGGCTCGCTCAATATCGCCCTGCCGCCCATCGTCAACTATGGCACGGAAGAGCAGAAGCAGCGCTTCATTCCCCCGGTATTGGCCGGTGAAAAGATTGCGGCTCTTGCCATCACCGAGCCGGGCGGCGGATCCGACGTGGCCAATCTGGAGACGACGGCCGTTCGAAAAGGCGATCAGTACATCGTCAACGGCAGCAAGACCTTCATCACGAGCGGCCGTCGGGCCGATCAGATCACCTGTGCCGTCCGAACCGGAGATGCCGGACATGGCGGCATCAGCCTGCTCGTCATCCCCACGGACAGCCCGGGCTTCAGCGTTTCGGAAAAATTCAAGAAGATGGGCTGGTGGGCGAGCGACACGGCCCAACTGTATTTCGACGACTGCCGGGTACCGGTCGAAAATTTGATCGGAAAGGAAAATGAAGGTTTTTACATCATCATGTCGAATTTCCAGGCCGAGCGGCTGATGATCGCCGTCATCGCCAACATGACGGCCCAGCTCGCCTATGAAGCGGCACTCCAATACACGAAGGAACGGAAAGCCTTCGGAAAGACGCTGAAATCCTTCCAGGTGACCCGGCACAAGCTCGTAGACATGGCCACACTCGTCGAAGTGAGCCGCGAATTCACCTATCGCGTAGCCGCCAAAATCGATGCCGGCATCGATCAGATCAAGGAAATCTCGATGGCCAAGAACTTCGCCTGCTCGGTCAGCGACAAAGTCACCTACGATGCCGTCCAGATCTTCGGCGGCTACGGCTACATGCGCGGCTACCTCGTCGAGCGGCTCTATCGGGACAACCGCATCCTGTCCATCGGCGGCGGTACGACCGAAATCATGAAGGAAATCATTTCGCGATTTATCGTTTGAAAACGGGCGATAGGCAATAGGCAATAGGCTATGGGCGATAGGCTATGGGCGATGGGCTATGGGCGATAGGCTATAGGCTATAGGCTATAGGTGATGGGTTATGGGCGATAGGCTATAGGCTATAGGTGATGGGTTATGGGCGATGAGCGATGGGCGGTGGGCGATGGCTGTAGGTCTTAGTGGTCAACTCGGTAGGCTCTGTCCATGGCGTTTTCGTCCAAATGAAGGATCGGGATATGGAATGTGACATCGTCAGCTTGTGCAGCCATCCTGTCCGCATTTCTCAATTCACCCATCACACATCACCCATTACCTATCGCCTATAGCCCATAGCCCATCGCCTATCGCCTATAACCTATCGCCCATTACCTATAGCCTATAGCCCATGGCCCATAGCCTATCGCCTATAACCTATCGCCTATCGCCCATCGCCCATTACCTATAGCCCATAGCCTATCACCTATCGCCTATCACCTATTCTACATTCAGGAGAAGGACCCAATGGCCCAGGATGTTTCCGACCGAAAAGACATGGAATTCGTTCTCTACGATGTCCTCGATATCGAGACCCTGCTGAAAACCCCCAAATTCGATGGAATCACCCGAAAAACCCTCGACATGCTGATCACCGAGGCCAGAAGCCTCGCCCTGAAGGAGCTTTTGCCGATCAACGCCATCGGAGACCAACAGGGGTGCCGATATGAAAATGGATCGGTTCGTGTGCCCGAAGCCTTTCACCGGGCGTTTCAAAAATACCGGGAAGGCGACTGGATCACGCTCGCAGACGATCCGGAAGTGGGCGGACAGGGCATGCCGGTATCCGTGAGCCTTGCAGTTGCGGAATACTTCAATGCGGCCAACTGCTCCTTCTGCATGTATCCGGGGCTGTGTCACGGCGCAGGCAAGCTCATCGAGATCTTCGGCACCGAAGAGCAGAAGAAGCTCTACCTGCCGAACATGTATTCCGGAAAATGGGGCGGTTCCATGCTCCTTACCGAACCCAACGCCGGAAGCGACGTGGGTGCGCTCACCACAACAGCCGTTCCCAATCCGGACGGCACCTATTCGATCAGCGGTAACAAGATCTTCATCACCGCAGGCGACCAGGACCTCACCGAAAACATCATCCACCCGGTTCTCGCCCGGATCGAAGGCGCACCTGCCGGAACGGCCGGCATATCCCTCTTCATCGTCCCCAAGATCTGGGTGAATCCGGACGGCAGCCTCGGTGAGCCCAACGACATCGTCTGCACCGGCATCGAAGAGAAAATGGGTATCCACGGCAGCGCCACCTGCAGCATGAGTCTGGGCGCCAAGGGGAAGTGCCGTGGGGTGCTGCTGGGCGAGAAGAACAAGGGCATGCGGGTGATGTTTCATCTGATGAACGAGGCAAGACTCGGCGTCGGGCTTCAAGCCTTCGCCATGGCCTCGGCCGCCTACCGGCATGCGGCCCAATACGCCCGGGAACGGGTTCAGGGAAGAAGCCTGCTGTCCATGATGGATCCTGCGGCACCTGCCGTCACCATCGTCCACCATCCGGATGTGCGGCGGATGCTCCTGTCGATGAAGGCCTTCGTCGAAGGCATGCGCACCCTCATCTATTATGTGGGGTACTGCTTCGATCGCAAGGCGTCCGAAACCGATCCGCAACTGGCCGATCTGTACAACGGCATGATCGAGGTGCTCACCCCGGTCGTCAAGGCCTATTGCTCGGAGCGGGCCTTCGATGTCTGCACCCAGGCCGTCCAGGTGCACGGCGGGTACGGCTACACCCGAGAGTATCCGGTAGAGCAATTGCTGCGGGACTGCAAGATCACGAGCATTTACGAGGGAACCAACGGCATTCAGGCCATGGACCTGTTGGGACGAAAACTCGGAATGAAAAAAGGCGCCTACTTCATGCGCTTCATTTCCGAAATGCAGAAAACCGCCCAGGAAGCCAAAGCCTACGCCGGGCTTTCAGACCTGTGCGAGCGGGTCGATAAGGCCGTCAACCGCTTCGCCGAAACCGCCATGAACCTTGGCCTTTCGGCCATAAGCGAAAAGGTGCAGACGGCATTCGCCTTCGCCCACCCTTTTCTGATGGTGACCGGCGATATCCTGCTGGCCTGGTTCCATCTGTGGCGCGCCAAAACCGCTGCCGCCAAATTGGAGCAGATCACCGGAAAACCGGATGAGCAGACTTGGAAAAGTGCCGCAGAAACCTCCAAACCGGCGGCTCAAGCCTACGGCATCATCCAAACGGCCCATTATTTCATCCGAACCGAGCTCCCCATCACCCTGGGCCGCATGGAAGCCATCAACGACGGCTGCCCGGCGGCAGTGGAGATTTCGGAGGCAGCATTTATCTGAAGGGGTTGGGGAAGATTTGATGGGCTCGCAAAAAGTCCAGCTGTGCAGCACACTCGATTTTCCGGAAGTGTTCGCACCATCGATCAAGGTCAAGGGATGGACAGGAACCCGCTGTGTTCCTGCAAAGGCTTTGAAATTTCCGATTCTAAGGGCTGTCAGCGTGAAAACCTCTTTTTGACCACGAAAGACACGAAACACTCGAAAAAGACGATCATTTTGTGGGATCCTTTCGCGTTTTTCGTGTGGTTCGTGGTTTATGCTTTTCCAATTTTTTCAATTCGTTGACCGCCTCGACAAAGTGCCGCTCCACGGGCGACGGCTCTTCCAGTGCACGCTTGCGGAATTTCTCATATTCAATCCTTGCCTTCTCAAGGGCCGCCTCGTGGCTGACCTTGCCCGCATGGGTAAGGATGTCCCTTTCGCTGACCCTGAGAAACTCGTCCAGCTTGGCGACCCAGTCCTTCATGTACATGGGCCTTCGGCTCAAAGCCTGAAGCTCGGCAAAATCGAGGTAAATGGTGACCAGCCGATTGAGGGTGTCCAACTCTTCCATGGTCAGATAATTCTTAGCGATCTCGCTGTCGGCCTGCCTGGGTCTTGCGCCTGTCCATGAGGTCAAACCCATGTTGGGTTTGTCGGCATCGGCGCGGGCGGCGATGATCTCGGCGGCCGTGTGCCCGTGGGCGGCCCAGTGCATCTTGTTTTGCACCACGGCGAAAAACTCCCGGCTGATGTCGGTGTCGGGATCATAGTCGATGCTGGTGGCGTAAATATCGAGCACCTTGCGCCAGAAGACCTTTTCCGAGGAACGGATATCCCGGATGCGGGCGAGCAGTTCATCGAAATAGTTACCGCCGCCGGCCTGCTTGAGCCGCTCGTCATCGAGAGTGAACCCCTTGACGATGTATTCCCGAAGGCGCTGGGTGGCCTACTGCCGGAAGCGGGTGGCCACATGGCTCTTGATGCGGTAGCCCACGGAAATAATGGCATCCAGATTGTAGAATTTACGGCTTCGGTGAACCTGCCTTACCCCCTCGACTTGAACTTGTAAGAAATCCTTACAGGTTGCCCTCTCGTCCAACTCCCCTTCCTGAAAGATATTTTTGAGATGGAGAGTAATGTTTTGAGGCGTGGTCTGAAAAAGCTGAGCCATATCAGCCTGCGTCAACCAGACTGTTTCGTCCTCCAGCCGGACCTGAATACGGGTGCGTCCGTCTTCGGTCTGATAGATCAGGAGTTCGGAGCGGGGGGTGGCGGGAAGATCAGTCATCGGGAATCTCCGATTGATGATTGATGATTGATGATCGATGATTTAGAATCACCTTCAATCGGCAACCGAAAATCGTCAATCTTCAATGCCTTCGCCTGATGCTCCATCTCAGCCAAGAGTTCCTTCATGTGCGCCTCGCGCAATTGGGCGGTAAGGTCGCCGGTAAATGCGCGGTGAAGAAGCGAAGAAAAAATATCGTTTGTTTTCCGCCTGACCTGGGCTCACCCGTAAGCCACAATTCGGTTTAGTGATGCAGCACGACACAGCATCCCGACCACACTGCGATTCCATCAAGAATCAGCTGGTGTCTATCCGAAGAAAGGGGATCTGTGCAAATCAAAAGTAATACTTGCGTTTTGCACCAACATGTCCTATCCATTCGGACATGATCAGGCGAGACATCACCCAAGAATGGTTCCATTCGCTGGGCCTCAAGCGTGTCCAACCCGGAACAGTTCTTTACAACGGCGAGCAGACGTTCGGCATCCGGGGAGTCCGGATTCTCAATCCGTTCCATGTCGATGACATCTGGGAAACGCTGACCGAACCTTCCGAAACACGATAGCTTCGACGTTCTTCCCCCCTTGTCTCACTTCGCATGTTCGTAACAAACGTTTATGAAGCTCTGCCTCCCCCCGTCGATGAAATGGCGATCCGGCATGACAAGCCACCGCGGGAACTCAGAATATTGGATGCTGCTGGACCTCGTAGGAGTAACCCGGCGGGCCGCCCGTACAGTTTTTCGCACTTTCGTATCATGCGCTACCCATCATTGATGGTCTCCCAAAAAGTCCAAGATATGGACGACTTCGAAAAAAGGCCGCAGGCAAGGAGTGCAAATCCCGAGGAGTGAGGCGTACTTATACGTACGCCGCAGCGACGAGGGATGCAGCACGACACAGCATCCGGCCTTTTTGCGAAGTCGTCATCATTGAAGTTTGACCACATGCCCGGCCCTTACGAGCTCGGACGGCTGAGTGATTCCGATGCAGCGAAAAAGACGTGCCTGCCCCCATGCGGCTCTCTGGAGGCTCACTGAGTGGTTGCAAGGCCATCCCGCTTAGGGAATCTCATCCGGAGTGATCTCAAATTCCGCTCCCAATTCCGCATTGCTGTCAGCGCCGACCCAAACCTGGAAGCGCCCGGGTTCAAGAACCTCATTGCCGTCGTCATCCAGATACGAAAGCTCCTGCGGGCCGAGCGTGAACCGAACGGTTTTGGTTTCGCCTGCATCGAGAAAGACACGCTCGAAGCCTTTGAGTTCCCGGACGGGGCGCGCTACACGGGCAACGACATCCCGTAGGTAGCATTGTGCGACTGTCGTTCCGGCACGGTTGCCGGTGTTGGTGACCTCAACGGCGATGGAAACCTCCGGTTTTCGAGGAGACTTGGTCAGTTTGAGGTTGGCATATTCGAAGGTTGTGTACGAGAGCCCAAAGCCGAATGGGAAGAGCGGGGAGTCGAGCGAATCGACATACCGGGAATGGCGACGGCTGTTGGGAGGCATGGGCCTACCGGTGGAACGATGGTTGTAGTACAGCGGAATTTGCCCCGTAGATCGGGGAAAGGTGATCGGCAGCCTTCCGGATGGATTCACGTCTCCGAAAAGAACATCGACCACACCCAGCCCGCCTGTGATACCAGGATGCCAGGCGAACAAAACGGCGTCGGCCCAGTCCATCACGCGGGTGAGATTCAACGGTCGGCCGCCGAACACCACCGCAACGATGGGGACTTCCATGCGGCGGGCCGATTCGAGCAGTGCCTCCTGACCTGGAGGAAGATCGATGGTGGCCGTGCAGTTGTCCTCGCCCGAGCGTCCCGCCGATTCACCGATGGCAAGGATCAGCACATCGCTTGAACGCGCGAGCTTGACGGCGTCATCCGATAGGTCAACATGGTGAAGCAGGCTTTCCGTGCCCAGCCTGCCGGCGATCGCCTCTTTCAGCGTAATCGCCTCTTCCGGCTGACCGTCTGGCGCCCAACAGCCGAGCATTGCCTGGCGCTGGTCCGCAAGCGGCCCGCTCAGGCAGATGGTCACCTTGTCGGAAGCGAGCGGCAGCACACCGTTGTTTTTCAGCAAAACCATGCTTTCGGCGGCCAGTCGACGCATGGTAGCAAGCGATTCGGGCAACAGGTGGACCGCCTGGGATGCGTTCGGATCGGCGTAAGGGGATTCGAAGAGGCCGAGTGCGAACTTGATGCGGAGTATCCGGGCCACGGCATCGTTCAGGCGGGTTTCGGAGACCTTGCCTGCCCGGACCAGATTGGGCAGGTGGTTCAGGTAGACCATCCCGCACATGTCCATATCCACCCCGGCGTTGCAGGCCAGCTCGGCGGCATGAGCGCCCTCTGCCGCGATGCCATGGTTGACCAATTCGCCTACCGCACCCCAGTCGGAAACGATAAAACCGCCGAATCCCCATTTCTTCTTCAGGACATCCTCCAGCAGATACCGATGGGCGGAAAGCGGAATGCCTCCGATATCATGAAAAGCGCTCATGACGGTTCCGCACCCGGATCGTATCGCTGCCTTAAAGGGAGCCAGATACATGTTGTGCAGCGTGTATCGCGTGATTTCGGTGGTGTTGTAATCGCGCCCTCCTTCGGCTGCGCCGTAGCCGACGAAGTGCTTGGCGCAGGCGACGATACGATCGGCAGGAAAGTGCTGGGGAATGGCGCCCGTGTCGTTTCCCTGAAAACCGCTGACAGCCGCAGCAGCCAGTTTTCCCGCCAGAAATGGATCTTCGCCGAACCCCTCGGCGATCCGTCCCCAACGGGGGTCGCGGGCGATATCGAGCATGGGCGAGAACCCCCAATGGATCCCGTCTGCACGGGCTTCCTTGGCAGCGATCGTGTTGGCTGCCCGAATCAGCTCGGGCGACCAGGCAGCCGCCATCCCGAGAGGGATCGGAGCGACCGTGCGATACCCATGGATCACGTCTCGTCCGAAAATCAGAGGGATACCCAGCCGAGATTCCGTCACGGCGATTTTCTGTATTTCGTTGACAACCTTGGCGAAAACCCGTTCCTGACGATTGTTGCCTGCCGTAGAACTGTTGGCCATCAAGCCCGAGCCGATCTCTCCACGGCGCACCATGTCATACTGATCCGGGCCGAGGTTGAACCACTGATTCAATTGCCCGACTTTTTCCTCGATGGTCATTCGGCCCAACAGATCTTGGATGCGCTCTTCAACGGGAACTGTCGGATCTTGATATGCGGCAATGGTCATGGGAAACACTCCTTCCTAACCCAACTTCATGGTCGTTACACAAAAGCACATGGATATCATATAGATAAAAGTGACAATCTTCAATTTAGGCACTACGGATTTTT
>CAZJXF010000054.1:0-21789 GCA_964549995.1 uncultured Desulfatirhabdium sp. | reverse complement strand
AATGCACCCGCTCTCCTGCGGGTTAAACAAGAGCATCCGACTTTTTGCGAGTCCATCATCGATGACATGGGCGAATCTCAGGCAGAAAAATCGTTCCGTTTCTCATCAATCCTTTCTTCCACCAGGGTACCATCGGGGGCAAGTCTGCCGACGCGATCGCAGCATGCCCGAACCACATCCAAGTCATGGGTGATGAGCAGAATGCCCATTCCGGTTTCTTGTTGGATCGACATGATCAGTCGAAGAATCTGGGCCTGTACCGAAATATCGAGCATGGACGTCGCTTCATCAGCAAGAAGGAAATCGGGTTTAAGTCCGAGAGCTCTGGCAATCACGACGCGCTGTGCCTGTCCGCCGGATATCCGATAAGGTTTTCGTTGAAACACATCCTCCGATATGCCACAGCGCAACAATAGTTCGGCGGCTGCCTCGGTACCATGAGAACGGGATCGGCATAGGCGGTGTACCAGCAGAGGTTCGCGGACGGCATCGATGACGCTCTGCATCGGATCAAGACTGAGCTGAGGGTTCTGGAAGATCATTTGGATAGAGCACCGGAAAGAGCGTTTTTCGGCCCGATTCATCCGAAAGACGTTTTTTCCCCGAAATCGGACCACGCCCGAATTAGGGACCAGGAGGGCAGCAAGAATTCTGGCCAAGGTCGACTTCCCACTGCCGCTCGGTCCTATTAACCCGTAGGTTTCCCCACGTTCCAACCGTAGGGAAATGTTCGATAGAATCGTTCTGGGCTTGCGGAACAGGCCGGAACCAACTGAAAAAAAGATCCCGTCAGCCTCGAGCATGAAAACACCGTACCATTCGATTGTCTATCGGCATGAGCTTGGGATGTTCGGTTCTACAACGTATCGTAGCGATGGGGCATCGTGGATGAAATCGGCATCCTTTCGGGAGGGCGGTCGATTCAGGTGCAACGCCGGGAATGGGGTGCAGACCATTGCGCGGATGGGCGGCCAAAAGTCCCTTGGTGTAAGGATGCAACGGCAATTCGAGGATTTCCCTGCAATCTCCGGTTTCGACCCATTCCCCTGCATACATAACGGCCAATTGTCTGCATTGCGATGCCACCCATGGATCATGGGTAATGAGCAATATCGCGCTTTCAGGAAAACGTTGCAGCATCATCGATACGATATGCTCTCGGACGTCAGCGTCTACTCCTTTTGTGGGTTCGTCCGCTACGATGAGATCGGGTGCCGTGTGCATCCCGGATGCGATGGCAACAAGTACCCGTTGCGCCATGCCTCCAGAGAGCTCATGGGGGTACATTCCTGCAATTTTTTGGGGATCCGGGAAACCGACCTGTTCGAGGATTTCGGTTACAACATGATGAGCTTGCTTCAACAGGGATGGATTCTGAGATTGAAGCGTTTGCCGAATTTGGGTCTCGATCCGGAACATGGGATGAAGGCTTCCATGTGGGTTTTGAGGAATGAGTACCATTCGGCTTCCTCGCAGTCGATGAAGCTTTCTTTGCGATAGATCGAGTAGGTGTTTCCATCCGAAGGCGGAAATTTCCCCTTGAACAAAGGTTCCCCGCGGCAGAAGACCGAAAATGGCTGTTGCGAGCACCGTTTTCCCGCATCCGCTCTCCCCCATCAAGGCAAAAGAGCTCGCGACAGGCATCGAAAGGGAAATTTCATCGATGGCGCGCACCCATTTTCCCGCTGAAGGAAACCATATCCGAAGGTGATGGATGCGAAGCACGTCTACGGATGATTTGGGTTGAAGCATCGACGATCAGGGTTTGGGAACAAGTCTATTTGTCAAAGCAAAAGCAGGGATCGTGAAAATGAACCTTCAAAGATGGAAAGAACACAATGGGATATGTATTGGCGAGTCCGTCATCGACGAAGCAGCCAAACAAAAAAGCCATGAAACACATCTTCTGATATCAGGAAATGTGCCTTCATGGCTTGATTCAACCGCAGGATCTTTGAACCTTTCGGTTTCGGACAAACGGCTTCAGCCGCTATTTGGGAAGGCTTATAACGAACGGTGTTGAAGAAAGTCAAGAAGATTCCTTTTCCGGAAGATATGGAAACGCCTGAAATGAACTCAACATCGACCCCTACCTGGGGATCGTTGAGTTCTCCTGATCCTTACAATATCCAGTTTTGGGAACAGATCTCTCACTATCCTATTGACAGCGATAAAGGGAGTTGGATATAAATTTTCAATCCTCGGAAAACGTTGAACTGCACCAAGAAGGTGCATGAAAACCGAGACGCGATTTTTTCCGTTGGAATGACCTTGTCAACAATGTTCAACGTTTCTATCTGGAACCACCGAGGCTCTTAGCGCCGGTTCCACCGGAAAAACGACTTCAACAGGCCATGAATGGCTCGGACGGTCAGTAGATCGTCGATACCTTCATGGCCTTTTTTGTTTCCAATAGAGATGCGATTGTATCGAATCGGATGAAGGTGAAAGGTATGGGAAATCGGATCAAACACACAAGGAGGGAAGGATGAAGAAAGGTTGGTGGTGGATCAGAATCTTGTGTATTGGCTTCTTGTTGGGAAATGCTTGGGGTGTCGGTGCGGGATGGACTGCTTCTGAGGATCGAAAAGACGAATCGACCGAAACCGCTACTGGTTACCATTTGGAAGGGATCACCGTTACGGCGACCAAAACCGAAACCCCTGCCGAATTGGTTCCGATAACCGCATATACGGTAGGGCCCGCAGAAATCGAATCGCAGCCCAGCTATTACATGAGCAATTTTGGGGAGTTGATCCGGGATGTTCCAGGTGTTCATGTCGCTCAGTATTATCCCTGGGGACCACCCTGGGTTCATTTACGGGGAACCGGCTATTTTATCGGCAGAACCGTGTTTCTGGTGGACGGCATTCCGGTGACACCTTTCATGTCTCAAACCATCAACAACAACGACATCGAACGAGTGGATGTCGTATTGGGGCCTAGCTCCGCACTGTACGGTGCCAATGCTTCGGGTGGTGTGGTCAATGTCATTACCAAAACCGGTAAAGCCGATACCGGAGCGACTGTAGGTACTGGGTATGGTAGTTTGAATACATGGCGGCCTCATACGAGCATCGGAAAAGAAAGCGGTGAATGGAATTACTATTTTTCTTACAACGGTGATTATTCCGACGGCTATGCCATGAAACCCGTCGATGGGATGATCCAGCTCTATAAACTGGGTAAAACTCAATATTTATGGGATGCCTCTTATGAAGACAATGATTATCGGTATAGCTATTTTATGGGAAAGGTCGGTTGGCGAAATTCAAACGGCGCGGGATTCAGCGCGGCTTACAACTTCGAAAACCTGTATCTGTACGGCGGTCAGCCTGGTTTGGTGTTGAACGATGACGGAACTCAAGGTATCGGATCCTTCAAATTTTTTTCGCCCATCGGCAAATCGGCAAAGGTGACCTTGAGCACCGGCTATCAGTCTTTCGATCGTCCCGGCAAAAACATCAAAGGGCTTTCACTGGTCAACAATCAGCTTGTGCTGAATACGACACCGACAACTCGAACGGAATGGACCAACGACAGATTGCCGATCGATCTGCAAACCGACCTATATGTTTTTGAAAACCATGTGCTTACGTTGGGAGCCTTCTGGAGTCGAGAAAAAGAGGTTCGAGAAACCTATACGATTTCGACCGGAGCACGGACAGACAAGACTGACTATACAACGGATCAAACCGCTTTTTATGCTCAGGACCAGATGTTCTTCTTGGAGGATCGGCTTTGTTTACTGGCTGGACTTCGGTGGGACTATTGGGATTTTCACGATGTATTCGATCAAGTTTCCAATCCCCAAAATCCGGAAAGCATCCAGAAGGATCATTTGTCCTACCGGGGAGGGGTTCGATACCGATTCAACGATACCTTCAGTCTGAAATCCTCTGCGGGAACCGCTTTTTGGCCGGGAACTGCCTTGTGGTTCTATCGAAATGTGAAGAGCGGGATGACCTGGCGTGAGGCAAATCCCAACCTCGAGCCTGAAAAGAGCTGGATGGTGGACTTAGGCGGTGAGTTCCGATTTGCCAAAACCGGAACGTTTTTCAGTATCACGCCATACTATGGGGAAATCAATGATATGGTGTCCTATCGCTATGATGTGAACCCTTACGTTCAGGGCGGAACGATCATTCGTACCCAAAACTTGGGAACTGCAGAAATTTACGGTGTGGAATTCGGAGTTGAACAGCGGATCACCGGAAATCTTTCATTGTTTGGCGCCTTGACGTTAAACCACAGCCGTTTAAAGGATTCAGGTGCGAACACGGACCATCAGCTTCGAAATGCACCCGATTATTGGGGTAGTCTTGGGGTGCGATATATCGACCCCGATTTGTTCAATACACAGGTTACCTTACGTGTTTCGGACGATCGATATTATGACGATGAAAATACAGACCTTCCATATTTTCATATGGAGGCATATCAGACAGTGGATGCCAAGATTTGGAGAGATTGGAAAATCGCAAAAGACTGGGTATTGACGACAGGGCTTTCCGGAACGAATCTCTTCGATCAGGACTATGCAACGGAAATCGTCTATGTCAACCCAGGTAGAACGATTCAAGCCGATGTACTTCTAAAATATCAATTCTAATTTCAGGGGACCGGTGTGATGTAATGAACAACCTGCTGAATGTTTATGGCAGTAGTCGTTACCCCCGAAGATGAATATCAAGACGATCTTCCACGCTGATACAGGAACTCTGAACGTTGATCTATGCTTACCCTCGGAGGGGCGACCCGATGGTTCGCCCCTACAGGTCGCCCTGCACCTTCATTGCAAAAGTCGGCAAATTAGATGGCCATGCAAAAAGTCCGTGAGTCTACAGCGAGCCTCATGGGAGCAAGGAATCTTCCCCAGTTACAGCCGGTCGAAGTGGCTGAACTTCATCGTATAGGTTCCCCGACCCTGGGTTGCGGAGCGAAGGGCCGTCGAATAGCCGAACATTTTCGCAAGCGGCACGATGGCCCGGATCACCTGAAGCCCATGTCGCTGTTCGATCGATTCGATCTTCCCGCCCCTTGCGTGAATATCCCCGATCACATCCCCCGTATACGATTCCGGTACCTGAACTTCGACGTCCATGATCGGATCGAGCAGGAAGGCACCGGCTTTCGACAGGGCGTCTTTCACGGCCATCGAGGCGCTGACCTTGAAAGCAAGCTCCGTTCCCTGGCCTTCCCGGTAGGTCGCCTGAATCAAGGTCACCTGAACGTCCACAACCGGATAGCCCATCAGAGTGCCGCTTTCGAGCGATTCCAGAACGCCCTTTTCGACGGCTGCACCCAACCAGGGAGGTAGGGCTTCGGTCGGCACCCTGGATTCGAAACGGTTTCCCGTTCCTCGTTTGAGGGGGGCAATGTGCAGGAAGACCTCTGCAAAATGGTGCTGGCTGGCGATATCCCGCTCGAAAACGGCGCTTCCTTCGGCCTCCGTTTCGATGGTTTCCCGATAGACGACCTGGGGCTTGCCGACATTGACATGGGTGCCGAACTCCCGGGTCATGCGGCTGATGATGATCTCCAGGTGGAGCTCTCCCATACCGGAAAGAATCTTCTGACCGGTTTCCTCATCTTCCCGAACCCGAAGCGTCGGATCTTCGGCCAGGAATTTTTCAAGCACCTGGTCGAGTTTCTCCTGATCCGCTCGGGATTTGGGTTCGACGGCCACCGAAATGACGGGTTCGTAAATATCGATGCGTTCGAGCAGCACGGGGTGATCCGGAAGACAGAGCGTCTCTCCGGTAGCCGAATCCTTCAATCCCATTACACCGACGATGCTTCCGGGGCCGGCTTCCTCGATGCGGTCCTTCTTGTTGGCGTGCATCCGAAGAATCCGGCTGAGCTTTTCCTTCTTGTTCCGGGATGGGTTGAATACATCCCCGCCGGTGACCATTTTGCCGCTGTAGATTCGGACAAAGGAAAGGCGCCTTCCTTCAAGAATGGCGACTTTGAAGATCAGGGCTGCAAGAGGAGCCTTTTCCAGCGGGGGGCATTCGATCGTTTCGCCCGTCTGGGGATGAACGCCCTTGATCGGCGGGATGTCGGCCGGGCTCGGCAGGTATTGAACGATGGCGTCCAAGAGCGGCTGAATTCCCTTGTTCTTCAAGGCCGATCCGCAGAAAACCGGGGTGAGCTTCAATCCGATCGTGGCCCTGCGAATGGCGGCTGTCAGCATCTCCCGGTCGATGGGCTCTTCGGCCAGATAGATTTCCATCAGGGTATCGTCCACTTCCGCAACGGTTTCGATCAGCCGTTCCCGCCAGGCGGTCGCCTCCGCCAGAAGATCCTCCGGAACATCGATTTCCGTGAAGGTCGCACCGAGCGTCTCGTCATCCCAGACCACCTTCTTCATGGTCAGCAGATCGATGACGCCTTCAAAGGCATCTTCCTCCCCGCAGGGAAGCTGCATCACCAGCGGCACAGCATGAAGCTTGGTGCGCATCATGTCGACGGCACCCAGGAAATTGGCGCCGATGCGATCCATCTTGTTGATGAAGGCAATTTTGGGGACGTGGTACTTGTCCGCCTGACGCCAGACCGTTTCGGATTGGGGTTCGACCCCGCCGACGGCACAGAACACACCGACGGCGCCGTCCAGCACCCGCAGCGATCGCTCCACCTCGATGGTGAAATCCACGTGCCCGGGGGTGTCGATCAACTGAATCTGGGCGTCTTTCCACTGGCAGGTGGTGACGGCAGAGGTGATGGTGATGCCGCGCTCCTGCTCATCCGGCATCCAGTCCATGACGGCCTCGCCGTCGTGGACCTCGCCGATTTTGTGGCTCTTGCCGGTATAGTAGAGAATCCGTTCGGAAACGGTGGTTTTTCCCGCATCGATGTGGGCGATGATACCGATGTTGCGAATATGTTGAAGGGTACGTTTTGGATTCATGAAAGGGTCCGGAACGATGTCGAATGAGTGATCGAAAGAACAGAATTCAGAGGTCCGAAATCATAAGTCGGAAGCCGGGAGAATGGCGGATGATTCCGTCCGGCGCAGATCGCCGTATACCGATCGAAAGGCTGAATCGATCCGTCTTCCTGTCGGGTCATGCCTTGACATAGAAGACCCGCTTTTGCCGTCCCCCCGAACCGGATCTGGGCTGAAAGAGGGGATGGCGAGAAAGCCGCTCGAATGTACGGGAACCTTGGAAGGAAGTCAACAACGTTGGTGCTCGTTTCGCCATCTGGGGTTCTCTCGATCCCTGAGTGTTACAGGTTCCCGCCCTTTTCAACGGGGATCGTCCGCTGTCCTTCTGACACCGGACCCGTCGGGTCGCCCCTACAGCTTTTCGCACGCACGCACCCCCGCACTCTCGCATCTTTCAAATAACCATTGACAACCGGAACAATTTTTCGGAATAAGATAAGGAGAAAGGAATGGTTCGCCTGAATGGTCGGGAAGGCGTTCTATCATCATGGGGTCGGAATCACAGCAGAGGAGGTAGGCATGAGAAAAATCGTTCTGGTTCTGGGAATCACCGTATTCTGGGTAGCGGTTTCGTTTCTTCCGGTATGGGCTGTAGCAGGGCCTGAAGGAGGCAAAGGGGACGGTGCCAATCAAGGCTCTGAGGAATGTATTAAGCCAACTACGACCAAGCCCCCGACATCCGGCAAGGTTCCGGAGCCACTTACCATGGCATTGTTGGCTGTGGGTGGGGCGGGAGCCGTTGCCCTTCGAAAACGGGCGAAGAAATAACCCGGTCTTGTTCTGGATATCAGGAGAATGCGGGGTGCCTTCATCCACCCCGCATCACCGTTCAGATCCAGCCGACCCGCTGGAATCCTTCCGGAATGTCGGCAGCATGGCGGCAAATGCGATGATATCCTTCTTCCGGAATGGTGCTTCCAGAGGTTCGACGGTCGAGAGCGTGATCATCGCGCCATCGGAACGTCCGTAGCGGAAGCTGTTCCAAAGCGTTTTCCATTTGTTCTCGAATTCGCTCAACACGTACGTGTCTCCTGCCTGAAACCAGTAAATCGTTTCCATCCGGTATCCGCCATATGTCAAGAAGAGATACCGTGCACGAATGCCCTCGGTGATCTCGACAACCTCCTTCCCTTTGATATCCCATCCCGCTGCCGGCAGGCAATTCCGCGGGGAATGCATGGTTTTTCCCTCTCCCTGATACCCGTAGCCGATCCAGAATACTTCGATCTCTCGTCCGTCGGGATGACGATACCTACGATAGATCGTTCTGTCGGCGGAAAGCATCGCTTCGACTTCCGGTTCCAGGGCAAGATTGGTGGATGTCCATTCGCCGATGGTTTGCGGAAGATCGAAGGTCGGACAGCCTCGGGCGGGATTTCTGCGCTGATGATCGGTCCATGTCAGCAGTGTCAATGCGGCCAGCAGACAGATCATCGGTCCGAAATACCGGCGGTCGAATCGTCCAAGCGCGGGTAGGTCCATGCGTTTTTAGTCACATCATTGATGGGGATGAATCATCCGTGCAGATGGTCGGTTGAAACAGGCCTCTTGGACGCCGTGCCACCTCTTCTTCCGTTCATCCAGCGTCGTATCCCAATCACCAGCCCGAAGGCCAATGCAAATGCCACCCATCCGGCATAGCCGTCGTACGTTTCGATGGTGTGTTGCGGAAAATGCAGACCGGCAACTGCGGTCGAAACGATGCGCACGGTGTTGGTCAGGATCACGATCGGAATGAGGAGCAGAAGCAGCAGCATCCGTTTCAGGTTCGAATGCATATCTGCGCATAGAACGATGGCGATGGCGAGCAATGCAAAGAAGGACCGGATGCCGCTGCATGCGCTGACGACTTCCAACCGAAGATCGGAGATATCGAGGATATTGCCGTAACGCATGACGCTGTATCCCAATGCCGTCAGACAATCGGCACTCAAACGACTGACCAGTGTTTTCATCGGCAACGTCAGGGTATCCACCACGACAGCCGGAAGCGGAACGGCCAGCATCATCAAAACGGCTGGCTCCCAAAGACGTCTGAAGGCCATCGGGCCGATCGCATACCCGACAATCCCCCAGAGAACCATCACAAAGCTAATCCGCTGACTGAAGAATTCCGTTGCTGCATGTCCGACGATCATCATCAAGAGTCCGACATTCAACAACAGAAGACCGCCCCACCAGCGTTTCGGCTGTTCGACAGCTCCCTTCCAAAACCCTTCCTGTCGCCGATCCCAGACAAGATAGGCGGCCAGCGCCATCAGAACGAGGCCCTGAGCGTACTCGGGCTCTTGAAACCAAAGAAGACCGAGCTTGTACCCGATCGGCCCATAGATCCAGAGAATTAGAGCCGTCGTGACGATACCGAATCGTGGAGGCGATGGTGGATGGCTTTGCAAAAAGTCCCTGTTCCCTCGATTTCGGGATAGTTTCGAGCCGAAGCATGGAAGGGATGCCCGCACCTGGAGATCCATTCTGTCTTCTGACTCCTGACTCCTGACTTCTGACTTCTGACTTCTGACTCCTGACTCCTGACTTCTGACTCCTGACTCCTGACTTCTGACTTCCCCGACCGCTTGCAATCAATCGGTCTTCAGAGCCGGCAGATCGGCATAGTAATCGAGTGCCGCCGGGTTGCTCAGGGCATCCTTGTTTAGAACGGGTTTTCCTTCGATGACCTTTTTGACCGCCAACTCCACCTTTTTCATGTTGAGGGTGTACGGAATGGCCGGCACTTCGATGATCTTGGCCGGAACATGTCGGGGCGATGCATAGGTCCGGATCGTATGTCGGATGCGGTTTTCGATGTCCGGGGTCAGCGAAAATCCGGGTTTCATCTTCACGAAGAGGATGACCCGAACGTCGTTTTTCCAATCCTGACCGATGACCAAACTGTCTTCGACTTCCTCCACCTGCTCGACCTGGCGGTAAATTTCGGCCGTGCCGATCCGCACGCCTCCCGGATTCAGGGTGGCGTCCGAGCGTCCATAAATGACGACCCCGCCCCGCTCGTTGATCTCGATGTAGTCTCCGTGCCGCCAGACATTGGGATAGACGTCGAAATAGGCCGAATGGTACTTCTTGCCGTCCGGATCGTCCCAGAAATAGATGGGCATCGACGGGAAAGGCGCCGTACAGACCAGCTCCCCCTGTCTTCCGATGACCGGTTGTCCGTTTTCGTCGAAAGCCTCCACCTTCATCCCAAGGCCCCTGCATTGCAACTCTCCGGCATAGACGGGATCGAAGGGGTTGCCGAGGGCGAAGCAGCCGTTCAGATCCGATCCGCCCGAAATGGAGGCCAACTGCACATCGGACTTGATGGCATCGTAGACAAACTCGAAGCCTTCGACGGAGAGCGGGGAGCCGGTGGACAGAACGGCTCGGAGCGGGGACAGATCATAAATGTCCTTCGGTCGCACGCCCGACTTCTGCAGGGCGGCCAGATACCCTGCGCTGGTTCCGAAAATGGTGATCCGCTCGTTTTGGGCCATTTCCCACAAGGCGCCCGGACCTGGATGGAAGGGATTTCCGTCGTAGAGGACGAGGGTGGCCCCGACACCCAGACCGCACACGAGCCAGTTCCACATCATCCATCCGCAGGTGGTGAAATAGAACAGGGTGTCTTCCCGATGCAGGTCGACGTGCAGCAGGTGCTCCTTCAATTGATGGATCAAGATGCCCCCTGCAGACTGGACCATGCACTTGGGAAGCCCCGTCGTACCGGAGGAATACATGATGTAGAGCGGATGGTCGAAAGGAAGCTGGCGGAATTCGATGTCGAGCCCGCTTCGGCTGTCCCGTACATCCCGGTAGTGCACGGCATTCGGGATAGGGGAGATGTCGGGGTCGGCTTGGGTGTAAGGGACCACGACGACCTTCTCGACCGAGGGCAATTCCCGGAGGATGCCCGCCATACGCTCGATCGAATCCATGCGTTTTCCCTTGAACCAGTATCCATCCGCCGTAAAAATGATCCGGGGCTTGATCTGGCCGAACCGATCCAGAACCCCCTTGATGCCGAAGTCCGGCGAGCAGGACGACCATACGGCCCCCAGACTGGTTGCAGCCAGCATGGCGTAAACGGTCTGGGGCATGTTGGGCATGAAGCCGACGACCCGATCTCCGGGTTGAATGCCGAAATCCTTCAGATAAGCGGCAAGCCGGGCCACTTCGTCGAAGAGGGTGGCATAGCTGATCCGAACGGCGGGCTGTTCTTCTCCCTTGAAGACAAGGGCAATCCGGTCGTCCCGATATCGGAGCAAATGCTGTGCGAAATTCAATCGGGCCCCTTCGAACCATTTGGCGCCGGGCATTTTGGTCAGATCGTCGATGACCCGCACATAGGGTTCGGAAGCCTGAATCCCTTCGAATTCCCAGACTTCCTTCCAAAAATCCGGTATGTTGTCGATGGACCATTGGTACAGTTCGTTGTACGTGCTGAACGACTTGTTGTAGCGCTGGTTGACGATCTGCATGAACCGGTACATGTTGGATCGCTTGACCTGCTCTTCGGACGGCTTCCACAGCATTCTGCCCATCGATTCCCCCTTTTATCGTATGGTTGTCGTCGATCTTGTCGGTACAGTCGGAAACACCTTCCAAGGAGATGAATTCGCCTTTCGATAAGGCGGTGGATCTCCAATGGATTGGAAAACCGAATCTTTTTGACAGAGTTCCATCATACCTGATATGAAAAGCCGTTTCTCAACGGGCTGCTGAGCCATTCGGTGGTGAGATGCCGGTGCGGCTCGAACACAGGAGGCATCGAAACCGATAGCGGTTCTAAACAAATCCGAATCATTTTTCAATCGGTAAATCAGCCGAATTCGTTGAAAAGGAAACCAGGAGCTTTTCCAGGAGGCGTTCCCGTGGCGAATGAGAAGACCATCTTGGTTGTCGAAGACAGCAAGACCCAAGCCATGATTCTTCAGGATATTCTGCAAAAGCAGGGGTACGACGTGCTGGTCTGTCATGACGGCAACGAAGCGATGGATATCCTGGTTCACCGAACGCCCGATTTGATTGTCAGCGATATCGTGATGCCGAACATGGACGGTTTCGAGCTGTGTCGGCGGATCCGGTCGAATGCACGGTTTCGGCAGATGCCGGTGGCCCTGCTCACGTCCCTGTCGGATCCGGGCGATGTCCTGAAGGCCCTGATCAGCGGCGCCGATTTTTTCCTGACCAAGCCGTATGACGAAAAGCGCCTGATCCAACGCATCCGTACGATTCTGGAGTCCTTTCACCAGCGGCGTTCCAAAGGCACGGGCGATGAAGCGGAGATTTTTCTGGGCGGCAAGTCTTATCACATCGATGCATCCAAGCAACAAATTGTCGATCTGCTGTTTTCCACCTATGAAAACGCCACCATCAAGAATGCCGAGCTGGAACATCTCAATCGGGAGCTCACGTTTCTGAAATACAAACTGGAACAGGACATCCAGCGCCGCAAGTTGACGGAAGAAAAGCTCCAGGAAAGCGAACGTCGGCTGCAGCTCGTTCTCGACTCGATTCAAACCGGCGTGCTCATCATCGAAGCCGATACGTGTCGCATTGCCGACGCCAATCCGTATGCCGTTCATCTTTTGGGGGCTTCGAAGGAAGAAGTCATCGGCGCCTCCTGTGATCGATACGTCTGCAACATGTCGAAAGACTCCTGTCCGGCGCGAAATGCCTCCCGGTATCCTGTGGAAAGTGAGCAGTACCTGACCACGGCTCATGGTACACGGATTCCGGTATTGAAGAAGGTTTCACCGATCACCCTGAGGCAAAAAGACTATTTCCTGGAAACCTTCATCGATATCACGGAACAGGTCCGGGCGAAGGAGGAAATCTACAAGGCCAAGATCGCCGCCGAAAACGCCAGCCGCGCCAAAAGCGAGTTTCTGGCGAATACCAGCCATGAGCTGCGCACCCCCATGAACGGCATCATCGGCATGTCCTCGCTTCTGCTGGATACCGAATTGTCGCCCGAACAACGGGATTACGTCGAGACCATCCAGAACAGCGCCGAATCGCTGCTGACCATCATCAACGACATTCTCGACTTTTCCAAAATCGAAGCCGGCAAGATGGATCTGGAAATCATCGATTTCGATCTCCGGATCACCATCGAGGAAGTGGTCGATTTGTTGAGAGTCAAGGCCGTCGAGAAGGGGATTCTCTTTCGTGCATCCGTACACCATGAGGTTCCGTCGGCGCTGAAAGGCGATCCGGGTCGGCTGCGGCAGGTGTTGATCAATCTCGCTGGAAACGCCATCAAATTCACAGAAAGCGGGCATGTGTTCATCGAGGTCAGGTCTGAACGGGAAACCGATCGTAGCGTCGAGTTGCGATTCGAGGTCATCGATACGGGTATCGGGATTCCGGAGGACAAACGGGATCTTTTGTTTCAGTCGTTTTCGCAGGTGGATGCATCGACGACACGAAAATATGGGGGGACGGGGCTCGGGTTGGCCATCTCCAAACGCATCGTCGAGATGATGGGTGGAACGATCGGTGTGGAGAGTACCTTCGGAGAAGGGTCAACCTTTTGGTTTACGGTTTCTCTCGACAAGCAGACCGAAGAGGAAATGAGCCGGATCATCGAGCCTGTCGAATTGACCGACAAGCGGATCCTGATCGTGGACGACAACGCCTTGAACCGGATCGTTCTTCGAGAGCAACTCATTGCATGGAAGTGTCGGGTGTGGGAAGCTGCCGGAGGCGAGCAAGCCCTTGCCGCCATGCATCGCCAGGCGGATGCCGGTGAGCCTTTCCATGCCGTCATTTTGGACATGCTGATGCCCGAAATGGATGGAAAAACGCTTGGACGAAAGATCAAGACCGATCCGAGACTGACCCAGACCGTGCTCATCATGCTCACATCCGCCGGAAAACGCGGGGATGCCACCCTGCTGCAGGATATCGGATTCGCCGCCTATCTGACCAAGCCGGTGAAACAGCAGCAGCTGCGGGAGTGCCTGTCCGCCGTTCTGGGCATCCCCCAGCAGGCGGTTTACAAACCGGCGGCCCCCATACTCACCCGTCACCGATTGACCGAAGAAAAGAAACGCAGCATCAAGATCCTTCTGGTGGAGGACAATCCCGTCAATCAGAAGGTGGTCATCAAGATGCTGAAGAAATACGGATTCACGGCGGATACGGCTCCGAACGGCGCAGAGGCGCTCCGGTTGCTGGAAACGAACCGCTACCATCTCGTGTTCTTGGATGTCGTCATGCCGGACATGGATGGTTTTCAGGTTGCCGCAACCATCCGGGATCCCGCCTCGTCGGTTCTGCAGCACGATGTGACCTTGATCGCCATGACGGCGCATGCCATGAAGGGCGATCGGGAAAAATGCCTCGAAAGCGGCATGGATGATTACCTACCGAAACCGATCACACCGGATGCCTTGCTGAACACCATCGAAAAGTGGGTGTTGAAAACCATCAAGTCGGAATGACGCTCGTTTGGGTTCCGGTCAATCCATCACATGCACTTGCCGTGGATAGCGGGTCAAGGCGACCAGACCTTTTTCCGTGACCACAAAGGTATCTTCGATGCCGACGACACCTTTTCCGGGAAAGACGAGTTTCGGCTCGACGGCGACTACCATGTTTTCCTGAATCACCGCCTGTTGGCCGGCCGCAAGAAAGGGGTACTCGTCCAGCTCCAGCCCGACCCCATGCCCGACAAAACGAATCCGCTGTTCTTCCGCACCCATAAAATGATCGGCATATCCCTTGCGATGGATCCATGCCGTCACCTGTTCATATACGGCTCCTCCGGTCACACCCGGCCGAATCCACTCCATGAGTTCGGTTTCCAGGTCAAGCATGGCCTCATGCCCGCGGGTCAGTTCTTCGTCCAGTGACCCGATGCTGAAAATGCGGGTTTCGTCTGCCAGATACCCCCTCCAGGCAAAGACATAGTCCACGAGAATGGGCTGATGCCGTTGGATGCGATGAAATCCCGCTCCCTGGGCCGTTGCCGGCGATAGCCCCTCCCCACCGGTCGGTGAGGCGAGAAAACTGGGAACAGCCGCCTGTTCTCCGGCCATCAAGTGGCCGTAGAACATTTCGCTTCCCCACAGTCGCATGCGCACCGTTCCTTGATGACCCAGCCGCCGGGCATGGGCCTCGAGGCTCCCGGCGGTTTCCACCTCCGTGGCTCCTTCCTGAAGGATCGATGGCGCGTAGGCGAACACAGCGTCGGAGCGTTTGGCTGCCTCCTGAAGGATCTCCAGTTCGAAGGCGGATTTCACGCTTCGAACCGTTCGGATCTCATGGGAAATGTCGACGAGCTCGCTTGTTGGAAACAGTTTCTGGATCGTCCGGTAGTGCAGGACCGGAAGGACATCGAGCTCGAGACCGAGTCGCCGGATGTTCCGATGGCCGTGGTCCGACAACAGGCCGGGGACTTCCTTGGGGGAAGCGAGCGGCAAGACGGTTGGAAGAGCGGATTCCGATCGGGCCCGTTGGAAGCTCTTTCGACTCATGAGGATGGCGGAGCCTTCGGCAGGAACGAACAAGTAGGATTGCTGAATCGTTCCACTGAAATAGAAGAGGTCCGTGTTCTGGAGCATCAGGGCGGCATCGACGGCATTTGCCTGAAGGGCGGTTTGTAGGGCGGTTATGCGTCGCTCGAGTTCGGAAAGCGGCGTAGAAAATGGGCTCATACATGTCTCCGGTCATAAGGTGCTTGGTTTTCAAATCGGATGGACTCGCAAAAAGTCAGTGCGTCTCCAGTGAGCCGCCTGGGGGCGGGCACACCTTTTTCGCTGCATCGGAAAAACTCAGCCGCCCGATCTCGTAAGGGCCGGGCATGGTGCCAGACGCTCCAGGAGAGAGCATCTCATTGAAATGGAAAGCTTTTCAAACACAAGCCGAAGCGTATTGCATGCCCGGCCCAACGAGCTCCGGCGGCTTCAAACAAGTTTCCGATGCAGCATCAAAAGGCGTACCCGCCCCCAGGCTCAGGCCCCGGAACTACCCGAAAATCGGGGGTAGAGCGACTTTTTGCGAGTCCATCCAAAATCTGGAAGCTTCCAGAGGGCCTGTGGGTCAATCGCTACGATCCATCGAGCCGTTGAACGTCGCCAGGATCTGGGCAACGGTCAAGTGAATCCGAGAATGGAACCCCAAGGCTTTTCGCGCATCTTGTTCGAGCCGGGCCAGGGCCGTGTAGTGCGGGGTACGGTCGAGCCGACGATCGAAGGAAGCCGGATGGATGCTTTCGAATGCCGCACACCCCGGGTGGTGAGACGGAGGGCGGCCCGGTGGACGAATCTCATGGGGGATACCATGCAGCCTGCAAATCATCGGGCGAAAGGAATAGAGCCTGCAGCGGCCGTTGGCATTGAGGGGGCAGGTTCCGCGGAGGTTCGTTCCGCTCATGGCTTCGGCCTTCTCGAGGATGTCCTGCCGTTCGGCCTGGGGCAGGCCCCGAAACCCGTCGATGAGATAGAGGCATTCGACGATCGTGTGGTGAAAAAACAGTGACTCACAGCAATTGTCGCTGCAGCCATTGCACACAAACCCGTAATGCCGGGCGATTTCTTCGTAGGCATCATCCATATCGGCATACAGGATGCGAAGGCGTTCCAGAAAGCGCTGGACGGTTTCCGGGCGAAACGGCATGGGGGAAAAGGCGGGTTCGGCCGTCATACGGTTGGGCAGGGGAAATAGAGTTTGGTGTAAAGGTCCAGGGCGCAGCGGTCCGTCATGCTGGCGATGAAATCGCAGACATTCCTTTCGTGGCTTTCTTCCGAAGGACTGAACCAAGTCATTTCCGGAACGGAGGTTTCCCTGCGGAAGATATCCGGCCGGTCGATGAAACAGGCGTAAAGTTCCGAGAGAATCTTCTTGGCTTTGATAAATTCGTTGTGGACTTTGGGGGAGCGGTAGACGAATTCGTATAGGAACATTCTGAGAGTGGTGATGGCTTCGTGCACGGCCGGGCTCATGCGAAGGATCAGTTGTCCGTCCAGAATCTCGCTGGAGAACACGAGGTCCCGAATCATGGTGGTGGCGCGCTGAGAATGGGTGTTTCCCAGAATGCGGGTACAGCTCGGCGGCACCTGTTCGGGTTGGATGACCCCGCTTCGGATGGCGTCGTCTAAATCGTGGTTCAAGTAAGCGAAGATGTCGGCGATCCGAACGATGCGGCCCTCGTAAGTGGAGGCCATTTCCTCGGGATTTTCGGGGATGATTTTCCCGTAGCCTTTGGAATGCTTCAGAATTCCATCCCGCACTTCATAAGTGAGGTTCAGTCCCTTTCCCTTGTTTTCGATCCGTTCGACAATCCGAACGCTTTGTTCGTTGTGGCAAAAATCCGGGCTGTAGATTTCCCGCAGGGCCATTTCCCCGCTGTGCCCGAAAGGGGGGTGACCGAGATCGTGACCCAGGGCGATGGCCTCCGTCAGGTCTTCGTTGAGGAGCATGGCGCGTGCGATGTTGCGGGCGATTTGGGCGACTTCCAGGGTGTGGGTGAGGCGGGTGCGGTAGTAATCCCCAAGAGGGGCGAGAAAGACTTGGGTTTTGTGTTTCAAGCGGCGGAAGGCATTGGAATAGACGATGCGGTCCCTGTCCACCTGAAAGGCGGTGCGGATGGGACAGGGCTCTTCGGGGCGTTCTCGGCCGAGGGTTTCGGAGCTGAAACACGCGAAAGGGGATAGAAACGCTTCTTCCCGTTTTTCGCAATTTTCGCGGATGTTCATGGGGTATCCTTGAACGAGAGAAGTGGCTTGTTACATCCTCAAGCCGCATCTTACGAGGGGAAGAAGGGAAAATCAAGTTCGATGGGCTCGTAGGAGGGCGTGTGGAAGTCTGCCATTGCAAGAAAATCGGTAAATAGAGGACTTTTGCGATTCCATCATAATGATTGTTATGCGTTGAAGGAGTTAAGCGTTTCAGGAGTTGATATGAATGATGTAAGAATATATAGTATACAATATCGCACATCACCCGGAAGAAGCAAGCTTGGAATACAGCTTCCGGTTTGAACATCAAACCATTTAACTTGATGATATCCTTAACAAAATGTCGGAAGCTAATCGGGCGCCATTTCATTTTGCCTGACCAACTGTATGTTTCGTATCTTATGGCAAACCGAATGACGTCCCATCTGCAATCTTTTCGGAGAGAGAAACAATAAGCATCGTCATCGGCAGATAAGGAGTATCAACTATGAAAACAATGAAATATACATATTGGAAAGATGATAAGTATTACATAGGATATCTGAATGACTATCCTGATTACCATACGCAAGGTCTATCCAAAGAAGAACTCATTGATCATTTGAAAGAACTCCTGAAAGATATTGAATCCGAAGAAATCCCAACTATCCGTAAAGTCGAAGAATTGGAATTTGCCTGATGAAACGACGGGAGCTGATCAAGAAGCTTCAAGAAATGGGATGTATTCTTGTAAGGCATGGAAGGATTGCATGACTGGTATACAAATCCCGAAACAAAAAAACCTCAGCCTATTCCCTGACATGTCGAAATAAAAGAAAATTTGGCAAAGTTCATCATTAAAAAACGAAGCAGCCCATAACCAGTCAAACCAGACAGGTCTATCGACCTGCCGGTTCATTTGTTGTTAGGCGGCTCAAGCCCCTGCCCAGCGATACGATCGCTTCTACGAACACCGCTACTGAAAGCGGCCTCAGCTCTGAGCCCAATCCGGATGCCTGACTGTCGAGTGTCGAGTTGCATCGTGTTTTCACCGGGGTTCCCTCGGTTTCTATCCCTTGACGCTGAGAGCCAAAACCGGCTACATTTATTCCCGGAAGCGTCTTAAACTGGAAAGAAAAATGGCCATTAGCGACCCTATGATCGAAACGATCCAATCCATCATCCTGGATTTTCAGGAAACCCGGCTGGAGACCGGAGTGCCTCGGCGTTTGCGTATCGAGACCGTACGCGGCAAGGCGACCGTCTGCATCGGCGTGCGGCGGAGCGGCAAGTCGACATACATGTTCCAGATCATCCAGCGGTTGTTGGACGGCGGGGTCCCCCGGCAGAACATTCTCTACCTGAACTTTTTCGACGACCGCCTCCACAACCTGCGACAGGACAATTTCGGCCTGATCGCCGAGGCTTATTACGCCATCTACCCGGAAAAGAAAAACACCGAGACGGTCTACTGTTTTTTTGACGAGATTCAGGCTGCACCTGGTTGGGAGCCCTTTGTGGATCGTTTGATGCGCACGGAAAAATGCGAGGTGTATCTGACCGGTTCTTCAGCCAGGATGCTGTCGAAGGAGATCGCCACGCAGATGCGCGGGCGGGCGCTTTCGTGGGAGATGTTTCCGTTTTCGTTCAGGGAATTTCTGGACTACAAGGGAATCGAGAGCGGTGGTGCGCTGTCCACCAAAAAACGTCTCCTCGTTCAGAAGGCTTTCGAGGAATACTGGGAGACCGGCGGCTTTCCCGAGGTGGCTGGTCTCTCGCGGCGCTTGAGAATCAAGACGCATCAGGAATACTTTCACACCATCCTGTTTCGGGATTTGGTCGAACGTCACGACGTTTCACACCCGAAGGCGGTGAGCGATCTGGCGCACTGGCTGGTGGACAACACGGCCTCGCTTTACTCGGTCAACAGTCTCACGGGCT
Source organism: uncultured Desulfatirhabdium sp. (assembly GCA_964549995.1). GTDB lineage: Bacteria > Desulfobacterota > Desulfobacteria > Desulfobacterales > Desulfatirhabdiaceae > Desulfatirhabdium. The sequence goes on along the minus strand of CAZJXF010000054.1, from coordinate 2,238 downwards.
ATCTCAAGTCGCTCGGCCACAAAGCTCCGAAGTCTGCGGTGTCGGATTATCTGGAATGGTTCGAGGACGCCTATTTCCTGTTCACCGTGCGCATATTCGACCCGTCTTTGGCGCGCAGCAACACCAATCCGAAAAAGGTCTACTGCATCGATCACGCAATGGTCACTTCGGTGTCGTCCGGAATTCTGGTCAACTCCGGCCATCTTCTTGAAAACCTCGTGTTCACCGCACTCCGACGTCTTTATCCGGAAATCTACTATTACAAGACCAGGAACGGCCGGGAGGTCGATTTCATCGTCCCGATGCGCGGCCGGCCCAAGATGCTGGTTCAGGTGTGCGAGTCCCTGGCGGAGCCGCAGACGCGGAGACGGGAGACTGCGGCCTTGAGTGAGGCGATGGCCGAGCTGGACCTGAAAGCCGGAACCATTGTGACCCGGAACGAAGATGAACGGCTGGATGTGGAGGCTGGGACCATCGAGGTGATCCCGGCATGGCGGTTCCTGCTCGAACTGCCGGAATCGACGGAATAGCCGCATCCTGGCGCCTCTACTTCCTCTCTTTTCATATAACGGCTCAAAAGGGCGTGCTGTGTAATTCAATTTCCTGCTCCAGCCGGTATTTTTGATTTTCCATATAATCGATGCTGGATGCAGTGCTTACGTATTGGTTATTCTGGGTCTGCCCCATTTTTTGATTCCTTGTCGATTGGTTGAAGAGGTGACTATGCATTACGATATCGCCGAAAAAGTGCTGATCGAAAAATGTCGGGAAACGATTCTGAGGGATCTGCTCGGTATTCCCGTCTCCATGTCGGTCTTGATCGAAGACCTTCCTCAGGAAACCGTATCGGTTCGCCGCAGCGACTTTCCGATTCGGGTGTATGACGATCGGGGGCAACCGTCTATTGTCCTGCTCGAATTGAAATCGAAATGGGAAGCAACCGTCGGTTTGCAGGTTCTCGAGTACCGGGTTCGATACAAGTTGAAATACAAGTGGCCGGTACATTCCTTCGTCTTGCTGCTGACACCCTCCGAAACCGTAACCGATTGCTATGAGGATGAAGAAGTCCGCTTCACGTACCGACTGGTGAAAATTTATGAGATCGAGGCATCCAAGGTCATGGATGGCAGCATTACATGCCTGATGCCTTTCATTCCCTTGATGAAAGATGGCAAACGCTATATCATGGAAGCCGAGGATAGAATCTGCCGCAGCGATATCCATCAGCAAGACAAGGCAGACATGATCACGATCATGGCCATTTTGTCGGGAATGGTGAGCCAAGAGCTGCCCGGGGAAATCATCAGCAGAAGGAGGAATCTCATGATCGAATCCGTTGCATACGACATTCTCAAACAAGAAGGTTACCGGGATGGATGGGAGAAAGGTCTTGAAAGAGGTCTTGAAAGAGGTCTCGAAAAAGGCATCGAAAAAGGCCTCGAAAAAGGTATCGAGCAAGGTATCGAGCAAGGTATCGAAAAAGGACTGGAACGATCCATCCGCAAGATGATGCTCAAGGGATTCAAGCCTCAGGAAATCGCTGAAATCCTCGATGTGGAAATCGGAAAGGTACTCAAGGTCACCGATTTCGCCGGCTCATCCGATACTTGATGGATTCATGGAAAATCGACTCGTTTTGGTGCGCTTGGGTTTGGGCGTCATCCATCGGTCAGTTTTCTCATCCATGTGTCGGTCAGGATTCCCAGCCCGGCATGCCGATCCAGATCGGCCGTAGCGAACCGCTGGTCAAAATCGAGAATGCAGTGCGGGCAGGCTGACTCGCAGGCGGCAGGGCACAGCAGTCGAGAGCGCGCTTTGTTGAAAATGTCCGTCAGATACGCTTCGGCATTCGATGGATATCCCGATGCATAGCGATCGAAGATCACCAGGGAATGTCGGGGAGCCTGTCTCGAAGGCCTTACCTCTTTGACGGTACATCCCAACTCGGTGGCCTGAACTCCGATCGTTTCGGCCAGAGCGTCCCTCAAGGCGACGGCGATGGTCATGGCGGCCACCCGGTCTCTCAACCATACCCCTTGTTCCGTTTTCAACTGGATTTCGAGCACATCCGTCCACTGTTCAAATCCCAACGTCACCCCTCGCTTGATTTTCCAATCGTTCATACTTCCTGGGCAGTTTTTCCCATTTTGGTCATTCGTGCGGCGCAGCTTCTTGTGCGGCTAACCCAACTTCATGGTCGTTACACAAAAGCATATGGATATCATATAGATAAAAGTG
>CAZJXF010000053.1:8883-22197 GCA_964549995.1 uncultured Desulfatirhabdium sp. | reverse complement strand
AACGGCGAATACCAGCAGCATTTTCGGGACATCGCCAAATTTCACGGCATCGAAAACCGGGTGGCGGTCTGCGATTTTACGGAATCGCTCGAACATCTGGCCTATGGAGCCGCCGATTTCATCCTCATGCCATCCCTTTTCGAGCCCTGCGGGCTTCCCCAGATGATCGCCCCCATTTACGGGGCGCTCCCGGTCGCGCACGACACCGGCGGGATTCACGATACTATCCAACATCTCGATCCGCATGCCGAAACGGGAAACGGCTTTCTGTTCCGTTATTACGACAGCCAGGGGCTGTTCTGGGCCATCGATCAGGCGATGGCCTTCTACACCCTGCCGGAGGACGTGCGGCATCGCAACATCGAACGCATCATGCGCCAGAGCGTCGAGACGTTCACCCATGCCGTGACCGCTCGGCAATACATCGATCTCTACGAAAAAATGCTCCAGCGGCCGCTCATCAATCCGTACTGAATGCGTCAATGGGAAGGAGTAAGGCGAGAGGGGAGGGGCGATGGGCGAAGCGCGTAGACTGCAGCCTCCCGGGAAAAGAACGATTCCGGAAGAAGCGCTGCAAAAGCTTTCAGAAATCCTTCAGCAGGACGAGCGGGTGGCGTTCTCTTATCTGTTTGGCAGTGTTTCCAGAAAAGACTACACCCCTTTGAGCGATATCGACATCGCCGTTTATCTATCGAAGGACGTGGAGCATTTTCAGCAAGACATCCGGTTGGATCTGATCGGGAAGGCGATGGATGTGTTGGGAAACCGACCATTCGATCTCATCATCCTAAATAGCGCTCCGATTTCGCTGGCAGGTCGCATTGTTCAGCATCGAACGGTCCTGTCGGAAAGGGAACCCTTTGTCAGGCACGCCTATGAGTCGTTGACGATGAGGGAGTTCTGGGATTTTTCCAGATTCGAATCGATGGTGCTCAATCGGAGGTTTGGACTTGGTCGATCGTAATCTCATTTTGCGTAAGCTGGCTTCTTTGGATGAATATCGGAATCAATTGCGGGAGTACGAAGCCATTACGATCGAAGACTATGGAAACAGCTGGAAGGCGCAGCGGATTGTGGAAAGGACACTGCAGATGCTGATCGAAATTTGTATCGGTATCGCCGGGCATGTTGTCGCAGACCGAAATCTGGGTGTTCCTGTCAGCTATGCCGATACGTTCCGCATCCTGGCAGAAGCCGGTATCCTGACGCCTGATCTGGGAAGCAGCATGTCGAAAATGGCTAAATTCCGAAATCTTGTCGTTCATGACTATGAAAGAATCGATCCAGAAATCGTCGTTGGAATCCTCCGAAGGAATCTCGACGATTTTCAGGCCTTCCGAGACGCTATTCTGACAACCATTCAAGACAAACTTGCAAAAAGTCGATCATCTGGACGGCTTCGAAAAAAGGCCGCAGGCAAGGAGTGCAAATCCCGAGGAGTGAGGCGTACTTAGACGTACGCCGCAACGACGAGGGATGCAGCACGACACAGCATCCGGCCTTTTTGCGAAGCCGTCATTCAAGATGGGTGATCGTTTCAGCCAAAACCTGAAACGTCAGCTATCGTTTCACTCCTGCTCCCAGGTCACCCGCAGGGCCTCCGAATACGTCGTCGTCCCATCCAGCACCCGACGCAGGGCATTTTCCCGAAGGGTGATCATGCCCTGACGACGGGCCATGTCGCGAATCTTGGCGACATCGGTCTGATCCGTCGTCAGACGCTTCAATTCATCGCTGTAGGAAAGCACCTCAAAAATCCCGATTCGTCCGTAATACCCCGTTCCCCGACATTTGGCGCACCCTTTCCCCCGATACAGCGTTACGTCTCCGGTTTGATGGAGTTCAAGCCCCATCTTGCGTAGTTCATCCGCGTTCATGGTGTAGGATTCCCTGCAATCCGGACAGATCTTGCGCACCAGCCGCTGCGCCAGCACCCCGACCAGCGACGCTTGGATCAAAAATGCCGGGATGCCGAGATCGAGAAGCCGGATGATGGTGGATGGGGCGTCGTTCGTGTGGATGGTGGAGAGCACCAGGTGTCCGGTCAGGGCCGACTGAATGGCGTTCTGGGCGGTTTCGAGGTCTCGAAGCTCGCCGACCATGATGATGTCGGGGTCCTGACGGAGGATGTTCCGCAGGATCGTGGCAAAGGTTACACCTGCCGCCGGCTGAACTCCGATCTGGTTGAAGTCCTCACACACCATCTCGATGGGGTCTTCGATGGTGACGATGTTGATTTCGGGGCTGGAGAGCATCCGTAGGGTGGAGTAGAGGGTGGTGGATTTGCCGCTTCCGGTTGGGCCGCACACCAGAACGATTCCGTGCGGCAGGCGGATGAAGCGGTTGTAGCGGATGAGATCGGTCGAGGAGAAGCCGAGACCTTCCAAGTCCTGAAAGAGGACACTCGGGTCCATGATCCGCATGACCACTTTTTCGCCGAAGGCCACGGGCACCGTGGAAACGCGGATTTCCACCTCCGTCGATTCCCGCTGAATCTTGATGCGGCCGTCCTGGGGTTTGCGTTTTTCGGCCATGTCGAGGCGGGACAGGTTTTTGATGCGACTCACGATGGCCGGGTGAACGGCTTTCGGCATGCGGTAGATCGTGTGCAGAACGCCGTCGATGCGCATCCGGACAAGGCTTGCCTCCCGCTTGGGCTCGATGTGAATGTCGCTGGCCCGCTGGTCGAAGGCATAGGTGAAGAGGTAGTTGACGGCATTGACAATATGCCGGTCGGTTGAAGCAAGCTCATCCGTCGTTTTCAATCGGACGAACTGCTCCAGGTTCCCCAGATCGATGACGCTCGATTCGAACTGGGTTTCGGCCTGTTCGATGGAATGCCGAAATCCGAAGAAATCGTTGATGAGCTTGACGATGTCGGTTCTGGTGCTCAGCACCGGCTGCACCTGAACCTGGGCCGCTCGAGCGATATCATCGATCGCCTCCCGATCGAAGGGATCGGCGCAGGCTACTGTCAGCTTGCCGTCTTGGATCCCAAGAGGCACCACGAGATGTTTCAGAGCAAAGGAACGGGGAATGACGGAAGTGACAGACTTGAGATCGAGCTTGAGAGGGTCGATTTTGATAAAGGGCATCCCCAGTTGTCGAGCGACGAGCGAGATGAGGGCCTCTTCATCGACCCGTTTGGATGGATCGTCCTTACGGGTCAGGTGCAGATCGACAACGGCTTGAACGGATGCAAGAAAACCGCCTCCCGCTCCATCCTCTTGACCACTGGTTTGGCGCCGGCCATCCTGCAGCGCCTCTCGTGCCGTATGTTCCGAAATGTATCCGAATTTGAGGGTGAGAGCGATCAATTCCTGAAGACCGAAAGGCTTTTTGGGGCTTGCTTGGCTCAAGAGGGGCCGGCCTTTCCGGATGACGGTTCGATCGATCGATCGAGGTGCCGACGAAGCCTTTCGTTGAAGGCATCCACCTTTTGTTGGAATGCCTGCCTCCGGGCTTCGTAAGCATCCGTTCTTTGATTCAGTGCGGTTACCTGCTCGTTGTATCGATTCATGGCTTCAACATCTCGAACGTTTGGTCGTTGATCCGTAAGCGCACTCTGTTCCCGAACCAGTTCGAGATATTCCTGGTCAAGATCCGCTCGCTCCTTGTTCAAACGCTCCGCCTCTTCGAGAATGTCCGGTGGGGAGGACTGGGCGCCCTTTGACTTTGGAAGTGTCTTGAGTGAGGTTGGCGGATGTTTGGTTTCGCTCTTTTGTGGCAAAGAGAAGGCCTGATCGGTTGTGGCAGGAGCTGTCGTTTCCGGAAGGACGAGGATGTTCTTTCGCTGGGCTTCGGGCACATCCAACAGATTGTCCGTAAATCGAACCGTTCCGGAAGGGTCTACATACCGGTAGATTTCGGCATGGAGAGTCGTTGTCCACAGAAACAGAAGACAGCCGAAGAGCATCCATCGCAATCCATATTTCATGGTATGCCACCGAATCGTTCAGTTGACAATTTTTTCATCCTTATCGAAGACCTCTCGCCAGTATTTGACTGCCGAAGCCGGGATGCCGTAGAGGGTGACCGGGTTGTTGTACGGCCCTGGTGTTGTCAAAAGTCCCCCCCCGACGGTCTTGAGGTACAGGTGCTCATCGTCTACCACAGGTGCTGCAAGAACATTCCCGGTTGCAACCGTTGTGATGGGGGAAACGGCACCGCTTCCAGGTTCGAGGTTCATCACATAGAGTTTTCCCTGATTGGCGCTCGAATTGCCCGCTCCTTCGCACGGATCTTCGGTTTCGCTGGTTGCAGTACCGAAATACACCTGGCCCGCTGCGGCAAATGCCGAGGCAAACACCCGCTCTCCGGCAGGAAGCGCATAAACCCAATCCAGAGTGGCATCATTTGACGTGCATATTCCTTTCGCGGCGCTGTCCCGGTAGGCAAAGAAATGATAGGTCGTGTTGGCCGTATCGATATCCTCATCGTAATAGGGGCTGTCTCCGGTTCCATAGAGAATCTTGATATTGTATTGAATTTCCCCCTTCTCGTTCATTCCGTTTGCGACAACTACCGCAGGGGATGCGTAGATCGGATGATTCCGCTGGTTGGAAGGAATGGTGTAGCCGTGATCATCCGTGTAATCGGTATTGATGACGCAGTGGGTGATATCATATGAGCTGGATGCCTTCGGATCGTCCGGAAGGATCACCTTGTAAAGATAGCCCTTGTCCGTTCCGATGTAGATACGATCGATATATCCGTTTCCGTCGGAATCTACGACCGCAGGCTGCCCGCTCGGTACACCGCCTGCGCCTTCACAGCTTCCACTTGAGCAGACACAATTGGCATTTGTGCAGCCTCCAAGACAAATGCGTTTTACCACCTCACCGCTCACATTCTCACCTTTCGTAACCTTAGCTAACCCGCCGATATCGATCATGTAAATTGACGGGCAGAGTGTGTTGTCGTATGTTTTCCCTGAAACGAAGAAAGCAACCCATTTTTTTTGGTCGTCCATCACGATCTTTCCGATAGCTGCTACTGCCGGCGAGGAACGGCTTCTAAATAAGTCCGGATCTGCGAATTCCCACATGAGGGTCGGCGCCGTCGGATTGGTGATATCCAAACAAAAGACCGTATCCCCGCCATTGCCTTCTGCAGCCAGAAGCACCGTTTTCCAGGTTCCATTGATTTCCACGTCACTGATCGCAGGCGACGCATCCACGTAAGCCTGATCTTCTCCGGAGATCTTGTTGTTCTTCAGCCGGGGAAGAAGGTTGGCCGGGATGAAGGCCCAAAGCTCATCACCGGTGCCATAGTTCTCGTTTTCGAAATAGCCCCTGTAGTACAGGGTAGTGTCGCCGGGCTTCTTCATCCATTGAAATTCGTTGTTGGCATCCAGGTAACCCCAGCGGAATTGCCCCGCATCGAAGGCGTGTAGCATTCCGTCCCGAGAGCCTACATATACGACGGTCTGGCGGTTCCAATTCGTCTTTAGGAAAGTATCGAAAGCATCCCTTTCAGCATGTGTAACTGCGGAACCAAAATACCAGCCTGGCCTTCCAGGAGGGGTTTCCACGGCTGGAACGGAATGATCAATCTGGCCAAGCAGCCATTCTTTTTTCGTGCTTGAACCGTCTTTGTAACCGCGGATCCAATTGACCAGATAGTCGCCGTCCGCCTCGGTGAACTGATTGTCGCTGTTGAAATCGTATTTGAATCCAGTCGGTATGATATATGTATTGTCCAGAGCCAGCATCGCATTGCTGACATTGGATGTCGTGAATTCCCGAAGGGTGGATGAAGTCGTGTAATACGTGTATGCAGCCCGAATGGGCATTCCATTGCTTGGGGCCGTATGGAAATCCAGTGAAAATTCTCCTGTAAATCGGTTGATGGTTCCAGTGCCCCCAAAATCCCCTTCCAAAACGTCTGTATGCTTGTCGACAAAGCTTTCGATGCTGTCCGAGATAACCAATGTCGTTGCACTGACTGGATGATGGGCAAGCGTCCCCGAAAAGTGTGTTGTGGTGCCATCTCCGGTTCCAATCGTTTCGGACGTGACCGAAGAATAGCTGATGTTGGGGAAGTAGATGGTTCGGCTGTCCGGCGACATTGCGGTCAGTCGTGCTCCGGCATCCCATTGCTGAACCGGATCCTGCGTATTGGGCGTATCGGGATCGTACAGACGGGTGCCGTACAAGTGCCCTCGCAGCACTTTTTCCGTCCAGCTCAAGGCTGGCGTTTCATAGCTGCCGGAATACAACATGTTGGCCTGCACACTGGGAGAGGCGCGCGAAACGAACCCATGCGTTGCCACGCTGCCATTAAGAACCACATCGATAATTTCGGGTACACAGGATTCCACATCGCTGAACATCTCGGCTTTCCACAGCAATTGTCTTCCGATCATCGCACTTCCGGAGAAATCCATTCGCCGAAGGCGATAGGTCATAGCTGGGTTTCCAGGGGTCCAATTGGATACATCGTTCCCAACGGTCTTGGTCGAGTCGCTGATGGTATAGCTTTTTACCAAATCCCAGCTGGTAATTTCCACCCAATTGGTACCATTGTCGATCGATATATAATATTTGATGTTCGACTGTCCGTTACATGGCATGTTGTCGTACACCTCAAACGTCACCCCGGTAAAATACGCCTCCGTATCGATGGGCGTGATTGCCTGAGACGACTGCAGGGAAGCGCTCCCGCCTGTTCTCCGGTCAACCCGGAAGACCATGTCGTTGATATCATAGTCTCCGCCATTCTTGTAGTCTTCCCATGCAAGAATCCATTCATTCGGCTTGGTATTCGGTGCTGCAACCTGAACGTGCGGGAACTTCTGATTTCGTACGATATGCACAGTTTTCTGAGTGGTGCCGAAATCCAGATTCAACGGGGGGTTGTATAGACGGGTTACGGCAGCGGAATCCAGCCAGGAAGAAGGACCACAGGCATTGAAGGTGTTGGTTGTACTCCCCAGATTGAACGTCTTATCGAAAACAGAGGAGGCGCAATTTCCCTGAAATGTGTCTGTATTCCATTCAGTCTTCGTGAAGGCGGTATAACTTTGCTGATCGACCTTCAAATAAAAAACCAGTTCTGTCCCACCTGCAAATGTTCCCAGTACCACTCGATTGTCCAAAACATTTACAGTACCATCGCCATTTGAATCAATTCCTTCCCGATCATCGAGAACGCCATTGTTGTTGTTGTCATTGACATTCTGGTAAACCTCGTGCTTGGTTCCCGATGCTCCATCTGCAGCCAGTATCCATCCGAAATCGTTTTGACTGAATCCGGCATTTTCGTAAATGAAGGTCGCTGCAACCGTTTGCGTAAAGGGGATGACAATCTGTTCCGGATTGATGGCCTGGGCGCCTGTCTGAAGCTGAATCTTGCCGTCCGCTACAGCCGTGTTGATCATGTTGAAATCACCCGCATTGAACCCGCCGCTGTAACTCGTGTAGGTGTTGGCTGCGCAACCGGGGATGTAGCTCGTTCCACCTTGGCCGCCGCCGGTCGATCGGAACGTTGCCGTGATGGTGTGGTTTTGGGTGACATCGTTGAAGGTATAGGTATTTCCAGCCACCGTGATTTCCGTTCCGTCAACGGTCACCTTGTCCAAGATGTACCCGGTATCTGCTGTCATCGTGAAAGATTGGCTGTTGCCGTAAGTGACGGAAACGGCTCCACTCGGGGAAATGCTGCCCCCCGTTCCGGCGGTGGCTGTTATTGTCAGAGTGTCGATAGCAAACGTTACCGAAATGCTGTGGTTTGAAGTGACATTGCTGAAGGTATATTGGCCACCGGTAAGAGTTGCAGCGGCGCCGTCCACGACTACCGATGCTACATGATAGCCTGTGTTGGGGCTTACGAGAAACGTCTGGCTGGCGCCATGATTGACCGAAACGGCTCCCGAGGGGGAAATGCTGCCGTTTGCGCCGGCAGTGGCCGTGATAATGTACTGAATGATTGAAAAGGATGCGGTGATGGTGTGATCTGCTGTGACATTGTTGAAGGTGTAGCTTCCTCCAGCAGCAGGCACGGATACAGCTGTGCCGTCCACAAGGACCGAGCTGACGGTATATCCTGTGTTCGGTGTGATGGTGAACGTTTGATTTGCGCCAGAGTTGACAGTAACGCTTCCGCTTGGACTGATGCTGCCGCCAGCCCCGGCAGTGGCGGTGATGGTATAACATATCCTTCTGAAATTGGCCGTTATGGAGCGATTGGATCCCCCCATGGAAATCGTGGTAGAGGCCGAATTGGGGTTGGCGACACTGCTTCCGGTCCAATTGACGAATTCATAACAGGTCGCCGGGGTTGCCGAGATATTGACAACGGCGTAGTTGGCCACAGATGTGCTGGTCCCCGGGGAAACCGTTCCTCCGCCGGCCGGATTAATGGATATTGTCAGGGTTTTATTGGCATGGGCAGAGCTTGTAAAGAACGTGCACAGCAAGCATAATGCCAAGAGGAAAACATAGCTTTTCAAAGGAAGATGGAAGATCCGTGTGATTTTTTGCATGATGCACCTCGATGTCAAGAAGGCACGCCTTTGTCCACTTCCAAGGTATCGAGCTGATGAACTCTGTTTTAAGGCTGAAACTTAAGGACTCCCAGCGGAAACCATCGCCTGAATGTTGGTGTCGGATATGGCGCCAACGTCCGATGCGTTGTAGTTTTTCCCCGACCCGCCGCCTGCCTGGGCCGTATAAGTAATGGCTGGGGAGATGTTGGTCAGGTCCCCGTAAAGCGAGAGTTCGATGGCTGCCCGGGTATTTGAAGGGCCCGTCGCAAGGGCGCCGATAATCACGGTAGCGTCGTTGTCCAATGTGGTGTCGCCACCGTCGTTGTTGTTGTTCCAGACCCGAACACTGTACGAATAGCCATTTCCTAAATTGTAGTCGGTGATCCAGGGAGCACCCGCATCGAATTTCCCCCTCCAGCTGTCGTTTGTTGGCTTGTTTGCAGAATTGACCCCAGCTGTACCATCGAGTGCAAATGACCAGGAGAGGGGATTCTTCTCTGTTGTTCCATTTTGGGCTATAGAGTTCCTCAATCGCGTTTGATTATTCGCGATGAACAAAGGGCGCAATACCGCGATGACATGATCGACGCCGGCTTCGGCAGCATGAAAGGCGCCTCGTTTTTTAGCGTCTGCAGAAGCGATCATAGTTTCCAGAGTGGTTGTGTTGGCAGCAACCAAACCGATCAGCGTCAACAGCGCCATAAAGATCAGTGCGATCAGCATGGTCGAGCCATGTTGTCCCTTAAGAAGTCGAAAGGTTCTGCTGCGGCTCATACCCTTTCTCCTATTTCAATCCCATGTTGCGAACCTTGACAGTCAACTGAATGACTTCCCGTACAAATTGATCGCTGATGGTGGCACCGGAACGATCTTCAACAGCAGGCCGGGTATCCTTGATTCCGCGATGAATTCGATCGGTTCTCCCCACGATATTGATTCGAACCGTTCGAATTTGATTCAGCTCTTCAGTCGTCAAGTCCCTGTTGTTGATCCATTCAACAGTACCGTCGGAATCGGTATCCAATCCGAATGCAAATTGCAGGTCTTCCAGATAGGTTGCAATCGGCTGACCGTTTCGCAAAAGCGAGCGGTCTGACGCCCGATACTGATAAGTGACCTGTGTCAGTTGATCATCCGAAAAGAAGTTGATCGTACTTCCCGCCGGATAACCGTTTATTAGTTTATTTTCGTATCTGTCGTAAGGATGATTTTGAATTCTTTTAGGATTGGCCTGAACCTGAGTGATGTATACGACATCGCTTTTCTTACCGTCAGGAGATGTGATGATGGCCTTGAACTCTTTAAAAGGTTTGCCTCCGTATGTATTGCCTTTACAAGAGAATTCACTGTCCCATGTCGAATAAGGTGGTGTTGGAGGGGGTGTGTCTTTTTCAAGGTCTTCATTAACTGTCGATTCAGCAGAATTGAGTGGCATATCAGGGTTATCGGGGTCCTTATTATCTGATGCTAATGTTAATTGTGGAAGTACGCCTGAGCAATCCCCCTTACCCAGATTTAAGTAGGTTACCATCAAAATATCGGTCGTGTCATCTCCACCGCCATTCGTGAAGGTGATCGGTTGGACCTTGGTACCGAATAGTCCGAATCCACCGCTGATTCCGGAGCCGGCCATCCGCACGTCCCTTTCGAGAAACATTTTTGCGATTCGGAGGTTCTGCTGCATGGCAGCCACATCCTCCTGCAGAATGTAGGAGGCGTAATTTACGGAAAAAAGTTCGATGATTGCCGCAAGAAGAACAGCCGATATTGCAACAGCAATGAGAATCTCTACCAGCGTAAATCCAGCTTTCAGACAATTAAGACGCTCTGCTTTGCTTGCTGGCGAATGCTGTTGATCATATGGGGTAGATTCAAGCATTTGAACCATCCTGGCAGTTTGTTCCAACGAAATGCTCATTGCGGTAGCAGCCGCCTCCGTAGACGGCAATGTCTTCCATATTTCAGGAGATGATGCAGGCACTCAGATCGTTGGCCTTAGGTCGACCCGCCAAGTCGCCCCTACAGCCTTTCGCACTATGCACCACACATCTTGCACTTTTACGGTTAAAATGTTTCGAGTGGGATTACGAGTTAGGTGCCAGCGCACCGATGATCGTTTTCAATGTGGTCGTTCGCAATTTTCCATCATTCCAGGATACGGAAACGGTGATCGTTTTAAGCCCTGCAACCGGTGTATCGTTTTCAATGATGACCGTTCGGGTGAAGTTACCCACATCTCCGGAAGTCACTTTGGTATCCGTGATGGTTCCGGAAGGGATCGAATCATAGGCCATGTTGCGATAGGTTTCGAGCTGTGTTTCGGCCAGTGAGGTTGCAAGGGTGTGTTTTTTCGCTTGGTAGTTTGCCTTGATGGCTGCGGTTTGCATAGCGGCAAGACCCAGAAGTCCTATGGCGAGAACCACGGCAGCCATCATCACTTCAATGAGGGTAAAGCCATCCGTTCTCGCCGCTAAGGAAGGTTTATTCATCAATGGAATCAGGCGAAGTGAGAAGGTGGAATTTGAATGGAACACGATGGGCATCATCTAGATTCCTCGCAACTGTAATTCATACGGATAATTCCCGTTTTGCATATGCTGATGAATTTGGATTTGTTTGGTGCGCTACTAAGGGTAACCTTACCGATTTCAAGACGAGGATCATCATCTATATAAGGTGCTGCCATACCGTCGGGCGTAAATTTGAACAGGTGATTGTCAAACGTATCCGAAAATGAAATGCCCTTGTAGGTCGAGTAAAGGGTTTCTTTGACAACAACATTGTTTTCCGTCGTACCGCAATCGTTATCCACGCAATTGACGACTTGATAGGAGGTATTCGAAAATACCACCATCCATCTGCCGCCTCCTCGTATGGCGTTCATCCGGGTTTGCTGCAAGGTAAAATACAGGTCATCCGCAGCACTTTTTAGCCGCATATTGGCCATGAATGTGCCAAAATTTGGAATGGCGATCACGATCATGACCGTAACGATGGCAACGACGACCATCAGTTCCATGAGCGTGAAGCCAGCAACAATGGGCTTTCGAACACTACCGTGCATTAGGGAAAACTTTCTTTCAAGGAAGAAAGTAGTTCAAACCTGTTTTCTGCGCTCAATTTGGATAAAGCAGCATTACGATGAAACCCGACAATAAGCGCCGAACTTTACCCTGCCCCTGACAATTTCAACCCTTGATCACAAAAGCTCTGCATGCTCATCGAAATACCCTGGCGGCTAACACAGGCGCTCGTGGGCCACCATCGAGGCAGTGGTTCAATGAGATATTATGCAATATCCATACCTTATATGAGATTTCACTTGCATCCCACATATTCTGGGGGTGCGCTCCCATCAAGCAGCGGATTTCCTATAGCAACAAGTTCTACGCCCCGATGTATGATAGCCGCCGATACAACCGGCCGGGTATAACATCCGGATCTACATTTTCGGAAACCTTAGATATAGCCGAAACTCTGCTCACTCCGATGACAGTCTCAGAAAGGAGGTCACAATCGGATCATTTAGTCATCACATTTTTCAACTCTGCTTGAAAAGCGTTCAGACTCTCGCAAAATATCGCTTTCTGATGGAGTGTTTTCAGGGTATCACTGTCCTGGATTTTCTGGATGTCAGAGGTTATGCCCTTGCTCACCTTGCCAAAGCGAAGCTTCAATACATCGCAAATGGTTTCCTGTAGCGCTATTTTCATTCCCTCCTGGCGACCAAGCTGCATTCCCTCTTGGCGACCAAGCTGCAGCCCTTCCTCCAATCCTTGGACAATTCCCTTTTTGATTCCCAACCGTTCAACAGATGTGACATACGGCATCTTCTTTTCCTCCTCCAGTTTGCTGATCGTATCCGAAAAATGCCGGTCGAGTTCTTCCGGTAAACACATGATCCAGTCGATAAAGCGAAATAAATTGATGATGTCCTTGCGCGAGTATCCCCGATCGAACAATTGCCTTACCAACTGAATCTTCCACTGCAGCCGATCCATCATCGCATGGCGGGTTTCCAGAAACTTCAGATGCGCCATCACCACAACCGCAAACGGATTGTCGCTCTGGGAAAGTTCATCCCATCGCTCGGCAAAATCCAGAAGCTTCACCATCGGAAACCGTATACCGACCCTGCAACCAAACAGCTCATACTCAAAACCATCGGGCCGCCAGCCCGGTCGGTCATCCGTCAACACCGCAAGGCTTGCCACCTGCTTGTCGTATCGATCGAACAGCCGGTAGTTGTACACATACATGCGTTTTGCAAAGTCCGCTTCCTCTTCTCCCTGAACCTCCACATGCACCAGCACCCACTGTTCCTGACCATCCTTGCGGTGAACCTTGACCAGCTTGTCCACAATGCGCTTGCCGATCTTTGCATCCTTGAGCGCCTTTTGTAGTTCCTTGTCCAAAAACTCATGGGGCTTGCCCCAGTCAATCTGCGGATAAATCTTCGGAAAGAAAAAGCCGATAAATTCCTCGAAATAACACTCCAATACCTCTTTCCACGGTGTATCGGCATCCGCCGCCAACCTGGAAGAATTGGGGCCTTCCGGTTTTGATCGAGATTTCAATGCCCTTCTCCAGCAATTTGCTCAGACGTTATATTCCCAGTTGCACATTCAATCGGATCGCACAGCCATCCCATTTTTCAACTCTGCTTGAAAAGCTTTCAGACTCTCGCAAAATACTGCCTTTTGATGGAGCGTTTTCAGGGTATCACTGTCGTGAATTTTTGCGATGGATGAGGAGATGTCCTTGCTCACTTTACCAAAGCGCAACTTCAAAATATCACATATGCTTTCCTGAAGGGCTATTTTCAT
>CAZJXF010000053.1:0-8783 GCA_964549995.1 uncultured Desulfatirhabdium sp. | reverse complement strand
TACCAAAGCGCAACTTCAAAATATCACATATGCTTTCCTGAAGGGCTATTTTCATTCCCTCCTGGCGACCAAGCTGAAGCCCCTCCTGACGACCGAGCTGTATCCCCTCTTGACGACCGAGCTGTATCCCCTCTTGGCGCCCAAGCTGCAGCCCTTCCTCCAACCCTTGGACAATTCCCTTTTTGATTCCCAACCGTTCAACAGATGTGACATACGGCATCTTCTTTTCCTCCTCCAGTTTGCTGATCGTATCCGAAAAATGCCGGTCGAGTTCTTCCGGTAAACACATGATCCAGTCGATAAAGCGAAATAAATTGATGATGTCCTTGCGCGAGTATCCCCGATCGAACAATTGCCTTACCAACTGAATCTTCCACTGCAGCCGATCCATCATCGCATGGCGGGTTTCCAGAAACTTCAGATGCGCCATCACCACAACCGCAAACGGATTGTCGCTCTGGGAAAGTTCATCCCATCGCTCGGCAAAATCCAGAAGCTTCACCATCGGAAACCGTATACCGACCCTGCAACCAAACAGCTCATACTCAAAACCATCGGGCCGCCAGCCCGGTCGGTCATCCGTCAACACCGCAAGGCTTGCCACCTGCTTGTCGTATCGATCGAACAGCCGGTAGTTGTACACATACATGCGTTTTGCAAAGTCCGCTTCCTCTTCTCCCTGAACCTCCACATGCACCAGCACCCACTGTTCCTGACCATCCTTGCGGTGAACCTTGACCAGCTTGTCCACAATGCGCTTGCCGATCTTTGCATCCTTGAGCGCCTTTTGTAGTTCCTTGTCCAAAAACTCATGGGGCTTGCCCCAGTCAATCTGCGGATAAATCTTCGGAAAGAAAAAGCCGATAAATTCCTCGAAATAACACTCCAATACCTCTTTCCACGGTGTATCGGCATCCGCCGCCAACCTGGAAGAATTGGGGCCTTCCGGTTTTGATCGAGATTTCAATGCCCTTCTCCAGCAATTTGCTCAGACGTTATATTCCCAGTTGCACATTCAATCGGATCGCACAGCCATCCCATTTTTCAACTCTGCTTGAAAAGCTTTCAGACTCTCGCAAAATACTGCCTTTTGATGGAGCGTTTTCAGGGTATCACTGTCGTGAATTTTTGCGATGGATGAGGAGATGTCCTTGCTCACTTTACCAAAGCGCAACTTCAAAATATCACATATGCTTTCCTGAAGGGCTATTTTCATCCCCTCCTGACGACCGAGCTGTATCCCCTCTTGGCGACCAAGCTGCATTCCCTCTTGGCGACCCATTTCCATTCCTTGGACAATCCCCTTTTTGATTCCCAACCGTTCCACAGACGTGACATACGGCATCTTCTTTTCCTCCTCCAGTTTGCTGATCGTATCCGAAAAATGCCGGTCGAGTTCTTCTGGTAAACACATGATCCAGTCGATAAACCGAAACAGATTGATAATGTCTTTTCGCGAATATCCCCGCTCGAACAATTGCCTCACCAACTGAATCTTCCACTGCAGCCGATCCATCATCTCATGGCGGGTTTCCAGAAACTTCAGATGCGCCATCACCACAACCGCAAACGGATTGTCGCTCTGGGAAAGTTCATCCCATCGCTCGGCAAAATCCAGAAGCTTCACCATCGGAAACCGTATACCGACCCTGCAACCAAACAGCTCATACTCAAAACCATCGGGCCGCCAGCCCGGTCGGTCATCCGTCAACACCGCAAGGCTTGCCACCTGCTTGTCGTATCGATCGAACAGCCGGTAGTTGTACACATACATGCGTTTTGCAAAGTCCGCTTCCTCTTCTCCCTGAACCTCCACATGCACCAGCACCCACTGTTCCTGACCATCCTTGCGGTGAACCTTGACCAGCTTGTCCACAATGCGCTTGCCGATCTTTGCATCCTTGAGCGCCTTTTGTAGTTCCTTGTCCAAAAACTCATGGGGCTTGCCCCAGTCAATCTGCGGATAAATCTTCGGAAAGAAAAAGCCGATAAATTCCTCGAAATAACACTCCAATACCTCTTTCCACGGTGTATCGGCATCCGCCGCCAACCTGGAAGAATTGGGGCCTTCCGGTTTTGATCGAGATTTCAATGCCCTTCTCCAGCAATTTGCTCAGACGTTATATTCCCAGTTGCACATTCAATCGGATCGCACAGCCATCCCATTTTTCAACTCTGCTTGAAAAGCTTTCAGACTCTCGCAAAATACTGCCTTTTGATGGAGCGTTTTCAGGGTATCACTGTCGTGAATTTTTGCGATGGATGAGGAGATGTCCTTGCTCACTTTACCAAAGCGCAACTTCAAAATATCACATATGCTTTCCTGAAGGGCTATTTTCATTCCCTCCTGGCGACCGAGCTGCAGCCCTTCCTCCAACCCTTGGACAATCCCTTTTTTGATTCCCAACCGTTCCACAGATGTAACATACGGCATCTTCTTTTCCTCCTCCAGTTTGCTGATCGTATCCGAAAAATGCCGGTCGAGTTCTTCCGGTAAACACATGATCCAGTCGATAAAGCGAAATGGAATGATAAGGAAAAAAACCCAGTTGTTTTTTGGGGCACTGTTTTTCGCAAAAGGCGTTTATCTCGATCATGAGCAAACTTCATACCTTACGGCTTCGCCAGAAGATCGGATGCAAGACGTTGTGGTATTCGGCCTTCTGGCGAAGCCGTAAGGTATGAAATTACGGCATATGGATGGAATCGGCAGGAAGAAAGGGACTCGATTCTCCTTTTATTGGGAGATTCGAATGGACAGAAAAGCGTTTGGAATGATTGTTGGTGCCGGAGAAGGGAATCGAACCCTTATGGGCTTGCGCCCGGAGGATTTTGAGTCCTCTGCGTCTACCAGTTTCACCACTCCGGCAGGGTCAATGGTTGGTTTCTATAGGATAGACCAGAAAAAAAGTCAATGGAATTGATCATTCATGGTTGTGAAAGCCATTGGGAAAGCCGTCTGTGGGGCCACGGGGCACCGACGGGCCGGCCCCAGTATCGGTAGGGCAGGTTCCGGATTTTCTGAATCGGATCTTTGCGCCACATTGCCGTCATCCACAGGCCCATGTCGTTTCCGTAGGCACCGATCGCCTGCCCGCCGATCACGACACCGTCCCTCGCAATGATCCGCAGATAGTCTCCCGCATCGGATTCCCGTTCGAGGATGTCCAGCTCCCCCAGTTCACATGCCGTCGAGCGTTGGGTTTTCCCGAAGGTGACGGCATGGATGTCGAGAAAATGAAGGCGTGCGAATGCGTAGGCTCCGCGGTAGGGCACCCGTTTTCCGGCGATGTGCAGAGCGGCGGTCCGTGCCTGCTCGAGTGCATTGTGTTTGAGCTGATACATGGCCGTCTCGCCGGTGCAGGCATCCACCGTTTCCACACAGTCCCCGCAGGCATAAATGTCCGGATCGGTTGTTTGCATGAACGGATTCACCACGATGCCGCGGCCAACGGCAAGCCCGGCATCTCTGGCCATGGTGCTGTGGGCCACGACACCTGTTGCGAGCACCACCGTATCGCAGGGGATTTCCCGTTGATCCGTCCGGACGGCGCACACTTTCTCGTCGCCTTCGATGGACAGAACCTTCTCTCGGGTATGGACGGCGATGCCATGCCTTCGGATACCCGCTTCAAATCGATTCGCTGTCGGTGCATCGAAGAGAACGGGGGCGATCCAGTCCATCAATTCGATGATCGTCACCGAAAACCCCCGCTGGAACAAGGCTTCGGCTGCCTCGATTCCGATCGCTCCCGAACCGATGACAACAGCATGCCTACCTTCTCGGCTGGCCAAGGCATCGGCATCCGAAAGCTGCTTGCATTTGAGGACACCGTCGAGATGAACGCCCGGAATGGGGGGAACGAACACCGATCCGCCCAAGGCAAGGACGAGCTTGTCATAGCCGAAGCGTTCCCCTTCCCGGGTGATCACTTCCCTGCGGTCGCGATCGATGGCGACCGCTTCGCGGTTGCATCGCAAATCGATGCCTCGTGCCGTGTACTCCTGGATCGAACGCCTGAAAACGACATCCCGCGGCCACTGCCCGGATACGTAATAGGGCAGGGAACACGGATCGTATTCCGCACAGGATTCGGCTGACAGCAGGGTGATCGGAATGTCGGGAACCAGGCTCCTCAACCGGAAGGCTGCCTCATTTCCCGCGATGCCATTTCCGACAATCAAGATGGTCATGGGAACCTCGATGAATCTGATGGGGATCGACGAACCGGATGGCTCCTTTCAAGGTGCAGGCCTGTTCGCACCAGGGTCCGATGGGGTCTTGGGCGCATCGATCGCAGGTCATGCTCTTTCCCGTTTCGGGGTGGATGGCAGGGGCAGCCACCGGACAGATATACAGACAAGCCCGACATCCGATGCAGCGTTCGGGGTCGGTGTCGATCCAGCCGCTGCCGTTGCGGATGCGGGCGTTCATGGGACAGACATCGATGCAGGGCGCCTCGTCGCAGGCCATGCAGATCACAGGCACATGGTGGGGTGCTTGCGGGAAATGCAAGATCCGGATCCGGGCATGGGCCTCGCTTCCCGGCCAGCCGTGGGCGACAGCACAGGCCATCACACAGCTCATGCAGCCATCGCAGCGTTCGGGATCGATCTCGGGGATCTTCATGCGGTCAAACCCCTTTTCCGGCCAATGTCGGATCGTGCGCGAGTCGTGCCTGAATCCCTTTGCCGATGTTGTAGGTTCTGCTGAAATCGTTCCAGAATTCCCGATCCTTTTCCTGCCATTGGGAACCGAATCGCTCGTTGAAATACGCCCCCAATTTCTCGAAAAGGAGTTTCCACGGCGCAACCCCATCCCGATAGTCGGCCAGCAACTCTTCGAGCAAGCGGTCCAGATCCGCCAACGTCTCCTTGGGCAGGAAGGAAATGGCCCCTTTTCGAATGGACTGAATCAGCACCTCGGGTGTGATGGCATGGGCTGTCAGCATGACGGAGGGAATACCCTTTTCGACGGCCTCCTCCAGAAGCTTCAGCCCATCAACGCCCATGATGTCGAGGATGGCCAGATCGTAGCGTCCTTCCCGGAGTTTTCGGGAAGCCTCCGCATAGGTCTTTGCCGTAACGACTTCGGCCATGTCGAGAATGTCTTCCACCGTTTCCAGGACATCCGGTTCATCATCGACCACCAGGATGCGCTTGCCTTTCAGAATGGATGCGTCCATGCCGTTTCCTCCGTTCAGGATGTTGCTCCAAGAGGTAGTTGAAATCGAAAACGGGTTCCGCCGCCCTGAGCGGAAGCCACTTGAATGTCCCCGCCCATGCCGCGTGCCATGATGCGGGCGCCGGCAAGACCGATACCATGTCCGTCTCGGATGGTTCCGGCAGCGGCAGGTCCTCGGGTATATCGTTCGAAAATCACCTCATGATGTTCGGGTGCGATGCCGGGGCCGTCGTCACTGACCTCCAGCAGCCAGTCGGCGGATTCTCGACGCACATGAATCGTCAGGCGCTGCTTTCGGTACTGAAGTCCGTTCTTGAAGAGATTGGCGGCAACCTCGGCAAATTGGATCGGGTCTGCCTCGAGCTCGATGGAAGCCGCTTCCGGTTGCACCTGCCAGTCGATGCCGTTCAGCCTGAGGATCGACTCCCGTTCCGAATCGTTCGTGCAGCAATGGAGCTGCTCGTATACCGAAGGGCAATGACTTTCCAGACAGTCGATCAGAACGTCAAACGCGGCTCGCATCGGAGAAAACCGCCGACATTGCAGGCATCCCGCCTGGGACCGGCCGATTTCGAGCAACGTGACGAGCATCTGTCGGGTCTTCTGGGCGTTTCGGAGCACCCGTTTGAGAATCTTTTCCTGTTTTTCGCTGAGGCTTCCACAGCTGTCTCTGCGCTCCAACAGGGTGCGCACACCGGTTTCAATGACGGAAACCGGATCCTTCATGTCGTGGATCAGGACTTCCAGTCGCATTTCCCTCAGAAAAGAGGGTGGACGATCGGATTTCCGAACATCGGATGGCATATCGATCGACGATCCTTGATGGCGTTACAAACGATTTGTAGTCTACCACATGAAAGCGACTCTTGCCGTCGTGCCTCCGGACTGAATGCAGCTTTCCACGCCCGAGCAGAACCGGCATGCGGCGATCGATCCCGGGCAGAGATCGGTGATTGATGGAATATATGTACACCGATTCGAGCGCAGTTGTAAATCGAAGTGATAGCGTTCCGAGAAAATCTTCATCCGCAGCAGATCGAAGCCTCTGCCGCCCGCCATGAAGTCGAAGGGGTTTCGGGTTGCATAGCTCATGGTTTCAGGGGCGACCCACTGCCCTTCAAAGAGGAGTTTCTGATTTTCGAGCGGAATACCGATTCCGTAATCGGTGACGACCAGCTCGGGGCCGGCATGCCCTGAAACGGTTTCCACACGGATCAGCCCGCCGTCGGGCGTATTTTCGACGGCGTTTCGGACGAGGCCGATGACGATTTTTCGAAGAACGGATGGCGGCAGCATGACGGCTCCGGCAGGCTGGAGCCCGAGATCGACCCGACAGGTTCGGTGCGCAAACTGGGGACGAATGGCGTCAATGGTCGCTTCCACAAACGGGGCAAGCGCAATTTCGATGGATGGCTCTTCGGCAAGGTCGAAGACGTCGTCGATACGCTGCTGGATGCAGCCGATCAGGGCTTCATTTGCCCCGCAGGTGTCGGCAAAGCTTTCGAGTCCATCCCGACAGACCTCGAGCAGTGCCTGCATCATCCGCCTTGTTTCGAAATGCTTTTTCCGAAGGATATCCTCGATTTCATATTGCATGTCGAGCAAGCGATCGAGATTCCGGCGGCTTCGGTCGAGGATGCGGTGGATGCCCGGCTGCGGCTCCGGGGTGAGGCGTTCCTTGAGGATGCCGATCGACGCCGACAGTACGGAAACCGGCGTCTTCAATTCGTGGGATAAATGGTGGATCACCCGCTCCTTGGCCTGGCTGAGTGTCTGCAGTTCCGCCAAGGACTGTTTGAGCTCCTCGTTGACGATGGCATTTTCAATCGAATAAGCCACCGTCGAGGCGATGGCCGTCAAGAGATCCGCATCCGAAGCATCAAAATTGCGGTCGCGTTTGTTGACGGCACACAACACACCGATGGTTCTTTCCGCCGTCCGCAGCGGGACATCGAGCATGTTCCGGGTGACATACCCCGATTGTTTATCCACCTCCGGGAAAAAATACGGGCTGTTGTAGTAGTCGTTGATGATCATGGGCTCGAGGGATCGATAAACCTTTCCGGCAACCCCCTTGTCGATCGGAAACCGGATTTCCTCGAGCCGCTTGTAATGGGTGGCCACCCGGAAATAAAATTCCCCACGGACCTCATCCGCCAGAATCACGGAGGAGTTCTCGACGTTCAGCAGGTCCTGGATTTCGTTCATGACGAAAATCAGGCGGTCGTCGAGCTTGCGGTACTGCGAAAGGGAGCTTGCGATGCGAAACAGGGCATTGTTGATCCGCTCGGCCTTCTTCTTTTCGGTAATGTCCCGGAGGGTGATCACCTGCCCTGCCGGATGGCCGCTTGCGTCGAAAAAGATCGCACCGTCGATGACGATGTCGAGCAAGCGGCCGTCCTTCGTAAGCCGCTGGGTTTCAAATCCATACAGGATGCCTTTTTCGAAGAACCGTCGAATCTCCTGACGGGTTCTTTCCTTCTCGTGCTCGGGGACGAAAGGAATGCGCTTCCCCCGAACCTCCTCCAATGTCCATCCGAAGACCTTTGCAAAGGCCGGATTCAGATACTGAACCGTATGATCGAGATTGAAGACGAACACCGGATCCGGCAGGAAATCCAGAAAAGCACGATATCGGCTTTCGGTATCCAGGGGGAATTCGGTGAAGGTCAAGTCCATCCGGTGTTTCTTCCCGTGTAGATCAGGAGTCAGAAGTCAGAAGTCAGGAGTCAGAAGTCAGAAGAAAAGCGGATTCCGATTGCTGCAAAAAGTGCCCCGGCGATCCTTCATCCACCGGGGCGTCGGACTTCCGGGTGGTTGTGTTTCCGGTGTGATATCATTTCGGTCGTTCGTCGACCACACGCACGGCCTTTCCTTCGCTGCGGGTGATGGTCTTCGGATCCACGATGGTGATCTCCACGCCGAGGCCCATCATGCCCTTGATGTGGCGGGCCACCTTGGCTTCGACTTCCCTGCGTTTGGCCTCTCCGGCGTCGTAGACGCCCTTCTTGCCTTCCACCTGTACGATCAGATGATCCAGGTATCCCTTCTTTCGTACCACGAGTTTGTATTGGGGTTCGACTTCTTCGATTTCAAGCAGCAGGGCCTCGATCTGAGACGGAAACACGTTGACACCGTTGATGATCAGCATGTCGTCCGTTCTTCCGGAGAGTTTCTCCATCTTCATCAAGGTGCGACCGCAGGAGCAGGGTTCGGGGATGAAGCGGGTGATGTCCTTGGTGCGGTAGCGCAGAATGGGCATGGCTTCCTTCTGAAGCGAGGTGAAGACCAGTTCTCCTTTTTCTCCGATCGGAAGCGGCTCGAAGGTGACCGGATCGACGATTTCCGCAAGGAAGTGGTCTTCGTTGATGTGAAGTCCGTTCTGTTCGTAACAGTCGAAAGCCACTCCGGGACCCGACAGTTCGGTCAAACCATAGGCTTCCATGGCCTTGATGCCCATGCGCTCTTCGATTTCATTCCGCATGGCCACCGTCCACGGTTCTGCCCCGAAGCCCCCGACGCGAAGCGGCAATGCCCGCAGATCGACCTTCATTTCTTCCGCCCGCTCCGCAATGGTCAAGGCATAGGATGGGGTGCA
>CAZJXF010000052.1:0-22317 GCA_964549995.1 uncultured Desulfatirhabdium sp. | reverse complement strand
TGATCACTACCCTTCAAAGTTTAGCAGTTTTGAGGGTAAAAACCATGAAGTTGGGCTAAGGGCCGTCGCCAGGTCGCGGTTGGCCAGCTCTCGCCTGCGGTAGCGGTTGTCTTCCCGCCCCATTTCTGGGTCGGTCTCCTGTTGTTTTTTGATTTGCTTGAACCGATGAACGGTCAGGTTGTCGAAGCTGGCAATATCGGTGGGAAAGCCATACCCCGGCAGAAAATTCCGGGTGGCCAACTCTCGAAGCAGGTATTCGCCTTCGAGGCGCTGAAGTCGGAGTCTTACGGCTCTCAGTGCCGGTGAAACGTCAGCCTCTTTTGCAAGTTCGGTTTCCTCCTGTTTGAGCCGGTCCCATTCGATACGCCATTTTTCTCTCAGCTCAGCCATCCGGTCGGCTGCATTTTCCAGGAGGCTGGTTCGAGCCTTTCGTTCGAAGACGCTATGCCGCAACAATCGACGAAGCCCGTTGTGAACGCCGGTATCTTTTGACGTGGACTCCTCCCGACACCACCGCTCAAATTGCATGGCAAGCGATGGTTCTTCCAGGAAGAACATCCCGCAGGTCAGTTTGCTTCCTTGCTGGCCGCTGCCGCTCAATGCCTTCGAAAGAAAGCGGGACAGAAGAAAGGAGTGGATATGCCGCTGCAAAATGGTCGGGCTGTTGAGGGCCACTCGGGGTGCAGGCAGCACGGCACGAAAGGCCCAGCGGGTGTCGCCGAACACGGCCTGATCGAGGGGATTGGGTTTGCACAGGGTCATGGCGAGGGAGCGGGCTTCCTGGCGGCGCCCGGCTCTACCGGCCCGTTGCAGGTAATTGGCCGGATGGGGCGGCACGTTGTTCATGGCCACCTGACGGATGCCGCCGATAGCCAGCAGCACGCGACGGATGAGCAGGGCTGCTTCTGCTGCCTGGGATCCGACATAGGTATGGGCCTCGTCGAGGACAACCCACTCGAGTTTGCCCCGAGACTGCGCCTGAATAGGGGCGTTCTGGGTTCGCACCAGCCTGTATTTCAGCATGGTGGCATTGGTGACGAGAATCGGAGGCACCCGGCTGCGAAGGATTTCCCGATCGATCACTTCGTTGGGATGCTCCTACCAGTCTTCGTGCAGGAAATCCGTGGAAAGGAGTTGAAGGACCCGATCTATCTCGACTTCCCGTTTGCCAGGATCGGGAATGCCGATTGCCTGGGCCAAGGGCGAAGTGGCTTGCGGTGTTTCTCCCTGGGTGCCGTCGAACCCATCTCTTTCCAGGAGATCTTTCCGCTGACCGGCTTTCGCGTATCTTCTCCGGTTGTTCGATAGAGGACAGGTTCCCCGAGGAACACGGTTCGAAACGGCCTGCAGTCCACCCAGAGCCTGCGGCCCAACATTTGAAAGAAATCCATTCGTTTACGAAGGATACCCTCGATCTCGTCAAACTCTTCCGTCGTGATCCGATAGGCGTAGAGGGGACGACCGTCCGGCTTGGCGAGTTCCCGTTTCTCAAGGAGACGTTTCTGGTATTTCTGAAACGTCTGTTCGATCTCGATGAAATTCATGGGGGAAGTCTCCTTCGAAAGAGTGGGTTCGGGGCTTGTCTGTTTCCAACCGAATGGGGATAGAGGGGTTGGAGGTGACCCATCGTGTTTGTGTATTGTCTTTATCAGGGTGGTTTGCTGTCTGCAAGACAAAAACAATGGCCTCTCCAAACGCCGATAAACTGCCTTCTCCCTCCTCTCTCATCGGTTATCGGACTCTCTTGGAGTTTCGTGAAACCGAAAGAGTCGTTTTCGACTTGAAGCCAGCTTGTCGTTATAGTATTCAAAAAAGCATTCAGAATTTTGCTCCCCGAAGATGTTACAGCCAAGCAACTGCTGCAGAATCCCAAACGTATGCAAACCGAGTTACAGGCCATCCTGATCGAACTAACGTCCCTCGTAAAGGATGGATGACGCATGATATAAAAACGGCTTCGTTTTCCCCTGATTCGGAGGCATCCATGAAAAGTGTTCTGTTAGCCGTCAGCGGTCTTTCCCCCCAGGTCATCACCGAGACCCTCTATGCCCTGTATCAGAGCGGAAAAACGGTGGATGCCGTTCATGTGATCACCACCCGAACAGGGAAGGATCGGATTTATGCGATGCTGCTGTCCGGATCGGACGGGGCGTTTTACCGATATCTTGCGGACTATGGCATCAATCCCGGAAGCATCGCCTTCGGAGACGAAACCATCCATGTGCTGAAACGAGTCGACGGCGCACCGATCGACGATATCGTCACACAGGAGGACAACGAAATTCTGCTGCGGGAATGCCTCCAGTGGGGACACTTCTTTACCCAAGACCCCGATACCACCGTCTATTTTTCCATCGCCGGAGGTCGCAAAACCATGAGCGCCTGCTTGACGCTTGCAGCACAGTTCTATGGCCGACCCTGCGATCGGCTCTACCACGTGCTGGTCACCCCCGAGTTCGAAAGCTCTCGGGATTTCTTCTACCCAACTCCCGAGACGAGAATCGTGATTCTCCATGACGCCCAGAACCGGGTCAAGAAGATGGACAGCAAGGATGCCGAAGTGACGCTCGTACCCATCCCTTTCATTTCGATCCGGGATCGTCTGAAAGAAGACCTCTTGAGGCTGCCGCTCGACCCAGGTACCTTGATGAGCGCCCTCATCCAGGATGCGTCCCCGCACCTGATCGTTGATCCCTACGGCAAGAAACTGATTTACGGTCGCATCGAAATCGATTTGAAACCCTCCTGGATGGCGCTCTATCTCTTCTTTGTCCGTCAGAAACTGGGTTATCCCTGCAATGGAAATTGCGTGCCCGGCTGCACCGACTGTTTCATCGAAATGCAAGACGCCCTGGCAAAGTGGGAAGTGATTGCCGATATCTACCGCCGGATCGGCACCAGCAAACCCACCGAAAATCCCAGCGATACCGGCATTTACCATCTGGATGGAGAGAATTTTGCGAATTACAAGTCCAAAATCAAAAAAGAGATCGAAGATCATGTCGGACCCGACATCGCCGAGCGGATTCAGATCGCCAGCGAAGGCACAAGACCCAACACCCGTTACGGCATCCGCATGCCTCGGAATCGCATCGATTTACCGGATTTTTGAAGGGGCGAGTTGCCGTTTTGCTGCACCGGAAAGACGTTGGCCTACGCTTCGCGCGGCGTAGGGGCGACCCGCCGGGGCGCCCTTACGAGATCGGGCGCCCTATTTTTCCGATTGATGCGACACCATCCCCCATCCCCCATCCCCTATCCCCTATAACCTATAACCTATAGCCTATAGCCTATTGCCTATTGCCTATCACCCATCACCCACTGCCGACTGCCCACCGCTTTTCCGGCAACATTGCCATCCTTGTTCGTCTTCCTGTTCTTCGATACAACCCCAACCATGTTTTACGTCGTATGCTTCGACATTGTGGACGATCGCATCCGCTACCGGGCGGTGAAGATTCTGAAGCAGTTCGGATATCGGGTTCAGAAATCCGTTTTCGAATGCCCGGATCTCACCGAAAAACAATTCATCCGGTTGAAAACGCGACTCGAGGCCTGCATCGACGTCACCCAGGATTCGGTTCGATATTACTATCTGTCGAAGGACTGCCTGTGGCGGACAGAGTGTTCGGGCATCGGTGAGCTGCCCCATGTCGAAGCCTATCGGCTGGTATAACCCACGGGGGTAATCCCAAAAGAGGAGACAACGAATGGAACATCATGCATCGAAGGAAATGGCGTTGAAGGTCATGGAGTTGCTCGAGAAGCACCTGCATATGGAAGAAGCCCGACATCACGGCATGTTGACGATCCTTCCGCTGATCGGAAACCCGAGCGGAGGACCCGATTTTTGCTCGCTCCGTCAGGGACTCGAGGCGGGGCTGTTGATTACCGAAGTCGGCATGGAAGGAGCGGTGCCGACACTGAAGGCGGTCAATCGATCCGGACGCAACGTGCTCATTCTCGATGGGGAGGAGCTTGCCGGAGCGAAACAGAACCGGGTGCTGAACACCACCATTCTGATTGCGGCCGGCGCCGAGATCGAGCTGCCGGTTTCCTGCACCGAACAGGGGAGGTGGCACTGGAAAAGCGAGAGCTTCATGGACTCGGATGTCGTGATGACACCGGGCATGCGGAGTCGGAAGAACATGGCCGTCGAACGCAACCTGAAACATCGGGCCCGCTACGAAAGCAACCAATCCGAGCTCTGGATGGATATTCAGAGGTTTTCGACGGTTCATCGTGCTTCTTCCGAAACGATGGCCATGAGGGACGCCTTCGAAGCCAAACGCAACCAACAGGTCGAGTATCAGAAGCATCTGCCTTGTCTGCCGAATCAATGCGGTATGCTGGCCATCATCAAAGGCAATGTGGTCAGCTTGGAGGTCATTGCCAGAGCGGAGGTCTATGCCGATCTGCATGAGAAGCTGCTGCGAAGCCTCGTCATGGATATCCCTTTGTGGGAGCCTGCATACGATTCGGAATCGATGGCAGGGGTTCCCATTTTCCTGAAACACCTCCGTCATTGCACCCATTCGGTGTATCCCTCCATCGGCATGGGGCAGGATGTCCGTTTCCAGGGGCACCATCTGATCGGATCGGCCCTGGTGGTCGAAGAGGAAATCGTTCACATGGCGTTTTTCCATCAAAGCCGGAAATATCTTGCAGGCAGTGGGAAGGAGTCGTTCAAGCACCGCAAGTTGTAGGGATATGAGGCGGATATGGAAGATCAATTTTCACATCCAGTCGAAGCTGTTTGATCAACTGATTGCAGAAAGGACATGTCATGAAACGCTATTTTGCTTACGGTTCCAATTTGGACAGCGCTCAGATGAACTTCCGGTGTCCGGAAAACCGCCGCATCGGAAAGGCCATTCTTCCGGGGTATCGCTGGATCATCACCACCCGCGGTTACGCCAATGTCGTACCCTGCCAGCAGGAGGCCGTTGAAGGTGTCCTGTATGAAATTTCCGATTCGGACGAGGCGGAGCTCGATCGATATGAAGGGGTGGCTCAAGGGCATTACGAAAAGAAAACCGTACGGATTCTGTTGAATGGTGAAGTGACCCAAGCCATGATCTATATCGATCCGATCACCGAAGAAGGGCGCCCGAGAGAGGAATATGTGAGGCGAATCGAGAACGGCATTCGGGATGCGGAACTTTCACCGGATTATGTCGAACGCAGCCTTCGGAGATGGCTGATTTCCTGAGAAAAGGGGGCTTTCGCCTGATAGATATGCTACAAATCGTACGATGACCCTGGTCCAATGAACTCCAATAGAAGGAAAACGCTATGGGAACAATGACAGCCCAGATTCTTGTCGGAAGTGCGCACCCCTATCACGACGGCATCGATCCGACGCATTACCTCTTTCTTTCGGAAAACAGCAGGCCGTCCTGGCTGCTCACATCGCAAAACCTTTTTTCGAACGATTTCGACCGGCATCCACCCCTTCGGTCTCCTATCGTGTGGATTCCGACCGTGAGTAACATGCTCGAAGACGCCTTGCTCATGATCGCGTATTACATCCTCCGAAACCCTGGTGTGCGGGCGCTTGCCAACTCCTTCACCGACATGAAAAGAGCGCAACGCCGGGAGCTTTACGAGATGTTCACAGAGGAGCAACGGGAACAGCTCTACCAGGAATGTAGACGCATCCAAAATTTTCCGAAGCTCATCGTTTCGGTTTTCCATCATTCGAGCATTCGTTCTCAGGTTGCCGTTTTAGAACAGTACCAGATGGATTTTGAAGTGTGCGTGGTCTGCTATTCACGGATGCATTCCGGTAGGAAGGGAGAAGTCGAAATCTGGGGGACGCCTCCTTCCAACCGCTGATGGAATGACGGCTGTATCGGCACGAGTGGATTGAGCACAGAAGACACATCGGCGTATTGCCCACCGCTGAACGGCACTTCCAATCATTCGCTCTGTTTCTTCTGAATCTCGAAGGCTTCGGTCAACGTCCATCTTCAAGAACCTCCTTTCAATTCCTGGTTTCGGGTCCTCCCGAAACGGAATTGTTTGAACGTGGTTCGGTTGCGGAGGCTGTCCATTGGTGAGCAACGTTTGGCTGTATCGGTACCCGTGCCCGGCCTTGGCTTGAGGCTCTATGGATTGTCGGCGTTCAAAAGGTGACCGGCTTTCGCCTCGTCTCCCAGGAGGAAGCGAAGGGAAAACACAAGCAGGTTGTGTTTTCCCGCCAACTCCAAACCGACCCAATTGTGGTTTGGGGTTTCAATTCTCCGATTCCTGCAACGTAACTTGCAAAACGAAGGGGTTTTAGCATAACGACCTGAAATGAAATGGAATGCAGATCTCCGGTTCATGGCGTGACGGAGGATTTAAACGGCGTTTCGAAAAAGTGACATATTTTAAAATATCGTGTTATTTCGGTTTACTCGAAATAGATGGGTAAAAATGATCCGCCGAAAATGGTTTACTTTTATTATCAATGGGTTAATAAAATTTTTCGCTCATTTCGGGGTGGGTAAAATTTTGCCAACCCCTTTTTCGAGGGGGGTCCGTCATTTTGGGCTTGCAACCCATCAAATTTTTGTGTAATCGAAACCCCACAGTCCGAACCATTGCCCCGCCTTGAGGGGATTGAGACCAGGAATCGGTTGTTTGCGGCGCAACACCTGCCTGGTCCGAACCATTGCCCCGCCTTGAGGGGATTGAGACCTGAACTCCGAAATCATCTCCTGGTTTGAAAAGCGGTCCGAACCATTGCCCCGCCTTGAGGGGATTGAGACTGTTTGGAAGGTCTTTAAGATTGAGGAGTAGAATTCAGTCCGAACCATTGCCCCGCCTTGAGGGGATTGAGACTTTTTTGTTCAACGCATGGGTCTCCTCTTGAATTTGGTCCGAACCATTGCCCCGCCTTGAGGGGATTGAGACTCACACGGCGCAACCTCTTGTTCCCATCCCGAAAAAGTCCGAACCATTGCCCCGCCTTGAGGGGATTGAGACAAACAGCGAACCCTCCTCCATCACTACTCGCATTGCTGTCCGAACCATTGCCCCGCCTTGAGGGGATTGAGACAATTTTAAGCCCTTCTTCCGGTGTATGCCGTCCAGCGTCCGAACCATTGCCCCGCCTTGAGGGGATTGAGACCTGTTCACGTTTCCCGTCTCTCCATCCATATTACGCGTCCGAACCATTGCCCCGCCTTGAGGGGATTGAGACCCTTTTCAGGCATCGCCATTACCCTATCCTCGGATTCGTCCGAACCATTGCCCCGCCTTGAGGGGATTGAGACCACAACGTCTGAAGCCCGTGCCGGTCCACCAGATCGGTCCGAACCATTGCCCCGCCTTGAGGGGATTGAGACCTGCCTTAGCCGGTGCCACGACGTTGTTGGACATCTGGTCCGAACCATTGCCCCGCCTTGAGGGGATTGAGACTTTAAGGTTCGATATGTAGTGCTCTTCATAT
Source organism: uncultured Desulfatirhabdium sp. (assembly GCA_964549995.1). GTDB lineage: Bacteria > Desulfobacterota > Desulfobacteria > Desulfobacterales > Desulfatirhabdiaceae > Desulfatirhabdium. Next base: position 14,879 of record CAZJXF010000052.1, on the reverse strand, counting down.
ATTTGTCCGAACCATTGCCCCGCCTTGAGGGGATTGAGACAAACCACGGGTCCTGCCATGTGGTCGTATCGAATTTGTCCGAACCATTGCCCCGCCTTGAGGGGATTGAGACATAACCGTTCCATGAAAAATAGTAGATGTCCGTTACGTCCGAACCATTGCCCCGCCTTGAGGGGATTGAGACGGTCTTCCACCTGCACCCCTCCGCCAACGCATTGAGTCCGAACCATTGCCCCGCCTTGAGGGGATTGAGACCAGAAACCTATTTTTTGTCGCAGAGCGAAGATCAGAAAGTCCGAACCATTGCCCCGCCTTGAGGGGATTGAGACTTATGTCCTTCCATGACATGAGCGGCTGCGGTTCTGGTCCGAACCATTGCCCCGCCTTGAGGGGATTGAGACTTCGTTGCCGCTATCGGGCAGTATCGTGGAAAATGGTCCGAACCATTGCCCCGCCTTGAGGGGATTGAGACCGTTCCCGTCCCCGTCCATTCCTGGGGGCTTTTGTGGTCCGAACCATTGCCCCGCCTTGAGGGGATTGAGACCATTCATCCACACCCCCCTTCCCATATCTCATCGAGTCCGAACCATTGCCCCGCCTTGAGGGGATTGAGACTTGTAATCGATCTTTTTGCTCCCCTTCGAACATTGTCCGAACCATTGCCCCGCCTTGAGGGGATTGAGACCAGGAATGACCGAAAGAATACAGGCTCTAAGCCTTCGTCCGAACCATTGCCCCGCCTTGAGGGGATTGAGACCGCCACGGCATCCGCTTCGTTGTCATCTACCGGCTTAGTCCGAACCATTGCCCCGCCTTGAGGGGATTGAGACTGACTATTGACCCCACGCCCCCGCACATCCCATGTGTCCGAACCATTGCCCCGCCTTGAGGGGATTGAGACGGGCTTTGGCTCTGTTGCCAGGCATGTCGTACGCAAGTCCGAACCATTGCCCCGCCTTGAGGGGATTGAGACCTTTTTTTCCAATTCTTTTTTGCTCTAACTTCATAAGTCCGAACCATTGCCCCGCCTTGAGGGGATTGAGACTCCATTTTTAAGCCTCCTATGCGATAGAGTTATTGTGTCCGAACCATTGCCCCGCCTTGAGGGGATTGAGACCGAGGATAACGCCATACTCAGATGGCGTTGTATTGGTCCGAACCATTGCCCCGCCTTGAGGGGATTGAGACAATGGTGAGGCCGTCACGGACGGCTTGGTTTGATAGGTCCGAACCATTGCCCCGCCTTGAGGGGATTGAGACGAGCGAACGACGAGACCGTCAAGCCTCACGTCACAACGTCCGAACCATTGCCCCGCCTTGAGGGGATTGAGACATGATCTGCGCCATGCGATAAAGCCCCTCGAAATTGCGTCCGAACCATTGCCCCGCCTTGAGGGGATTGAGACGAGCGAACGACGAGACCGTCAAGCCTCACGTCACAACGTCCGAACCATTGCCCCGCCTTGAGGGGATTGAGACATGATCTGCGCCATGCGATAAAGCCCCTCGAAATTGCGTCCGAACCATTGCCCCGCCTTGAGGGGATTGAGACCCTTGAGGCATTCGTGGATGTTCTCGCCAGGAATGTGTCCGAACCATTGCCCCGCCTTGAGGGGATTGAGACATACCATATCTTCAAGATGATACTTCTTTATCAATGTCCGAACCATTGCCCCGCCTTGAGGGGATTGAGACTTTCCGATAATGGTAACAGTCAGCTCTTGCCATTTAGTCCGAACCATTGCCCCGCCTTGAGGGGATTGAGACTCTTCGAGTGATTCGTTTGAGATGCGTTCCAGAGGAGTCCGAACCATTGCCCCGCCTTGAGGGGATTGAGACTTCGGGCAGGGGTCACCAGGATTGCCTGAAAAAATGTCCGAACCATTGCCCCGCCTTGAGGGGATTGAGACACTTTGTCAATCGACAAAGTAGTCGTTTTGCGAGTGTCCGAACCATTGCCCCGCCTTGAGGGGATTGAGACTTGCAGATCATCCTGAATTTGATGAGCAATAGCCTGTCCGAACCATTGCCCCGCCTTGAGGGGATTGAGACCAATAGGCCCCAATTCTGCGGCTATCCGCTTGTAAAGTCCGAACCATTGCCCCGCCTTGAGGGGATTGAGACTTGTTTTTCTGGTTTTGACGTCCTTTTTTATCGGTAGTCCGAACCATTGCCCCGCCTTGAGGGGATTGAGACTTTTAGCGTGATCTTCGTTTTAGGGTCGTCTAAAGGGTCCGAACCATTGCCCCGCCTTGAGGGGATTGAGACTGAACCAATAACCATTACCCGCATTCCATCCCATTTGTCCGAACCATTGCCCCGCCTTGAGGGGATTGAGACCAATGGCCTTACGAACAAGAACTGAAACGGGGATGCGTCCGAACCATTGCCCCGCCTTGAGGGGATTGAGACCTCCGCAACGGATCTGATACCATTCATCCGATCGCTATCCGAACCATTGCTATTATCGAGAAATTGACTTTTCGGCCTATCTGGGTAGCCCTACGCCTTGCCCGGAAATGCCTGGGGCTTTGATTAAGCGTTAAGGGACTGTTGAATAAAATTTGCCGGGTGGTGGCGGATCACATGGCGATGAGAAAGCAGCAAGGAGTGAGGTGGCTTAGTCGTAAGGGCGTGGTGACATCGAGGCAACGCGTGTGGGGATATGCTTGTTTGGGTTTTGGATGCTCCTTTGACGTCGTTTGGAAGAACGGGGGGACCGGAAAGAAGGATGATCGACCCAAAAAAGTAGCCTTTCCGATCGTTGCATCACAAACGAAAAGGGCCTGTTCTGTCGAGCAGGCCCTTTCATCAAGACAATCCTTTGTGCTTTCGCACGTTGAGAGCCTTCCATTCGAGAAGAGGCTGGGATTGAATGCGCCGCTGTAGAGATTCGTCGGCGGTCAAAAGCGTAGGATCGATCACCCCTCGGTCCAGCAGCAGGTCCAAGAACGCCCGCTCGGAGGCCGCGAAAGGCAGCACGGCGGATAGACCTTCGCGGCATTCCCTTACAAGACGCCTTCCGTATTCGGCTGACTCTGCTTGAACCTCGGCCGCATTGACGCGCAGCGTGGGGGCCAACTGCCTGGCCAATTCCATGGCGTCGAAGTCCACATCGTCCGCTGAGACCGCCCTCCAATCCTTCCTGTTCATTGCACCGTAGACAACGAATCCGATACGAAGGCGGTGGGAATCGAGGTTTTCCGTTCGAAGAATCAGATGGCTGTCGAACAGGTCCCGCGCCTGTCTGCGTGCCAACAATGCCGCGAGCTTTCCGGCCGCCAGTTCATGCCGATCCAACACGGGAATCCCTATGGCCCGCCAAGCCCCGACGGAATGAGAGTCGCTGATCACCACAGGCCATAGCGGGACACGAAACATGAAATTGATGTCCACTTCGAGGTTCCCGCTCCGACCGGTTGCGCTTTCGTACCGCAACAACCATTTACCTCCGGCGTGTTCTTCAGGCACCTGCCTGACGCTGAAGCCCTCCCGAGCGAAGACTGCTTGCATAGCCTGCTCGACCTTGGGACGTTCGGCGAGCATGCCATCGCGATCTTCGGCTCCCACGTAGTTCAGATCGATGTCTACGGAGAGCCGGGGAACATCGAAGACGAAAAGATTCAAAGCCGTTCCACCCTTGAGGACCAACTTCCCTTTAAGAAAAGGGTGGCTTCGTATGGCATTGAGAAGGCCAAGTAGGTGAGCGACCTTTTCGAGCACATCCGGTCTGAAGCCCGTTGCCTGCGCTTCGGTGGCCAGCTTTTCCGGGGAGATTTTCATAGTACCTCCCCCCACGCCCGTTCGAGCACTTCCCTTGGAACTACCAAGTTCCATTCCGATACGAGGCGACCAGATGTCCGCCTGGCGCGGTCCAGATAATGCGGTTGCCTGGGCCGCAGTTCGTGAAGCGCCTTGAGGTGTCTGTCCTCCACCATCAACGGTTCGCGGTGCTGTTCGAGAAAGAACCCCACCTTCGCGCCGGTGGTCGCGTTTCCGAGCAGGAGTGCGTACTCGACGACCCTGTCGAGGTCGAAGAACTCGACCGACTCCAGCGACCGCCAGATTTCCTCCCAGCTTCCCGAAAGGTCCGGACGATCCAAGACGTCCACCAAGGTCCGCTCCAGGCTCGTGACTCGTAGCTCCATACCGGCGCGCTCGGGGGTTAAAACGCCGACGTGGATTTTTCCCGAGCGAAGGAGAGTGTGTGGAAACCTTGTCCCCCGGAAAACATGGGAGCGGAACGTCAGAGGTGCAAGCGGGCGGGATGCCGAGTAGGTGATGTGTGTTTGAACCGAGTAAGCCTTTCCGTGAAATTCCAATGCGGTATGGTGCGATAACAGCGAATCGGGTGTCAGCTTCGCTGCGATGAGGAACGGATCGACCGGATACGACTCCGTATCGGCTCCCGACGGGATGACGGCATACAACCCGCGGCGTATCCGAACGACGTGTCCGGCCTTCTGGTGGTATGCCAGGAGCGACTCCTGCGTCCGTCCGCCGAATTCACCATGGGATGAAAGATAGTCAGCCAACTCCTCACCGGTGAAAACCGGGTGCTTTCGGAAAAACGCATCATGTTTCATTGTCGGTATCCTTGACTTTGTTTCACGTTACCCACAACAATATCATGGGTTTCATGTAATAAAGTCAAGTTCAATGTCTAAGCTTTTTGACGGCATCACGCGAAACCCATCTGAAATTATCGGATCTAAATCGGATTGGTGAGCACGGGCTTGAACATGATCACACCTTCGGCAAATGGAGCGAGGGAGTTTTCCTCGACGATTGCTTTTTGACCACGCTCGGGCTGAGCCTTCCTGCCAAGCAGATGGTGGGCCAAAGGCGGATCGATAGAAGCGTTCAGCTGAATAGGGATATCTTGGTAATCCAATCCCCGCCCGATTGGCTTCATGACCGGAAAACCGACAGGGTCACTGGGGTCGCCTGTTGTTGTGTCGTTTCACCATTCAAGGGCATTTCAGAAATGCTGGGATCGTGGTTTTTCGGTTGACATGCGGGGGTTACCCCATTATAGAAAGCATGTCAATCTTCTGCAGTCATGGATTCCGCCCGATCCTTTCATTTCACTCAGCGGAAATGCCTCAATGAAGGGTTATGCCTCTCAAATATGCAACCCTGCTCGAGCGCTGGTCAACCAACTGCATCCACCCCATTCGATCATCCTGCATTCTTCTGCCACCATTCCGTTTCCAGCCACTACTTACAAGCGATTTTCATCGTTTCCTTCCAACCAATCCCCCTTTATTCCGGTTATCCTATTCAATCTCACTTGTCGTAGCCCATCCGTTGTTCGATTGATGCATCGTGCATCTGACCCTTCGGTCTTTCGACGGCAACATTGCCACGATGGACATTGCGGGCCAAATCCTGTTTCATACCCATCCGAAAAGGATCGAACTTCCACCGTTGGGCATGACCGGGGGATACCCCTGCATGCCGTTGATTCAGGAGGAAAACCGTCCCATGAAAACGCTTCCGAATCCCCGATCCGTTTTTGGCGACTTGCCTGTGGCCGTCTATCGCATGGACTGTCGAATTGACGGGCAATCTGGAGGCGACCGTACCGACCGCAAACGATCCGAAGAGGATCGACCTCTTGCGCAGAACCACCCAAGGGCTGCAGCGACGGTTCGGCCATCCGTTTTCGAGCATCTTTACTGGGGGTCTGCCTGGCGGGGCCTTCTGGGGTGGGAGCTGCAGCGGCTGTTGTGCCCTTTTCCCAGGCGGCCGGTCTGCAAACCCTGCCTGATTCGCAGAAGCTGCCCTTATTTCCGGCTCATGGAAGACCAGAGCGAGGATGCACGCATCCAAGAGGCGCCCCGAGGATACGTGCTGTATCCGACGATGGACGGCGAAGCCAACCACATGCACTTGTCCGTGACGTTGTTCGGAGACTGCATTCGTTATGCCCCCGTGGTGTTCAAGGCGCTTCAGAACGGGGAACAGACGGGCATCGGCGCTTCACGGGTGCCGTATACTCTTCTTTCCGTTCAGGAGCGGTCGCCTCAGGGGACGAATCGGGACATTCCCCTCGATTTCGACCGCTGTTCGGATTTTGGTCACGGTGCTCCGCTTTCCGAATGGCTCGGCGATGACCAGGGTTCCGGTCGGCAGATCACCTGCAAGCTGACTACCCCGGTGCGCCTTCGGAAAAACGGGAAATATCTCGGTCGGATGGATTGGCCTTATTTTTTCGCGACCCTGATCCGTCGTCTCGAAAGCCTCGGATATCTGTTCGCCTCCAGCGGATTTCTCGGAAAAGAACGCTATAGGGAAATGATCGATGGTTTTTCAGACCTGAGGCCGCAGAGCGAACAGCTGCGATGGAGCGACTACAGCCGATGGTCCAACAGGCAGCGCCGCAAGGTTCCGATGGGCGGGCTGGTCGGGGAAGCCCGTTTCGAGGCCGAGGCCGAAGCCCTGCAGGATTGGTTTTCCGTGGCTCGGCTCGTTCATGTCGGCAAGGGGACGTCGATGGGTCTTGGAAAGATTGAAACGGTGCAGCAAGGCGTTTCTCCTTCCATGCCGCATGGAGGAGATTTCCGGCCTTTTTCCGATGCAGCGAAAAAGGCGTACCCGCCCCCATGCTCAGGCCTGGAACTACCCGAAAATCGGGGGTAGATCGACTTTTTGCGAAGCCGTCAACCATAGCGTCCTGACGTCGATGTCAGGACGGATCCACGATAAAGGAGGGTATCGATGACAAACGAAACGGTTCATTGGGTCGTTCTGGCCGGTCTGCTGCACGACGTGGGCAAACTGCTGGAGCGGGGGGACGTCTTTTCCGAGGCCCGAAGCGATCCGCATCATCAGTCGTTCTGCCGGGATCGTAACGGCCATCCCACCCACCTGCATGCGGCACACACGTCGGCTTTTTGCGACTGGCTGGAGGCGCGGTTCGACTGCCTGCGCACGCATACCGACAAGAGCTGGAAAATCTGGTGCGCCGCCCATCACCGGGACGACGAAACGGGTTTCGAAGCCAGTGTCATTCGGATAGCCGATCGCCTGTCCTCGAGCGAACGAGAGCTCGGGAAATACTACAGGCGGGATATCCATCGCAAAACCCTGCTCGAACCGGTGCTGCAAAGGGTCTTTCTTCAGGAGAACACGGACAATACGGCAACCAGTTATCGGATCGACCTGTGTCCGCTGGGTCTCGAGCGGGGAGCCGTCTTCCCGAAGGGGGCCGGTGAACTGAATTTGAGCACATCCAAACAGCCTGAAGCAGCCTGCGACCCATCCCAATGGGACCACCTGCTGGCCAAGGAACCGATGACGGATCGCTACCGGAACCTGGCCGAAGGGTTGATGGCCGATTTGGATACCTTGGCCAAAAGGCATCCGGATTTGTCTCTCGTCGATCTGACAGGTTCTCTGACCACCCTGCTCGAGATCTATACCGCCAACGTGCCTTCGGCCACGAATCTCCGTCATCCGGATATTTCGCTCTTCGACCATCTCCGCACCACGGCGGCCATCGCTCAGGGGCTGTATCGGTTTCAGATGGATCGAGACAACCCGAAGCTCAATATCGAAAGCCGGACCGAACCCAAATGGCTTTTGGTATGCGGCGATTTTTCGGGCATCCAGAAATTCATCTACAACCTGACGAACAAGGGGGCAGCCAAAGGGCTTCGGGGCCGATCGTTCTATGTGCAGCTTTTCTGCCGCGTCGCCTGCGATTTCCTGCTGCGGCAGGCCGGGTTGAACCGTGCGGCTGTGCTCTACAACTCGGGAGGCAAGTTCTATCTGCTGGTTCCGGCCAACGCCCGGGATCGGATTCTTGAGGCCCGACGCGACATCGGTCGATGGCTGCTCGACGAGTTTTACGGATCCGTGTTTCTGGGCATCGGCATGAGTCCCGTCACGGCGGAGATGTTCGAGCGGGGAAACATGTCCACGGCCTGGAAGGAGGTGGCCGAGGATTTGGAGCGGGACCGATTGACCCGATTCAGGGAAAACATGGGGCCACATTTTTTCGAACCGGATACCGGATTCAATCCCGTTATGAGTTGCAAAGTTTGCGGCAGCCGGATCCTGAAGTCGGGCACCGACAAATGCGATGCCTGCGAAAAACTTCAGCGTATCGGCTCCTGGATCAAGGACATGGATGCCGTTCTGGTGGTCTGGGACGACGAGGCGGCATTCGAGCGGGTCGGAAACTTGATCAACCGAAAGGCATTTATTCCGATCTCTGTCCTAAGGAGTTCCGTGTTTCTCCTGTCCCGCAAGGAGCTGGACGCTCTATCGAACGTCCGCAATCTCGATGCCGAATGCGTACTTCTAGCCGATGTCCTTTGCAAGGAGGGACTTTCCGCCGTCCCGACACCCGCATGTACGCTGTCCATGATGGCGCTCGGCAAATGGGACAGTGATCGCAATCTTCGAACCGAAGACGGGGAGGAATGGGATTTCGAAGACTATGCCCGGCATGCGGCGGGAATCCAGCGGCTCGGCATTCTTCGGATGGATGTCGACAACCTCGGTTCGGTGTTCATCGAAGGGCTGCGTTGGCCCGAGCGAGCCGATGCCGGGTGGGGTGCCGTCATTCTTGAAAACGGCAAGCCCAAGCTCAAACCGATGGCCTCCATTTCCCGGATGGCCACCCTGTCGCGACAGCTGCACTGGTTCTTCGCAGGCTATGTGCCGGAGCTTCTGCACGACGATCGCTTCAAGCGTTGTCAGATCGTCTATGCCGGAGGAGACGATCTGTTCGTGATCGGATCCTGGGATCAGCTGCCGACCTTGGCGGAAACGATCCGAGAGGATTTTCGAATGTTCTGCTGCTACAATTCCGACATGTCCATTTCGGGAGGCATCACCCTGCATGACGGCCAATTCCCCATCTACAAAGGCGCCCAAATGGCGGGCGATGCCGAGCACAAGGCCAAGCGGGTGCGCAGGGACTGGTTTCCCGAAACGGATGGGCTCCGCAAGGATGGGTTCTGTTTTCTGAACACGCCCATCGTTTGGGAGGACATGGATGCAGTTCGGGTGCTGCATGTCTTGCTCGAAGAAGAGATGAAGTGCGGCGACAGAGGATGGCTCAGCTACCTGACCCAGATGGCGGCTTCCCATGACATCTGGGTGGATCGGGCGATGCGAACCCGAGGTGTTTCATCGGTTCAGGCCTGGCAGGAGCTTTGCTATCAAGCCTGGCGCTGGCGAACGGCCTATCAGCTTCGCCGAAGATTCCGAGACAATGAGGTTGCTGTTTCAACTTGGGCGAACATCTTGTTCAATGATCAATTCGACAAAAACGGCTATAGGACAAAAACTGCATTACCGGTCTATGTATGGCTGGCTTTGCCCCTGCGATGGATCGATTACCTTCACCGAACGAAAGGAGGAAAATGATGCCACAAACCATTATACAACATCGAGGCCAAGGAGCATTTAGGCAAGGGCAGCATAGCAACGCTTCCAACCGTCAAACGGGTACCAGTGAATCGAGATCTTCATTTGAATATCCCAGTGATAATGTACTTATCGAGATTTTGGACGGCAAAGCTCCCCAGCGTCTGGTTGAATGGGCGGAGAAAATTGCTGCCGAAAGTGTTCAAGCCGAAAATTCCCTGAATACATCCCAAATTCGAAACATATATGGCACCGTAAAAAAACTGGAATTGATGCAAGACAAGGCCGAAAGAGGGGCAAAAGTAGATATTGTCAATAAACTGGTTTTGCTTAAGCCGCATCTCTCGTATGCCCATGCTCGAAATTATAGGGTTAAAGGCATGGAAATACTAAGGATAGTACTTGGAAAAGCAATCGATATGGTTCATGAAAAGAAAGAACCAAGGTTTCAGAATTTTTGTCGATTCTTTGAGGCCATTCTCGCATACCATAAATTTTATGATGAGAAAAAGAAAGCGGAAAGGGGGCGTTAGTTATGTCTCAAGCACTGACCTTCAAAAAGCGTTTGTTCATCCATGGAACCTTGACTGCACTAACAGGCCTTCATATCGGTGGGAATTCAACGGAGATGAGTATAGGTGGGGCTGACAAGATTGTCATTCGTGATCCAATCAGTAATTTTCCATATATTCCAGGATCATCGCTTCGGGGCAAAATGCGAAGCCTTCTTGAACGCACCAATTTTTGGATGACTATCGAGTTTGAGAACGATAATCAGAAATATACGGATTCTAATGAAATCGAAAGTGAACTTGAAAAAGGTAAGCGGATAGCTTCTGCCAAACCTTCGACGAACGTTGCACAATTCGCCACAAAGCTGTTCGGTGTTCCCATCGACAAGCAGGAAGCCGTCGCATCAGGCGAGATCGTGCCGCAACGGCTGGTCGTTCGGGATGCCAGGCTGCTCAATCCGGAGGATCTGGAAAAGGCCCGAAACACCGATATGCCCATGACCGAGGTCAAGACCGAGGTTGCCATCGACCGGATCACCTCCAAGGCCAATCCTCGGCAGATCGAGCGGGTTCCGGCCGGTGCCCGGTTCGGCTTCGAGCTGGTGGTCAATCTCTACGGAGAGGACGACGAGAAGGAGTATGTGAACGCTGTGTTCGGATGCATGGAACTGCTTCAGGACGACTATCTGGGGGGTCACGGCAGCCGGGGCTACGGAAAGGTTCGTTTCTGCATCGATGCCATCACCGAGAAGACGGCCGAAGACTACCGCAGCGGCAAGGCCGCAAGACCCAGCGGTATCGAGATTCCGTCGACCCTGCGGCAGACCTTTGAAACAGCCGAGCAGTCTCCCGCAGCCTCGTGAAAGGAGGTGGCCTCATGCGGGTATTTCAATTGAAATTTCGATCCGCCCTCCATGTGGATTCGAAAGGCTCGGGCAGCCCTGAGGTGTCGGATGACTTCGTTCGTTCCGACACCCTCTCTGCAGCCCTGGCCCTGAGCTGGGCGGCCCTCTATCCGCAGGATGCGGACGATCGGTTTTTTCACGAGCCGCCGTTTCGGGTGAGTTCGGCCTTTCCCTACATCGGAAACCTGCTTCTGTTTCCCATGCCGGTGTGGCGTATCTGGCGGGTCGTCGATCCGAAGCGGCGCAAGGAGGCTCGGGAAATTCGCTGGTTGTCCCGGCGACTGTTCGAGGATGTCCTGGCGGGCAAGACGATCGATCTCGATCCATCCCGAATCCAACGTCTAAAAAACGGGGTGGCTGTCAGTCAGGCCGAATTCGATCGAGATCCTTCCATTAAAAACCTGCGGCCCTGGGTGAAAACGGAGCGTCAGCGTGTTTCCGTGGATCGGCTGGGTATTCCAAAGGACGACGGTCTGTTTTTCTTCGCCCTGCAATTCTTCGATCCCCGAAGCGGGCTCTATTTTCTGGCCGATGTCGAGGAGAAGGATCTCGAGCGCTTTCGATCCGCACTGGCCTTTCTGGGGGATACGGGGCTCGGGGCGGACCGCAGCAGCGGCCTGGGGCACTTCGAGGTCGTTTCCGAACAGGAATTCGAGGTTCCCAGGAAGGAAAAGACGCAGGGGTTCATCACCCTTTCCCTGTTCAATCCCGGCCCGGAAGACAGCCTCGAGTCGCTTCTGAAAACGACTGCCTACGGTCTGGGCACCCGATCGGGATGGATTTCCGGATCGACGATCGGGCGCTCCCCGGTCCGGGTGTTCACCGAAGGATCTTATTTCTCGGCCAAACCGAAAGGGCGGGTGGTCGAAACCCTTCCGGAGCGCACCCGTGACAAAAACAAGTTGGCGTTGACCCATAGCGCATGCAGGGACTTTCGGGCCGTTGATTTGCCGTGTGTCGTACCGCCCTATCTGAAGGAGGTGTCGCGATGAATGCAGCGGCCGATACCACGCGAACCTGGAAGATTACCTTACTTTCCCCCATGCATCTGGGGGACGGGAACAAATTGATCGTCAATCTGGATTTTCTCGTCCAGAACGGCAGAGTCGATGTCATCGATTTCAATTCCCTGGCGGAGCAACTGGCCGAAACCCCAAAGGCCATCAACGACCTATCGAGGGATGTACGGCTGGATCGCATCGTTCAAGAATATGGCGTTGCGGTGAGACCGATGTATACCATGAAGTGCGGCGGATCGGCGAAACCCAAGGAAATCCGAAGTTTTCTTAAAAACGCATATGGGCAGCCCTATCTTGCCGGAAGCTCCCTGAAGGGCGCCATTCATACCGCTTTGTGGACGGGTTTGAATCCGACGGAAATGAGCCCTCGGGCAAACAACAAGGAGGATTATAAGAGCCGGTTCAGGAGGCCTGTTGAGAAGCTTGGCGGCGACGATCCCTATCACGTGTTCATCCGACCGTTGCAGATCAGCGATTCAACGGGTCTGATCGCTCAGGGCAACCTCGTCTGCGAGGAGATCAAGTTCTTCAACCTGAAGCAGGGGGATCAGCCGGGATGGAGGGCTGTTTCGAGTCAGCAAACCCAAAGCGATTTTCGCCAGGCTGTAGGCATGTACGTGGAAACCTTGCAGATGGGGGCGGAGGTGGTGGTCCAGGCGCACATCGATCCGCTGCTGGCCAAGGATGCGGTCCGCCGGGCGGCAGGCATCAAACGATCCGAAGACGTTTCGGGCTTCGATCGAATGATCGGACGAATTCGGGCGCATTACAGACGCATCGCCGAACGGGAACGGGAGTTCTTCGATCGGTATGGGGCCGCGACAAAAGATGTCGTTCGGTTTTACGACGGGCTGCTCCGACGAATGAGGGATACGGAGGGGAAGCCGGGTGCTTTTGTCCTCCGAATGTCTTGGGGCAGCGGATGGCGCGGCATGACGGGCGATTGGATCAAGGACGAAGACATGGCGTATATTCGAGAAAGGGAATTTGAAAAACTCGGAAAGCCGGGAGTGAAGGTCTTCCCGAAAACGCGCCGTCTCGCGATCGATCCGAAGACCGGGACCCCGTCGCTTCCACTCGGATGGGTCCTGGTGGAGCCGGTGGAATCGGAGGCCTTTCGCCTGCGATCCCTTTCGAAGCCAGAGAATGCCGTCGAAACGTCGTCGGCGATTCCGGCGAAACAACCGACAGGAGCGGCCCAGCCAACGCCGCCGGTTGAAGCGACCGACCCGCAAGCGCTTCGGAAGGAAAGGCTTGACCGTTTTCGAAGGCGGATTCAGGGTGTCAGAGCCTTTCAGGGCGAAGCTGACCAATTGATCAAGGCCGTTCAGCAGGAAAATGATCCGGAGGTCCGAAAGGAAATGACGACCATGCTGCTCGAAAAGGCCCGGTCTCTTTCGAACAATGCTTATTCCAGAGCGTTGAACGAGAGGAAGACCTGGGCTGTTTCACTGCACCGCCTTGTCGAGGAAATGGGCTAAGACAACCGAAATTCCCTTTTTCACTTGTGGGCAGAAGGCCAAGGCGAGGCAGTCCTTTGCCGATGGTCAGAGGTATCCATGAAGCGCATTCTGTCGGTCGCCGGCGGTCTTTGCCCACAGGTCATGACCGAGGACCGCTATACCTTGCATCAGAGCGGACGGACGGTGGATGCGCCCCATTCCGGCTTCTACCGCATCACGAAGGGCCGATACACCCCATCGGCCTGTTCGAGGGCTTCGGCAAACCGCCGCACCTGTTGCTGAATGAGCCATCGGTAGCTGATGTGTTTTTCCTGAGCCTCGTACCAGACCCGGCGGTTCATCATCTGCTCGTAGGCTGCGATGAAGGCCCGCTGAATCGCCGGTTTCATCTCTACAGGACGGTTTTGGGCCAAATCCGTTTCGTCGAGGTAGGTTTTACGGTCGGCGTTCCGGTAAACGAAATCTTCGGGCTTGACGAGTTTGCGGTTGATCAGGCCCAGCACCAGTCGGTCGCCCAGGATACTCCGGTATTCTTCCACCAAGTCGCAGGCCAGCGACGGCCTGCCGTAGTCGATGGCATGAAGGGCGCCCAGATAGGGATCGAGGCCGACGGTTTTTACGGCGGACAACACCTCGTTGGTCAGCAGGGTGTAGGCGAAAGACAACAATGCGTTGACCGGATCCCGGGGAGGTCTTCGGTTTCGCTCCGTAAACGAAAAGGCGTCGTTCTGGATCAATGCCCCGAAGCATCCGAAGTAGACGTTGGATGCCGTGCCTTCCAGCCCCCGCAACTGTTCCAAATCATCGACGGCATTCACACAAGCCTGAATGGCCTTCATTCGGGCGGCCGCCTGCCGCAGGCTTTCGTTCTGGTACTGTCTGGCCCGAAGGCTCAGAAAGCGAATCCCGTTTTCGATCTTTCCGTGGACGATCTGCCGAGCGAACCCGAGGGCCGTTTTCGGGTCACTCAGACGCAGGTACTGATCCCGCCGCATCTGGACATGTTTGTGCTCGTCGATGGCCAGCCGTGCCCGAAAACGGCCCGTCGGTGTCAGAAACACCGTTTCGATCCGGTGCTGAATGAGGTAATCGAGGACACCGCTGGAAAGCGATACGTAGCCGACGAGGATGAGTTTTTTGAGACCGTCGGCAGCCACCTCCGCCGTCACCTTTCCGTCGTGTACCACCTTGAGGGTGTCGGCCTCCCGTCGCAGATAGCTTCCAGATTCCAGAACGTAGAGCGTTTCAGCCATGATGGGACCTCTTCCTCCATCGATGGTGTTGATCTTCCTGTCGGTTTCATCGGATGATCGGATAGCGCACGCGATGCCGCTGTCTTGAATCGCTCAGATGCCGGTAACCGACAGGTCGATGCCCGCCAAAATGATGTCCCGCTGATCTTTAAGTGAGCAGACCTTTTCTCGGATCCATCGAGTTGGAATACCGGCAAGCTCCGACGTGGACATCACCACTTGTCGGATCTTCCTTTATGATGGCCTCGCAAAAAGTCGCTTCATCCCCGGCTATGGTTCTTGACGGATCTGAGCATGGGGGGAGAACCGCCTTTTGATGTTGCATCGGATACTTGTTTGAAGC